>CALLYK010000083.1 GCA_937858365.1 uncultured Isosphaeraceae bacterium | reverse complement strand
GCCACTTCTTCGCCGCCGCGGCCGAGGCCATGCGCCGGATCCTGATCGAGTCGGCACGCCGGCGTGGGCGGCAGAAGCGCGGCGGCGGTCGGCCCCGGGTCGACCTGCTGGATGCCGATCTGACCATCGACGACCCGCCCGATGAGGTCCTGGCCGTCGACGAGGCCGTCGAACGACTCGGGGCCGAGGACCCCCAGGCGGCTGCCCTGGTCAAGCTCCGCTACTTCGCCGGGCTGAGCGTCGAGGAGGCCGCGGCGGCCCTCGGGATGTCGCGGGCCACCGCCTACCGCCACTGGTCGTACGCCCGCGCCTGGGTGCGGTGCGAGGTCCTCGGCGGGCCCTCGGCAAATCCGGACGGCGGGTGAGACAGATCGAGTCCCGATAGCGCATTGCGGGGACAGGAGTTATGAGTGGAGGCCCCATGACGACTCCCAACCCGCGAGCCAAGGACGTCTTCCTCGATGCGGTCGGGATCACCGATCCCGGCGATCGCGACGCCTTCCTCGACGCGGCCTGCGAGGGTGACGCCGAGCTGCGCCGGCGGGTCGAGGCGCTGCTCGCCGCACACGATCGCCCCGAAAGCCTGCTCGACCGGGCGGCCGTCGCACCGGTCGAAGGCGGCACGCTGCCCCACACGACCGCCGCTGCCCCGCTGGAGGGGCCGGGAACGCGCGTGGGGCCCTATCTGCTGCTGGAACCACTCGGCGAAGGGGGGATGGGCACGGTCTTCATGGCCGAACAGAGCGAGCCGGTCCGCCGGCGTGTGGCGCTGAAGGTGATCAAGCCGGGCATGGATACCCGTCAGGTCGTGGCCCGGTTCGAGGCCGAGCGGCAGGCGCTGGCGCTGATGGACCACCCCAACATCGCCCGGGTGCTCGACGCCGGCGCCACCCCGGCCGGCCGCCCGTACTTCGTGATGGAGCGGATCGACGGCGTGCCGATCACCGGCTACTGCGACGCCCACCGGCTCGCCCCGCGGCAGCGGCTCGAGCTGTTCATCCCGGTCTGCCAGGCGGTGCAGCACGCGCACCAGAAGGGGATCATCCACCGCGACCTGAAGCCGTCGAACGTGCTGGTGGCCGAGATCGACGGCAAGGCCGTGCCCAAGGTGATCGACTTCGGGGTCGCCAAGGCCATCGAGCCGGGGCTAACCGGGCGGGCCACCGTCACCCTCGCAGGCGCCCTGGTGGGCACGCCCGAGTACATGAGCCCCGAGCAGGCCGGCGCTGGCCCCGACGTCGACACCCGAACCGACGTCTACAGCCTGGGCGTGCTGTTGTACGAGCTGCTGACAGGGACCACCCCGATCGACCGCGACTCGCTCGCGCACGCCGCGCTCAACGAGGTGTTGCGGCGGGTCCGCGAGGAGGACCCGCCAAAGCCCTCGAACCGCTTGAGTGGCACCGGCGACCGATTGCCCTCGGTGGCCGCCGTCCGAGCGACCGAGCCGGCCCGACTGACGAAGCTCCTGCGCGGCGACCTCGACTGGGTCGTGATGAAAGCCCTGGAGAAGGACCCGGGCCGGCGTTACGAGACAGCCAACGGGCTGGCCCGTGACGTCCAGCGCCACCTCGACGCCGACCCGGTGGAGGCGGGGCCACCGTCGGCGTGGTATCGCTTCCGCAAGACCGCGAGCCGCTATCGGGCCGCCCTGACCACGACCTTTCTCGTTGCCGTGGCGCTCGTCACGGGGATCACCGTCAGCCTCTGGAGCGCGGTGATCGCCGGTCGTGCCAGGGCCGAGGCGGTCGCCCAGCGCGACCGGGCCCGTCGCGCCGTCGACGAGATGTACACGGAGGTCGCCGAGAAATGGCTCTCCCAGCGGGCGAAGCTGGAACCGGTCCAGCGGGACTTTCTCCTGAAGGCGCTGGCGTTCTATGAGGACTTCGCGCGTGACCGTGGCACCGACCCCGCGGCTCGCGCCGCCGCGGCCGAGGCAGCTCGGCGCGCCGCCGACATCCTCCAGAAGCTGGGGGAAAACGACCCCGCGGTGTCAGCCTACCGCCGGGCCATCGGGCTCCAAGACGAACTCGTCGGCGATTTCCCACGCAACGCCGTCTACCGCGACGATCTCGCTCGCATCCTGACCAATCTCGGAGCCCTGCTCGACCGGACCGGCCACCCAGTCGAGGCCGAGCAGTCGCACCGCCGGGCGATCGCGCTGCGCGAGGCCCTCCGGTCCGATTTCCCCGACGCCTCGGCCTACCGCGACGGGCTGGCGCTCTCCCTCCATGACCTCGGGTCCATGCTCCGAGACCTCCCCGGTCGGTCGGAAGAATCCGAGCACCTGCTCCGCCTGGCCGTCGGGCTCTGGGAAGGTCTGGTAACCCCGCCTCCCGGAGAACGCGAGCACCGAGCCCGCCTGGCCTATGGATGCAGCACCCTCGGCGACCTCCTCGCCGACACGGGTCGGCCGGAGGAATCGGAGCGAGTGCTGCGTCGGTCGATCGACCTCCTCCAGGCGCTGGCGGCCGAGTTCCCGGCCGTCCCCGACTACCGGAAGGAGCTGGGCCACA
Source organism: uncultured Isosphaeraceae bacterium (assembly GCA_937858365.1). Taxonomy (GTDB): domain Bacteria; phylum Planctomycetota; class Planctomycetia; order Isosphaerales; family Isosphaeraceae; genus CALLYK01. The sequence continues at coordinate 17,791 of CALLYK010000083.1, read as the reverse complement.
GCCTCACGTCGCTCGGCATCCTGCTCGGCTTCGTGGGGCGCCGTGACGAGGCTGTCCGTGCCTATCAGCGCTCCGTCGGTCTGTTCGAGGCGCTGGCGGGCGAGTCTCCGAAGGTCCCCGCGTACCGACACGAACTCTCGATCGCCCGGAACGACCTCGCCACAGCACTCGCCATGAGCGGGCGGCTCGAGGAGGCCGAGGAAACCTCCCGCCTGGCCTTGAAGACTTCCGAAGCGCTCGCGGCCGAGTTCCCCGACGACCCCGAGTACCGCAGCAAACGGGTGGCCCACCTGCGCAACGTCGCGATCTTCAACCTGGAATTGCAACGGTTCCCGGCGGCCGAAGAGGCCTTCCGCCAGGCCGTCTCGGTCCAGTCCGGGCTCGCGGCCGAGTTCCCGACGGTCCCCGCCTACCGGAAGGACCTCGCGGGCGCCCGGATGGACCTCTGGAAGTTCTTGAGGGACGTGCGGCGATGGGCCGAGGCGGCCGAGTTCGACCGTCAGACCCGGCGCGACGGGGGCACGCTGACGGGTGACGACGCGGGCGCCTGCGCCGACCTCGCCTGGTTCCTGGCCACCTGCCCCGACCCGTCGTACCGCGATCCGTCGCGAGCGGTCGAGCTAGCGCGGAAGGGGGTCGCACTGGAACCCAGGGCGGGCCGGATCTGGGTCACGCTCGGCGTGGCCGAGTACCGGGCTCGCGCCTGGGACGAGGCGATCCATGCTCTTTCCCAGTCACTGGAGTTGACAGACGGCGGCTCCGCGGCGAGTTGGCTGTTCCTGGCGATGGCCCACGGGCAGAAGGGCGACCGGGCCGAGGCCCGCGACTGGTACGAGAAGGCCGTCGCCTGGTTCGACCGGAACGGGCCCGACGACGAGGAGCTGGCCCGGTTCCGCGCCGAGGCGGACGCGCTGATCCAGCCGGGGCGGCGCGACGGCGCGATGCCCGACGGGTCGGACGCCTTCGCGCCCTAAGCGCCGGCCCGCGTCGGAAGGAAATTCGGGTCGGCGTGAGACGAACCGGGCGCGGACGGCGCATTGCGTGGCGAGTCCGGCGGGGCAGGCTTCACGTGAGGCCCCCAAACGCCGGGCGGGACCGCCCTGCCGCGCAGGGCCAAGCGCCGGAGCAGACCGCCCATGACCACACGCACCAAGACGCGACGCCGTCCGCAGCTCGAAACCCTCGAAGGCCGCGCCCTGCTCGCGACCGCCGGCACACTCGACCCGACCTTCGGCACCGGAGGACACGTGGTCACCTCGTTCACCAATGCAACCGACAATGCGTCGACCGTCTTACTCCAGCCAGACGGGAAAATCGTCGCCGCGGGATTGGGACAAACCAGCCCCCGGACATGGGGCGCGGCCCGCTACAATACGAACGGCACGCTCGACGCGACATTCGGTAGCGGAGGCGTGGCCAGGGCGACCCTTGGAGGTATCCTCGTTGGGGCCGCGCTCGACCCCGACCCCGCCATCCCGAACGCGCCCAAGATCCTAGAGGTCGGCTGGGTCGTCGGCACCCCCTACCGATTACAGGCCGTCCGCTTCAACAACAATGGAACGCTCGACACCACCTTCGGTGGCACGGGCGTGGTGACGGCCGGCAGCGGCTCGGGGAGCGACGCCCTAGCCGGCGTCGCCGTGCAGCCGGACGGCAAGATCGTCGTCGGGGGAGACAGCACCTCGGGGCCCGGCGGCTACGACGAGGCGTTCCTCCTGCGCTACAACCCCGACGGCACCCTCGACCCGACCTTCGGGAACGGCGGGAAAGTGTTCACGATCTACCGGCCCACGACCCCACAGGCCAACTCCGTCATCCTGGGCCTCACCCTCCAGCCGGATGGCAAGATCGTCACGGTCGGCGTCGCCGGCCAGAGCTCGACGACGGGAAGCTGGGCCACGGTCGCACGGTACAACCCGGACGGATCTCTCGACACCAGCTTCGGCGGCTCCGGCATCGTCTTCATCAGTCAGAACGCGAGCACGGCCTACGGAGCCGATTCGGTCGCAATCCAGCCGGATGGGAAGATCGATGTGGCCGGGCAATGGCCGGTGGGCTCATCTGGCAGGGGGTTCGCCCTGAGCCGGCTCAACGCCGACGGTACGCTTGATACACAGTTTGGCAACGGCGGCATGCTCGGACTCAACCTCGGCCCGGGATCGATCGCCAGAGGCGTGGCCGTCCAGGTCAGTGGAGGGGTGCTCAGTGGGATCGTCGCGGTGGGGTCCGCCTATTCCTTGGACAGCCGCGTGGTCCGACTCGATGCCTCCGGCAACTTCGACAGCACATTCGGCAACGGCGGCATCGTGACTGACACGAGCTACACGGCCTATTCGGTGGCGGTCCAGCCGGACGGCAACATTCTCACGTCCGGGGCCAGCAGCTCCGGAGCCACCTACAGCGACTTAAGCGTCAACCGCTACCTCGGCTCGGCGCAGCCCGTGCCGCAGTTCGTCGTGACGGCTCAGCCCCCATCGAGCGTGACGGCCGGCGTGACCTTCGGCCTGACCGTGGAGGCGACTGACGCCTCGGGCAACCTGCTCTCCTCCTACAACGGCACGGTCACCGCCGCCCTGGCGAGCAACCCCGGCGGCACCGCGCTCGGCGGCACGCTGACCGCGACGGCGTCCAACGGCTTCGCGACCTTCTCGAACCTCTGGCTGAACAAGGCCGCGGGCGGCTACACGCTGTCTGTCTCCGGCGCCGGCCTCGCCCCAGCCACGACCACCGCCATCGCAGTGACGCCTGCGGCGGCGGCGCAGTTGGTCTTCATCGACGGGCCCGAGACGGTGAGCCGGAACACCGCGTTCGTCGTCCAGGCGGCCATCTCTGACGCGTACGGCAACGTCGTCACCACCGCGGCGAACTCCGTCACGGTGTCCGTGGCGAAGAACCCCGGCGGTTCCACGCTGGGCGGTACGACCACCATGACCGCCGTCAACGGGTATGTCACCTTCTCGAACCTGACGTTGAACAGGAAGGGAAAGGGGTACCTGATCCGGATCTCCAGCGCGGGCCTGACCAGCACGACGACCAATCCCTTCAACGTGTCGTGAGACGGCGGCCACCACGTCCGCGCGGATCGTTGTCGAAAGCGACAGAATTCGAAACACGAACTCCGGGGACCATGACAATGACCCGACTGAGACCCACATCGCGCATCCCGGCACTGACTCTGGCCGCGCTGGCCGCCGCTTCCGGGTGGGCGCGCGGCGACTTCCTGGTCGTGCCCACACCGACGGCCGCTTACCAGGCGACCACCTCCAAGGTCCCGATCATCGGGGCCCAGGGGACGGTCTCTAACGCGATCAGCGATGGTACGTTGACCATCACGTTATCGGCCCCGACGACGGTCGCCAGTGTCGGCCCCGGCGTCTTCGGCTGGGGAAACCCGCCGACGGTGGAGGCGACCGCCCCGGCAGTGCTCTTCTCGCAGTTCCAGCTTTCTCGGACTTTGACCTTCAACCAGGCGCTGAGCACGTTCGGCGTGGAGATGCAGTCGAACAACGGGACCTCTTTTCTCAACCCCAACTTCACCCTGACGGCCACCTTCTTCGACGGCGGCACCCTGGTCGGCACGATCTCCCAGAGGCTCGTGGCCCCCGGCGGCGCGCGACTCTTCGCCGCGTCAACGACCACCGACCCGTTCACGAGCGTGACCCTCACGTCTTCGTCCGGCTCGGGCGGGTTCAACTTTGGCCAAGTCCGCTACACGGTCGCGACCGTCCCGGAGCCGTCGAGCCTGACCTTGGCCATCCTCGGGATCTGCGGCCACGGGCTCGCGTGGTGCCTGCGCCGCGCGAAGAGAGGAGTCGCCATGGAAACTTGACCCGCCACGAGGCTGGAAGGGCGGATCGCCCGCCGACCGGCTCTTCCTGGCGATGTCCCACGGGCGGAAGGGCGATCGGGCGGAGTCTCTTGCGTGGCACGAGAAGGCCGTATCCTGGCTCGACCGGGACCGGCCCGACGAGGACGAGCTGCCCCGGTCCCGCGCCGAGGCGGAAACGCTGATCCAGCGGGGCGGCGCGACGACGCGATGACTGATGGGCCGGACGCCTTCGCCCCGGGCTCGGCCATCGCGCTTTCGTTCGGTCCTTGCCCGAGGTCCGAGGTCGCGGGGTCGTGGAAGAAAACTCGGGACCGGCGCGAGACGAACCGGACACAAACGGCGCATTGCGTGGCGAGTCCGGTGGGGCAGGCTTCACGTGAGGCCCCCAAACGCCGGGCGGGGCCCGTGTCCTCGGCCCTCCGTGGCGCCATGAGGCCGCTACGGAGGCCGAGTCCCGCGATCTTCAAGCGCGGCGCGAAAACGTTCGAAGGCCCCGGAAACGAACGATCGGGGTCGTCTCCGACAGGAAGGCTTGGACGAGTGAGATCCAGGGCTGATGGGTCGCCGGGACGCTCGTGCCCCCATGGACGTGCATACTCCTGGAGTTCGGTCCCGTGACGAATTGCGCTTTCGCGGCGGCGGCCGCCACCGTGCCGCGAGTCATGTCCGTCGCGTAAGCGAAGTCGAGGTACGCGCGGCCGTTGAGGGTCTGGACCGTCCCGTCGGCCCGGCGATAGAAGTCGTTGTTCGTGTGATAGTAAGGGTTCACCGGATTGAGGAGGTTCAGCGCCTCGACCGTCGAGACGCCGGCGTATCCCTTCTGGTAGAAGGAGTAGGCGTCGGTCCGGTCCAGGGTCGTCCGGACGTTCACGTTCTTCAGCCCGGTGTAGGTCCTGTAGGCATAGGCGACCTCACTGGCCAGGGCGGCCGAGCTGCCGAAGGGCAGCAAGCTGGGATAGCCCACAGTCACGACCGGGCGGGCCGGGTTCGCGTTAAACGCGATCATGTCCATCACGTAGGTGCCCGCGATGGACGTCCCGGCGTTGCGCGCCGCGGTCGCGTAAACGCGGCTTCCTTGCGACGATCCGTTGGCCCTGGCCTCTTCCTGGTCGAAGGCCACGAAGACGATCGTCCGATCGAACAGGTGGCCCCCGTCTCCCATGACCTTCGCGGCCTCGATCAGGCCGGCCACCCCGCTGGCGTCGTCGTCCGCGCCTGCGTTCTGGACGGAGTCGTAGTGGGCCCCAATGAGGACCTGCTGATTGCGGTTGGGTCCGTGTCCCGGCAGGACTCCGACGATGTTCACGCCGGTGAATGCCCCCGATGTGAACGACTGGGTCGTGACCGTGCCCCCTCCCGGCCCCAAGGCGCTGGTCAACGCATTGAGGATCGTGGTCCGGGCCGCCACGAGCCCCGCCTGGGGCGTCTTGTCGGCGTTGTACCCTCGCTGGGCGCCCTGATCGACGGGCAGGCCGGCGAAGACGCCCGTGTAGTCCGCGACCTGGACCTCGGCGACGAGGGCGGCGATCGGGTCGCCGGACAGCAGGGCACGCGGTTCGAGGTCTTCCAGCACCCCCAGGAACGCGGCCCTCCGGGAAGGTCCCGCGCGACTGTGGAACACGAACGCAAACGGGTGGGTCTGAGCGTAGCGCATAGCTACCTCCTTTCGCGCCCACCGGTTCGCGAACACGGGCATGAAAAAGCCCGCCCGTGTGCGAGCACGGTGGGCCGTCATGAGCCACGGCGTCCGCCCGTCGAGAGCGGAGCGCCGATTTCATTTTGCCCATGTCTGGTCGAGGAAACAAGGGACCCGTGCAGGCGAACTTCCAGCACCGAGGGGAAGGCAACCCGATTCGGGCCGACGGTCGAACGCAGGAACTTCACCCGGGACGGCCACGAATTCGCGCCCGAAAGGTCTTGAGATAGGGACACCAGGAGGGAAAAAGGGGTCATTCTGGAATGGCATGAACTTGTGCCTAATCCGCATCCGCTGTGAACGAGGGGCTTACGCAGCAATGCCTTCGGCCCGATCACGATAAATGACGACATGCAGAGTCTTAGGTGCGGCTGATTTTTCGGGGACCGCTCTGAGTCAATTAATCGAACATATTAGTATTGTCTCGATTCGGCAAGCTGGAATCCACCTGTAACCCTTGATTTAAACAGGATTTGCGGCTAAGTTACGCCATTCCGCCCTGGCTCCTTTTCCGGCCTCGATCAGTCCCTCGTTGTGAGACGACGTCGGTAGTAGGCCGCGATCAGCTCCGCGCGGCTCGAGACGCCGAAGGCGCGATACAGGGCCTTGACGAGGTCGTGGACGCGGTGTTTGCTGATCCCCAGACGGAGCGCGACCTGCTTCTCGCCGTCCCCTTCGACCAAGGCCAGCAGAACGTCCCGCGACCGGGGGGAGAGCCGCGCGAGCGGGCCCTGGTCATTCCGGACCAGGGCCGGTGCGGGCAGCGCGAAGAGCTCTCGGCAGAACAAGCGCAGGAACGCTCGCTCGCGGGGGTGGAACGCTCGCTCTCCAAGCGCCCGGTTGAGCGAGAAGACGAGTCGGCTCGGTCCTCCCGAGATCCGGTTGAGGGCGATCATGGTGTCGTCCTGACCGACACGTCGGCTGTCGTCGTTCCGCTCGGCGCAACGTTTCCAGACGGGATCGGGCACCACCTGCGAGCGCGATCGGACGACCAACTCGCCGGGGATGGCCAAGACGGCCTGGGCCGTGAGATGCCGGGCGTGCCGGCCCTCGGCGATCATCTTCAACCATTCGGCCCGCTCTCCGGGCGAGCCCCAGCCCACGTCGAAGAGGTCGATTCCGGGTGTGGACGGTCGTACGGGAGGCCAATCGGTGAGATGCCCGACGCACGCCATGACCGCGCCGGTTTGCTCTCGAAGACCGCCGACGGCCACTTGCAGCCAGCCTCGGAAGTCGTGCCCCACGTCGCGACAGTGGCCGACAAGACGAAAGACCCGTCGGACTTCCTCGAAGCCTAAGCGATGGGACTTGCTCATACGATGGAGACCTCAACGAGACTCGCGACACGACCCAGCATGACCCGATGAATGAGTCCCGACAAGAGATTACCGCGATCGCGGCGGACGATTAACCGTCCACCCCCCCCTGTTTAGGGGGCTCGCGAACGCATGGTCGTTCCGTCTCAATGTCGAGAGCCCGAATGCGCGCGATCGAGGCGTTCGGGCTGAAGCGTTTCTTCCCGTCGAGTCGGCCCGCGCGGCCTCATCTTGGAGTTTCCACATGAAGCGTTCGATTCCCCGAGTCCTCGGCGTCCTTGCGATCGCGGCGGTCTTCTCGGTCCAGGTCCATGCCGATTTGCTCCCCCCGGGGGCCGTGGTCGCCGGCCGGACCCAGAACCAGTGGGCCGAGCAATGGTGGAACTGGGTGGCGCAGTATCCTGAGGCCACGAACCCTGTGTCGGACCTCACCGGTGCGTATTCCTCTCAGGGAGATCAGGGTCAGGTCTTCTTCCTGGCTGGCCATTTCGCCGGGGACGGGCCCGTCACGCGCACGGCCACCGTCCGCGACAATCAGCACCTCTTCTTCCCGTTGGCCAACGGCTTGACCACCGTGTTGGATTCGGCCTTCGGCCCGACTTACGACGGCATGCGGTGAGACGTCATCGAGTTCGTGGGGGTCGGGTCGGCCTTCTACGCCCGTCTCAACGGCAACAATCTGGCCGGCGGCGGCGACCTGAACAACTGGGAGCAGCTTTCGCCGACGATTTTCGTGATGAACTTTCCCCCGGGGGGCATCTTCACCGGAGGCGACTACACGGGACCAATCGACTCGGTCCAACGCGGCTGGTGGCTGATGCTCTCGCCCCTGGCGGTCGGCAACTACACCCTTCAATTCGGCGGCACGGCCACGCCGTCGGGGTTCTACAACGGCTCGCCGCCGAACGTGCAGAACATCACGTACAACCTGCGAGTCGTCCCCGAGCCGCCGGCCCTAACGCTGGGCTTGATCGCATCGGCCTGCGCCGCGCCGGTCCTGTTTTTTCGAGTGCGGGCACGGACCCGAAGGTCCTGAAACGTAGGGAAGATGGGGGTCATTCCACTTCTCCCTTCAACCGATGGGGGTCATTCTGCTTATTCCGCCAAGGAAAGGAAAGCGAAGAAGTGGAATGACCCCTTTTCTGCCACCTGACCCCTCTTCCGCCACCCGAAGGCGCCGGACCTATGCCGAATCAGTGGACGTGTCGCCATGGGAACAAGCGCGTCAGCCGACCACGAGCATTCTTGGCGAGGAGACCCGCCCTGAGCCGCTCCGATATGGTGTTCACCCGGTTTCGGCCCTGGAACACAACCAAGGAGCTTTCGTCGCTCGAGGGCCTGACGCCGGGCCCTTTCCACCGTCGTTCTTTGATCGCCTACCACTGGCCCGCCTGGAACGCGAAGTACTGCGTGAACCTCGGCTCGGGCTGGACGTCGAACATCAGGCCGAGATAGACCCCCGGCGCGACCTCTCGGATCTCGTCGCGCACGTTCCGATAGACGTGTGATGTCTGCGTGTAATCAATGATGAGGCTCGGTCGGCCGTCGCGCCAGCTTGGGGCGTAAGAGACCATCCCTCGCACCACCTGCTTGAAGAAGAAGCGGTTCGTGGCCGAGCCGTCCATCGGGCAGAAGACCTTCCCTTGCCAGATGAACTTGGCCCCCTTGGAGGCGTGCTCGGCCCAGGGTTGTCCGGGCGCCGCGATCACGCGACCACGCACAGGTCCCACCGGCACTCCCCCGGGGCCCGCTTGGGCGTAAAGGGCGTCGAGTTGCGCGGGGGACAGCGCGACAAGATCATCGACCGTCCTGACTTGGGCCGAGGCCGGCGATCCCCAGGCGGCGATCATTCCCAAAGCGATCAAGGACCCGAAAGACCGGACGTGGCGCATCGCGTGATCTCCCAAGAAGGCCCGGCGAAGACGGGACTCATCGATGCGACTCGCGGTGAAGGAGGGCCGATTCGGAAGCAACTATCAAGCACGATCCGATCAAGATCAAACGAAGTTGCCTGGAGGCGCCCGGCCGCACCTCTTCGACTTGTTCGACCGCCCAGGTCTTCGCGAGCGGTCCATCATGCCCCAGCCGTCGCCTCACCCACCACGATGAGCTGGGGCGAGCCCAGACGATAAGGGGCCCCGTCACGCGACCCCAGGCCGACGACGTTCGTGAAGCCGGCCCCCTTCATCAGTTCCATGATCTCGCGATACATGTACACACGCGCGGACATCGACCTTCGTTCGATGGCACCGTCTCGAACGAACGTGTACTCGACGTGGATTCGACCCTCGGCCGGCTCGAAGCGTCGGTGGGCCAGCAGAAACTGGTCGTCGACGGGATACCATGCCCGTTCTTGAAAGCTCGGTATGAGCGACTCGACGACATAGCCGGTCTCGAAAACGAAACGCGCGCCGGGACGAAGGACCCGCGCGACCGCTTTGAGGAAGTCGGCATTCCCTTTGTCATCGAGATATCCAAAGCTGTTTCCAAGACAGTAGGCCCCGTCGAAGTGGGCCCGCCAGGGAAGGTCGCGCATCTCGCGTTCTTCCCAGGTGACGTCCACGCCACGCGCTCGGGCCGTTTGGATGAACTCTGACGAGATGTCCAAACCCGTCATCAGGTGACCGCGTCGGGCGAGCTCCGCGGAGTGGCGACCACCGCCGCAAGGCACGTCCAGCAAGCGCGATCGCGGCGCGACGTTCAGGGCCCGCTCCACGAAGTCGGCCTCTTGGCGAGTATGCTCCTCCGTCGGGACGGCCAGCCAACAGGCCGCCGCCGCGCCTGTGAAGAAGGTACGCCACCAGTCGTCGGGGTCGGTCATCAAAGAAGTCCTCAATGTTCATGATTGATAGAGACGCCGCTTGCCGTGGCTGCGCGCGATCCTGAACATCGTACACGAAGAGTTTCCCGTGGGTTCAGGAAGTGCTATCCTGACGCGATCTTCGGGTCCACGCCCTCCCGCCCGCCGAGGTCCCACCATGCGTCTCACCCTCGCCCGCTGGTCGTTCGCCGTACTCCTCGCGTGTTACGCCACCGGCAACTGGCTCCACGCCCAATCCGCCAAGATCAATGCCGATCGAGGGGGGAGCACTCCCACCGACGCCGCCGGTCGCAAGCTCAATTTGGACTTCGAAACGGGGACCCTTCAAGACTGGGTCGCGGAAGGGACGGCGTTCGCCAATCAACCGATCGACGGGGACACCGTCCAGAAGCGACGGTCCGACATGCGTTCCGACCACACCGGACGATACTGGGTCGGCGGTTTCGAACGGGCGGGCGACGCGCCTCGGGGTACCCTCACGTCGGTGCCCTTCGTGGTGAAGCAACCATTCGCCAGCTTCCTCGTCGCGGGCGGCCCTCACGAAACGACCTGCGTCGAACTCTTTCGGACCGACACGAACCAGATGATCGTTCGAGTCACCGGCGACGAGACCGAGAACTTGAAGCCGGTCGCGGTGGACCTTTCCGCGCACCTGGGCAAGCCGATCGCCATTCGCCTCGTGGACAACCACACGGGTCACTGGGGACATCTGAACTTCGATGACTTCCGCTTCCACGAGACGCGTCCGAACGTCCCGGCCCGCGCCGCCGCTTCGAAGATCGACGCCTACGCTCATGACGGCCTTGCGCCCGAGGACGCGGCCAAGGCCATGACGTTGCCACCCGGCTTCAAGGCGACACTCTTCGCCGGCGAGCCCGATATCGTGCAACCGATCGCCATGACAGTCGACGAGCGAGGGCGCGTTTGGGTCGCGGAGGCTTATTCCTATCCCATTCGTCTCCCCGAAGGCCAGGCCAGGGACCGCATCCTCATCTTCGAAGACACCAACGGCGACGGTAAGTTCGACACCCGCAAGGTCTTCGCCGACAAGCTCAATCTGGTGAGCGGCCTGGAAGTGGGCTTCGGTGGCGTTTGGGTGGGCGCCGCCCCGAACCTGCTGTTCATCCCAGACAAGGACCACGACGATGTGCCCGACGGCCCGCCGCAAGTGCTCCTGGATGGCTGGGGCTTCCAGGACACGCACGAGACCTTGAACTCGTTCATATGGGGGCCCGACGGCTGGCTTTACGGCTGCCACGGCGTATTCACTTATTCCAAGGTGGGCAAGCCGGGCGCGCCCGATGCCGCGCGAACCCTCATCAACGCGGGCGTTTGGCGCTACCATCCCACACGCCACGTCTTCGAGGTCTTCGCCCACGGGACGAGCAACCCCTGGGGGGTCGATTTCGACGCGAACGGCCAGTGCTTCATCACCGCCTGCGTGATCCCGCACCTCTATCACATGATACAGGGTGGTCGATACCAGCGCCAGGCAGGTCAGCACTATAATCCCCATACCTACGATGACATCAAGAACATCGGCGACCACGTCCACTATCTGGGCGCGACCCCCCATTCCGGCAACAACCGCTCCGACGCGGCGGGCGGCGGCCATGCCCACGCCGGCGCCTTGATCTACCTCGACCCGACATGGCCGGCCGAGTACCGCGGCTCGATCTTCATGAACAACATCCACGGGGCGCGACTCAATCGCGACACGTTGGAGCGGAAGGGCTCAGGCTTCGTTGGTCATCACGCCCCCGACTTCCTGCTCGCCAATGATCGATGGTCGCAACTGCTTTACTTCCGCACGGCGCCCGACGGCAACGTCTACATGATCGATTGGTACGACAAGAACCAATGCCACCTGACCGACCCGAAGGCCCACGATCGGACCAACGGCCGCGTCTTCAAGGTCTCTTACGGCGACGCGCCCGCGAGTCGAGTTGACCTCAATCGACGGTCTGCCTTGGAGTTGGCGGGACTCGCGACGGGCAGCGTCGAATGGTCATCCCGACAGGCGAGAAGGCTCCTTCAGGAACGCGCCAACAATGGGCAACTTGATAGTGCCGAGCGGACGCGAGTCGTGAGCGAACTCGAGACCAAGGCTTTCACGAACAAAGAGAACGAGGGCGAGGCGCCGGCGCGATTGCGGGCCCTTTGGGCCCTGCACGCTCTCGGTGGATTGAGCGACGGACAGGTCCAGCGAGCTTTGAACGACGGTGCGCCGTACGTTCGCGCCTGGGCCGTCCAATTGGCCTGCGAGAAGGGACGGCCAGACGACAAGACCTTGGCGCAATTCGCCTCGATGGCGAAGTCGGACACGTCCCCCGTCGTTCGGCTTTACCTCGCTTCCGCCTGTCAGCGCTTGCCGATGACCGATCGTCGGCCGGTCCTTGAGGGCCTTCTCTCCCATCGCGAGGATGCGGAAGACCACAACCTCCCGTTGATGTACTGGTACGCCGCCGAGCCCCTCGCCGAGGAGGACACGGCGCGGGCGGCCCAACTCGCGAGCGAGTCGAAGGTCCCTCTCGTTCTTTCGTATATGACGCGCCGGATTGGGACAATTGGCACAAACGCAACCCTCAACCTTCTTGTGGAACAACTCGGCAAGGTGAAGCGGCCTGCCGAGCATCTGGCGATCCTCGAAGGGATCAACACGGCCTTGCGTGGCCGCCGACAAGTGGAAATGCCCGCGGGCTGGCCGGCTGTCTCGAAGGCCCTTCTTGAATCGGCCGACACGCAAGTCCGGGCCCAGGCCCTGGCGCTGGCCACGACCTTCGGCGACCCGTCCGCCCTGGCCGCGCTGCGCGAGATCGCCGGCAACACGAAGCTCGACCCGAACGCGCGACGCGATGCCTTGACCTCGCTCTTGCGAGTGAAAGACCCGAACCTCGACGCGACCCTGCGCGATTTGCTCAACGACGTTGACCTTCGCGGTCCGGCCCTTCGCGGCCTGGCCGGCTACGAAGACCCCAAGAACCCGATCGCCATCCTCGCGACTTACGCGAAGCTCCCAGCGGCCGAGCGTCGGGACGCCCTCGGGACGCTCACGTCGCGCCCGGCCTGGTCGATGGCCCTCTTGGCGGCGGTCGCCGAAAAGAAGGTCGCCTCAACCGACGTTACCGCCGACCTCGTGCGCCAAATGCGGAACCACAAGAACAAAGACCTTGACGCCCGGATCGCCGCCGTTTGGGGTGCCGCGCGCGACACGTCGGAAGACAAGGCGAAGGTCATCGCCAAGTACAAAACGCTGCTTTCGGCGAAGCCGGCGAAGGCCCCCGATCCCATGCTCGGCCGCGCCGTCTACGCGAAAACGTGCGGTTCTTGCCATCTGCTCTTCGGCGTCGGCGGCAACGTCGGACCCGACCTAACAGGATCAAACCGAGCGGACCTCGATTATGTACTCTCCAACGTGCTCGACCCTTCCGCACTTATTGGCAAAGATTATCAGGCCCACGTGCTGGCCTTGACGGATGGCCGAGTCCTGACCGGGCTCATCCGCGCCGAGGACAAAGACGCGGTCACGCTGGTGACGGCCAACGATACCGTGATCGTGCCCAAGGGCGAGATCGAAGAACGCAAGATGAGCGATCAGTCGATGATGCCCGAAGGTCAATGGGACACCATGACCGAACACGAGGTGCGGTCCCTCGTGGCCTATCTCGCCGGCCCGGGCCAGGTTCCCATGCTCGCCACGAAAGAGAACGCGCCGTCGTTCTTCAACGGTCGCGACCTCTCGCTCTGGGACGGTGAGGCCAAGCTCTGGCGAGTCGAGAACGGTGAGATCGTCGGCACCAGCGCCGGATTGAAGCGGAACGAGTTCCTCCGCAGTCATCTCGCGGCGGCCGACTTCCGCCTGACTTTCCAAGTGAAGTTGACGCCCAACGATGGGAACAGCGGCCTTCAGCTTCGTAGCGGGCCGCTACCCGACGGTGAGATGAAGGGCCATCAAGCCGATATCGGCTTGGGATGGTGGGGCAAAATCTACGAGGAAAACGGTCGTGGTCTGCTGGGTAAGGAACCAGGCGACTCCCACGTGCAAGCGGGTGCATGGAACACGTATGAAGTAATCGCGAATAAAACTCGGATCGAGACCAAGATCAATGGCAAGCGCTGCAATCTGATCGATGACCCGACAGGTGCAAAGCGCGGCATCTTCGCCCTGCAACTGCACGCGGGCGGGGCCATGGAAGTCCGCTTCCGCGACCTGCGCCTGGAGGTGCTCGATGGCGATTGATTCGCGCCGCGTTTTCGTCCTCGCTTGCTGCCTGGCGGGCGTTTGCACCCTTCGGGCCGAGGCCCGACCGTCGCACCGCAAGGCCCTGGCCGACTTCATCGGCGCTGGGTTCGCCACCAGGCTCAATGATTGCCGGACCTGCCATCAACCGCAATCGTCTGAGGAAGCGGTCGAGTCGCTGGAACTCGGAGTGAAACCCCATAACGCCTTCGGCCGGCGGCTGAAGGTCCTTCGTCGCGAGCGGAAAGAAGCGGGCGCACCGACCGACCTGATCGCCCGCTTGGAGGCGATCGCGAATGAGGACAGCGACGCCGACGGGGCCCCGAACCTGCTGGAACTGCTGACCGGCCATAACCCTGGCGAGGCCGAGGACGTGCCCACCGCGGCCGAATTGGTCGAAGGCAACAGGAAGGTCGGGGCCTTCCTCGCGCGGCCTAGAGGCTACGCTTGGCGTCCGCTCGAGAGAGTCGAGCGACCCGCGCTCCCGGCGGTACGCGACTCGAACGCGATCCATAATCCGATCGACCTCTTCGTGATGGCCCAACTCGAAGGGCAGGGCATCGCTCCTAATCCCGAGGCCCGCAAGGCGACGCTCCTGCGAAGGGTCACGATCGACTTGACTGGCCTTCCGCCAAGCGCCCATGAACTGCATTTCTTCCTCAAAGACAATCGCGAGGACGCTTACGAACGCCTGGTCGATCGCCTCTTGGACTCGCCCCAGTACGGCGAACGCTGGGGCCGGCATTTTCTCGACGTTTGGCGCTACAGCGACTGGGCCGGCTACGGGACCCAAGTCCGTGATAGCCAGCCCCACATCTGGCGCTGGCGCGACTGGGTGGTCGACTCACTCAACGCGAACGTCGGTTACGACCAAATGGTCTTGGCCATGCTCGCGGGAGACGAATTGGCCCCCGAATCGACCGACGCGCTTCGCGCCACGGGTTTTCTCGTTCGCAACTACAAACTTCTTAGTCGTGAAAGATGGTTGCAAGAAACGGTCGATCACGCGTCGCAAGCATTTCTCGGTTTGACTCTCGGCTGCGCCCGCTGCCACGACCACATGTACGACCCGATCCGGCAGCGTGATTACTACGAATTCCGGGCGATCTTCGAGCCCCACAAGGTCCGGATCGACCGCCTTCCCGGCGAGGCCGACACAAACAAGGTCGGCTTGGCGCGAGCCTTTGACGCTGACCTCGAAGCCAAGACGTTCGTCTTCGAACGCGGCGACGAGCGAGCGCCTGGAAAGGCCCCGGTCGCGCCCAACGTGCCCGAGGCCCTTGGGGGCCACTACGCGATCTCGGAGGTAACGTTGCCGCCGTTCGCTGTGGCGCCGCACAAACGACCTTTCGTCGTTGCCGAAGACCTGGCTGCAAGCGACCGAACTCGCGCGAGGGCCCTCGAATCCGGTCGGCTCAACATCGCGAAGGCCCTTCTCTCCCTTCCCGCCCATCTCGGCGATTCGAAATGGCTCGAGGTGGCGATGGCCGGCGATGCGATCTTATTCGCCGACCTTGACGCGAAGATTGCCGTCGAACGACACAATGCCCTGGATTTGGTGATCCGAGCCGAGTCCCTTGAGGACGACGGCCGCAAGGACTCGGACGAATGGAAAGACATCGCCACACGGGCTGGTCGGAGTCAACGAAACCTCACCGTCCTCGAGGCGCGCAGGAACTGGCTCGCTTCCCGCAAGGAACTCCTCAACGCCAACGACACAGCAGTCACGCTCAAGAAGTTGGATGAGCAGGAGAAGGCCCTCGCCGGAGCGATCGAGAGGGCCTCGATGCCCGATTCGACCGAGTACTCCAAGCGCCCATCCGGCAACTACCCAGCCGCGAGCACCGGCCGAAGATTGGCCCTAGCAAGATGGCTTGTGGACCGCGAAAATCCGCTCGCCGCGCGTGTGGCCGTGAATCATCTTTGGCTCCGTCATTTCAGTCGCGGCCTGGTGCCCACTCCGGCCGAGTTCGGTCGGAATGGCCAGGCCCCTTCCCATCCGGCGCTCCTCGATTGGCTGGCCGCCGAATTCATGGACAACGGTTGGGACATGAAGGCAATGCATCGTTTGATGGTCACCAGCGCGACCTATCGGCGCGACTCCACACCCAACCCAAGTGCCTCCTCACGCGACCCCGACAACCTGCTTCTTTGGCGGATGGGGCCTCGCCGATTGGAGGCCGAGGCCGTACGCGACACCTTGCTCTTCGTCTCTGGAAGACTGCACCTGACACTCGGTGGGCCCGACCTACCTCATGGACAGGGCCTGACGGTCCCGCGCCGAAGCCTCTATTTCCAACACGCCGCGGAAAAGTCGATGGAGTTCCTCCAACTCTTCGACGCCCCCTCCGTGACTGAGTGTTACCGACGGACAGAGAGCATCCAACCGCAGCAGGCCCTAGCGCTCTTCAACTCGGACCTCGCGCGACAGGCGGCCATGGGCTTGACCGAGCGGCTCGCGGGGCTGGAAGACGATTCGTTCATCATCGCCGCGTTCGAGCACGTCCTCAGTCGTCGCCCGAATGATGACGAAACTCGCCTCTGTCGGGACCACTTGGCCGGGGCGCCCGGGAAACGGCGAGAGTCACTTGTTCATGTCCTGCTGAACCATCATGAATTCATGACGATTCGCTGAATTGAAGGGCCTTTGTCATGGCTGAACATGATTGCGCGGGCGTTACCAGGCGTTCCTTCCTCGCCGACACGGGCATGGGCCTGACCGGCATGGCCCTCGCCGCGATGCTCCAAAAGGAAGCACGGGGAAGAGACTTGCATCGGGACTTGCGACCGACCAAGGCGAAGTCTGTCATCTGGATCTTTCTTTGTGGGGGTGTGAGTCATGTCGAATCGTTCGACCCCAAGCCCGAGTTGAACGCGCACGCTGGCAAGAGCATCGATGACACTCCCTTCAAGGACGTCTTGCGGCCTGAGAAACTCAAAGACGTCGTCGCTGCCAATCCATCGCACGGGGGCCGAAAGGTATTGATGGGCCTGAACACGGGCTTTCGCAAGTACGGTGAATGTGGGTTGGAAGTGGGCGACTGGTGGCGTCAGACCGCCGCCCACGCCGACGACTTAGCAGTGGTCCGCTCCTTGTGGACGACCGACAACGATCATGGAGCTCAACTTCAGTTCCACACAGGAAGACATGTTCGCGACGGGGCGCAACCCACGATCGGCTCCTGGGCCGCGTACGGACTGGGCTCGCTCAACGAGGAGTTGCCGGAGTACGTCGTGTTGGGCCAACCCACGGGTGACTGCTGCGGCGGTTCGTGGACCCACGGCGCCGCATGGCTCGGTCCCGAGTACGCGGGCGTGAGGCTGCGCGTCGAAGGCAGGACACCCTTGCCGTTCGTCCAACGCGAGGCGGGAATGACCCTCGAAGAGCAGGAGGCGGAGCTCAGCCTCCTGGGCCGGCTCAACCATCTCTCGGGGATCGACTATCCAGACGACCCGGCCCTTCGCGCTCGAATCAAGTCCTACGAGTTGGCCTTCGGCATGCAAACGGCCGTGCCCGAGCTGATGGATCTTTCGGGTGAAACGGCAGCCACCAAAACAATGTACGGGCTTGAGGAGGAATTCGCTCAGACCAAGATCTTTGGCACCGAGTGCCTGATTGCTCGGCGGCTGGTGGAGCGCGGCGTGCGATTCATCGAGCTCACTTGTCCAAGCATCGGCCACGACCGCTGGGACCAGCACGCCAATCTGAAGTCGGGGCACGAGCTCAATAGCCGAGCCGTCGATCAACCGATCGCCGCCTTGATCAAAGACCTCAAGGCCCGCGGCCTGCTCGAACAAACGCTGCTTATGTGGGGTGGCGAGTTTGGCCGCACGCCGTTTGCCCAGGGAAGCGACGGCCGTGACCACAACCCGTTCGGGTTCACGATGT
>CALLYK010000082.1 GCA_937858365.1 uncultured Isosphaeraceae bacterium | reverse complement strand
CCAGGCTGCTGGATGCCATCGCGGTTGGAGTCAAACCAGACGAAATCACCCAGGGCGGCCGTGGTCGGCGGAGGCGGCGGTGGTGTCACATGGGCAAAATTGAAGTTCTCGGTGATGAGCATCCCCTGGTTCGTCCCGAACCGGTCTTCGAGGAACATGCCCATTTCGGGGTCGTGTGCTTGACCAAGATACGATTGCGCGGCGGCCAATGTCGCGGACGGTGCCTGTGTGACGTGGAAGGCCCCCGTCAACTTCGACAGGTCTTCGTCGGTGTCATACAGCAATTCATAGAGGGCGAGTTGGAACCCGGCGGCCTGGTCGTCGGTGCTGAATCCAGCGCGACCCACCTGGTTGTAAAGGAAGGCGATGCGCGCGGCGTTCGCAGCCGAATAAGGCGCGTTCGTGAACGGATTGACGACGGAGTTCAGAGCATTCGGGACCGGCTGCGGGGCCGCTGGGCTCGTCGCGCCGACCTGCGCCGGGTTGAAGAGGTCGGCACAATAGCCCGCGAGCGGTCCTGAGATCGGCGCGTTCGTGTTCTGGTCGCGCACTTGGAGGTCGTACTGTCCGACGAACGTGGAGTAGTTCCCTTGTCCGTCGTTTCCAGGAGCACCGTCGAGATGAAAGGAAACCACTCGCCCTGGCCCCTGACCTTGGACCTGGGTCGCGAAGCGTTCGAAGTCGGGCAAAGATACCTGGATCGCGCTGACGTTCAGGGCTGTGCCGGTCGAGACGCTGTTCTGGACCTGGGTCCCTTCGGCGATGTAGTTTCCGGGGGGTTGCTCGACCACGCGATAGGTCCCCGGCCCCAGGTTCGTGAACCGGTATGAGCCGTCCGCGGCCGTTTGCGTGCTGTTGAGCGTGCGGCCCAACGTGTCCTGGAGGGTGATCGTCAATCCGGACAGCCGCGTCTCGCCGGGGTCGAGCCGCAAATCACGATTCGTGTCGACGAAGGCGATGCCTTGGAGAAAACCGATCGGGACGACCAGGAGTTGGCGAGGCTCGAGCCCCTCGAACAAACGAGGGCCAAGGCCTTTGGGTCGGTCCTGCCGGCCGCGTCGCTTGGTCCCGACTAGGCGCGGTCTCATCGGGTCGCTCCTTTGAAAGGACAACACTGTGGCTTCTGGAAGGAAGTTGGTGGGAGGGGGCACTCGGCCTCTCTCGGAGACCCTTCCCCTGCTTGAATCGTAAACGCGGAACATCGGCGGTGTGGAAGCTAGTTCACGAATCCACACCGGGGCGAAGAACTCGTTGAATTCAATCAGCGAAGTGGCACACCCGCGTCGCGACCAAGAGACGTGTGAGGGTCGAAGACCACATCACGACCGAAAGAGATCATCTACGCGCATTGCGGGTTCACGGCCCAGTCGAAACGGGTCGAGGTCCACACGTGGCGGCCGACCCACCACAAGGTCGGCGACCACCTCGGCCGTGGCCGGAGAGAGTTGCAAACCGGCGCGGCGATGCCCCGAGGCGACGATCAGGTTGTCCCATCCAGGCGCCGTCCCAATGTAAGGACGCGAGTCCGGACTGCCAGGTCGCAAACCGGCCCAGGCCCTCTCAACTTCGGCTTCAGCCAGACCGGGGCAAAGCCGAAGGGCCTCGACAAGCAACCCACTCACGGCCAACGTGGTCGTCTGGTTCTGGAACCCGGCGTCCTCCTCGGTGGAGCCGACAAGCACGCGGCCATCATCACGGGGGACCAAGTATCGCTCCCGATGTTCCACGATGCGTTTCAGGATCGGCCGCGGGGAACGCAGGAGGGCGATTTGCCCGCGAACCGGCGGTGTGGCGATGTTCAGTCCCAAAGGCGAGAGTAGCCCCTCCGTCCACGGACCCGCCGCGACGACGACCTGACCGCACGCGAATCGTCCCGCACTCGTTTCCACGGCTTGCACACGATCGCCGTCCACGTCGAAGCCGATCACAGGCTCACCAAGATGGAGGTCGGTCCCGCGCTTGGTCAGTGCGGCGATCAGGGCCCGCAAATGCCTGGGATTGCGGACCTGCGCGCGGTCCGGTAGAAAGTACGCGACACGCAAATCGCGCGCGAGGGCCGGCTCAACCCGATCGAAATCGTTGGGCATCAAGCGCTCGCATGCGATACCCGCTTCGCGCCATCGGCCCGCCTCGGCCCGAAGGACGCGTTCCTCGTCCTCGGTCGCCGCGACGTCCACGCCGCCGCACGGCCGATAGCCGTTGTCGATCCCGGTTTCCTCGCGAAGGGCCCTGGCCCATTGGGGGAAGAGCTCGGCGCTGCGATCGCGGAGGAGGCCGATCGAGGTCCTCGCCGGCCGGTCGCCGCCGGGCGCGATGATCCCGGCCCCCGCCCACGACGCGGAGTGGCCGAGGTCGTTGCGATCGAAGACCACCGAGCGAACGTCCTCGCGCGCCAGTTGATACGCGATGGACAAGCCGACCACACCCCCGCCCACGATCACGACATCCGCCCGACTCATCGGCGCGACTTCCTCCAGGCCGACTCAGGGACGACGGCGATCGCGCGTGATTCCCCGGCGACCAGCAAATCGGTGCCGTCCCAGCAAACCGCCTCGGCGTCGGCGACGTGGTGCTTGACCTTCCCGAGCGGCCCCCAGGAATCGCTTAATCGCTCATAAATGTACACATGTTCGTAGGTGACGACGCCCAGTAGGCGACCATCGGCGGAGAGGTCGGCGCCCGTGACGGGGGCCTTCAGGCCGGCGAGTTTGCCGACCTTCTCCGGTAGCGCGGGCCGACCCAGCGAGGCGGGTGGGTCCAACGGCAAGGCCATCATCTCAGCCTCTCCGCCGTCGTGACGCTTGGTGATGACGATGAAGCGGCCGTCGAGCAGAAAGAGCGCCTCGGCGTCGAAGCGTGCTTGCTTGCTTTCGAACTTGTAAAAAGTCGCCCGCGATGATTGCAGGGGGGCCTCGGCCGGCTGGTCCGGGTCGGGTTCGTCAATCTGATAAATTGCTCGCAAAGGCAAGCGATTGTCATTGTTGCCGATGTCGCCGAGATAGAGATGTCCCGAATCGTCGATGGCGATGTCTTCCCAATCGACGTTGGGGACGGCGACGGCGAACTCGCGCACGAGGGAGCCGTCGCGTTTCACGGCGTAAAGCACGGGGGGGTTGCCGGAATCGTTGTGGACCCAGAAAATGCCGGGATGCCGCCGGCTGGCCACGATCCCGGACGCCTCCTTAATCGCCGGGTGGTCCAGGCGGCCGACCTTGCGGACGCCGTCGTCGCCGGGCGGCAGGAGCACGATCAGCAGCGGCCAGAAGCAACGCATCGGCGAAGTCCTTTCCAAACGTCAGGCCCATCGTATCAGACCAGGGCGAGGCTGGAACAGACACCGGAGCAAGCCCCATGATCGCGACCTCGATCGTCCTTTTGTTCCTGAACGTCTTCCCCTCCGACGAGGCCGAGTCCGTGCAGGCGCTCTTGCGCCGGCAAGTGGTCGACTGGAACAAGGCCGACCTGGACGCCTTCTTGGAGGGGTATTGGAAGTCGCCCAAACTGGTCTTCCTCTCGGGCGGCACGCGCTCGGAAGGCTGGGAGACGGTGCGCGATCGCTACCGGAAGCGTTATCAGGCCGAAGGGCGAGCGATGGGCCAACTCGAGTTTCAAAACGTCGAAGTGGAGGTCCTCGGCGAGACGAGCGCCTTCGCCCGAGGCCGCTGGGAACTCCAGATGCCGGACGGCAAGCGTATGGGTGGACTGTTCACCTTGATCTTGAAGAAGAGGGCCGAAGGCTGGCGGATCGTCCACGACCACACATCGGCCGACACGCCCGCGTGAGGCACTTTGATCGCGACCCAAGGGCGTCGGCCGAACGCGACCCATGCCGCTCGCTCACACGCCCGCGAGCTTTCTGGCCCGGTCGCGCAGCTCACGGTTGAGCTTGCCGAGGTCTCCCAACTTTTCCCTCGCGTCTTCCAGGCGATTGCTGTCGTCCTTCCTCGTCTTTGTCCTTTCCAGATACGCTTGAAACGCCGAGATCATGTTCTTTTGCATGAGATGATAGACCAGGAGCCAGTCTTGGGCGTAGGTGAGGTGCCAGGCGGCGTCGTTGCCGGCGGCACCCAGGTCGTCTTCGGTCAGGAGTTGCTCCAGCGGGGTCCATTTCGCCCCGCCTTTCAAGCCCACGCGCAGGCCCTCGACTCGCCCCTTGTTGACCCCGCCGGGCACGACCCGGCCCGTGGGGGGACGCTCCTCGGCGTACATCGCCAGACCTTCGCAGATCGCGACCGGGACGTCGGCCTTGCGATCGAGGAGTCCGCTGTTGAAGGTCCATTGATGAGTGACCTCGTGCACGAGCGTCACGGTGTTGGCCCGCGTGGCCATCGGGTTCGCGGGACCTCGCGCTTGGCGGAAGTCGAACGTCGTCAGGCGGTTCGTCCGACGGTCGTATTCGCCGCCGACGATCTCCTCGCGCGGACCTCCCAGAAACTTGGCGTAGGAATCGTCGCTCGCCAGAATGACGACCACCAGCTTTCTCTCCGGCCAGGCGACCGGAAACCCGCGCGACTTGAAATGCTCGATGCCATCGCGCGCGACCGCCTCGCAGATGTCGAGCGCGTCTTGCCGGTACTTGTCCGGGGCGTCGCCGATGCCCATAAAGTGGGGGGTCTTCGTGACACGGAAGGGGCCAAGGCCATTGGCCTTCGCTCGGTCGCGTACTTCGCCGAGGGCCGCTTCGTCGTCGTCATCCCCCACGGGGACCTTCGAGGCCCCACCGAAAAGCAATGTGCAGGCCCCCAGCGCAATGGCCTGGCGACGCGTTCTGAAGGAGGCGGTCGATTGACCGGGCGTGGACCGCTCGGCTATCGTCACTCGATGATGCGATGATTTCACGGACGCAATCCGTGGTGAGGACGGGATGAGCAAGAGCGAACGTCGTCCCCCATTCTATCTGGGGATCGACCTGGGCGGCACCAATATCAAAAGCGGCGTCGTGGATGACGATGGGAGGCCCCTCTCCTCGTGTAGCCGACCCACGAACGCGGATGCCGGCGGCGCCGCCGGCATCCTCACCCTCGCCGAAGCGGGACGCGAAGCGGTCCGTCTCAGCGGCCTGATGTGGGAGGACATCAAGGCGGTCGGCCTCGGTTCTCCCGGCACGATGGACCTTCAGGCCGGCATGTTGCTCGAACCGCCCAACCTCCCCGGTTGGGAACAGTTGGCGATCCGCGAACTCCTGGGCAAGGAGTTGGGCAAGCCAACCATCCTCCAAAACGACGCCAACGCGGCCGCCTTCGGCGAGTTCTGGGCGGGGGCCGGTCGCGGCACGGAGAGCCTGGTGATGTTCACTCTGGGAACAGGCATCGGCGGTGGAATTATCGACAAGGGCCGGCTCATCGAAGGCCGGCACAGCCACGGCGCCGAACTCGGACACGTCATCATCCAGATGGAGAACGCCCGCCAGTGCTCGTGCGGCGCCTTTGGACACCTGGAAGGATACGCCTCGGCCACCGCCCTGGTGGCCCGCGCGATCGAGGCCCTGGAACGAGGCGAGGTCTCGTCGCTGCGCCGGCATTTGAAAGACGACTCGCTGAGCGCCCGGACGATCGACGAGGCGGCCGACGCGGGCGACTCCCTGGCCAAGCGTCTGATGCGTGAGACGGCCCGATATCTGGCGGTGGGGGCCGTCTGCGTGATGCACACGATCGACCCGGACATCGTGCTCTTCGGCGGCGGGATGATCGCCTCGGGGCCGGCCTTGTTGGAGGCGATCCGGGCCGACGTGCAGAGCATGGCTTTCCCCGTGCCGGCCGCGAAGACTCGGATCGAGTACGCCCAACTCGGGGGCGACGCCGGCTTCATCGGCGCGGCCGGATGCGCGAGGCAAGCGTTTGGGGGCTAAGCGCCCAACCTGACCTCCCGATTCGGGGACCCACCGACTATAATTCTGAGCGCACAATTGCCGCGACCGCGCCCTTTGAGGGACGAGGCGTCCCTCGCGCCCTTCTCGCCGTCTTCGTCCCGGACCGACGGCCCCGTTCGCCAGGGGACCTCATGGCCTTCGATCCCAAGTTCATCCGCAATTTCTCCATCGTCGCCCACATCGACCACGGCAAGAGCACCCTGGCCGACCAGTTGCTCCTCCAGTCCGGTGCGATCACGCAGCGCGAGTTCCGCGAGCAACTCCTCGACGACATGGACCTCGAACGCGAACGCGGGATCACCATCAAGGCCCGCGCTGTCGCCATCAACTATGTCTATCAAGGACAAAATTACGAACTCAACCTGATCGACACCCCCGGGCACGTCGACTTTCACTACGAAGTCTCGCGCAGTCTGGCCGCATGTGAAGGGGCCATCCTTCTCGTGGACGCCAGTCAGGGTGTGCAGGCCCAAACGGTCGCCAACGCGCTGGCGGCCATCAACGCGAAACTCGTGATCGTCCCGGCGCTGAACAAGATCGACATGCAGGCCGCCCGGCCCGATGAGATCAAGGACGAGATCGAACACACCCTGGCGATCGACCGCGACGAGGTCCTCGCCGTCAGCGGCAAGACCGGACTGGGCGTCGCCGAGCTTTTCCAAGCGATCATCGAGCGCATTCCGCCTCCCCCCGGCGACCCCAACGCCACGTTGCGGGCCCTCATCTTCGACTCGAAGTTCGACGACTACCAAGGCGTCGTCACGTACGTCCGCGTGATGGACGGCACGATCCGGGTTGGTCAGAAGGTCCGCCTCATGGCGGGCGAGACCGAACACGAAGTCATCTCCATTGGCCGCTTCCGACCCCGCGAGGTCCCTTGCGACGAATTGTCGGCCGGACAGGTCGGTTACGTCACTGCCAACATCAAGCAGCTCTCCGACGTCCGGATCGGCGACACGATGACCGACGCGAAGCGTCCCGCTTCGGCCCCCCTTCCTGGTTATCAAGAGCCCAAGCAGGTCGTCTTTTGCGGGCTCTTTCCGGCCACGCACAATCAGTTCGAGGACCTCCGGACCGCCTTGCAGAAGCTCTCGCTCAACGACGCCAGCTTCACCTTCGAGCCTGAAACGTCCGATGCCCTCGGTTTCGGCTTCCGCTGCGGGTTCCTGGGCATGCTCCACATGGAGATCATTCAGCAACGCCTGGAACGCGAGAGCAACCTCTCGCTCGTGCAAACGGCGCCGAACGTCACCTATCCCGGCGCGTTCAACACCCTCGATGGCCTGTCGAAAACCAAAGGCAAGAGCCTGAAGGAGCCGGAAGAGGGCATGAAACTCTACCGGACCATCCGCACCTCCGGTCCCGGCTTGTGGGATCAGGAGAGCATCGCGGTCGGCTGGCTTAAGACCGGCGAAATCTGGGTCACTCCGTATTTCAGCGGCAACGTCCTCGTCATGATGAATGATCCTGACCTGAAGGATTTGCGCTTCGTCGTTCCGTCGGAAGGCGCCTACTACGTGCCGCTGACCGTAGCCCGCGTGAAGAACGGCCCGAACGGCGCCGACAATGCCGCGCGCTTCATCAACCATGTGTTGAGCGTTCCGCAGCAGGAGCGTTCAGCAGAACTCGGCAAGACCCGCCCGGTAAACACCAAGGCGAAGGTGCCGGCCGATGTCGCGGCGTCTT
>CALLYK010000081.1 GCA_937858365.1 uncultured Isosphaeraceae bacterium | reverse complement strand
GGCCTCGGGGGCGAACGAGAGCCCCTTCTCTTTGAGCGCCTTCAGGAGGAACGTGTCGATCGGTTGGCGAACGAGTCCCTCCACCTGAGGCAAGTCGGTCTCTCGAATCGGTTGGAACGACCAGAACGCGCGATCGTCGTCCGTCAGCAGGGGACCAGGAGCGGGGTCCTCCTCGGGTTCCGGGCGCGATGTCTTCGCACCGGTCTTGATCCAGGCGGCGAGTTTGGCCTTCTCCTTCGCGGAGAGCTTCTTCTCGGCGGGAGGCATCTCGTCTTCGGCCACCTTCTCCCAAAGCAAGCTCTCCTCAAGGTCGCCCGCGACGATCGCCGGTCCCGAATTGCCCCCGCGCATGGCCAGACGCGCCAATCGCAGGTCGAGCCCGCCTTTCGGTTTGACCCCCTCGCCGTGGCAGTGGAAGCAATGGGCCTTCAGGATCGGTCGCACATCGCGCTCGAACAAGGGACCGTCATCGGGCCCAGTCCCAAAGACCGCGAGCAAGAACGGGACGAACACCATGGGCCCAAGCTCCCAACCGAAAGATTCAACCTTGCGTCAACAATAGCCGGAGCCAATCAATGCGGCAACTGGGCCGACCACGATCGGGATAGAGACCGGCGAGAAGATCGACCGCCGCCCTTGAGTGGTCCCGCGGGGGCGATTCTAATGGCGCCTCTGGGTCCCGGGTGTCCACGAGATGGAGGGCATGACGTTGATCACTCTCGGGCGTGCTTTCTTGGTTGCTTCGCTGTGCTGCCTGGCGATCGCCTCGGGATGCTCCGCGCCGACGGCACCTGTTGCGCCTGGTCCGGAAACGGCCCGAGTCATCAGGATCGGTCCAGGGCCCGACGCCCCGAAGAAGGCCCAAGAGGCCCTCATCATGGCGAAGGAAGGGGACGTCATCGCCTTCGAGGCCGGGACCTTCGAGTTGCCCGCCACGCTCTCGTTGGACGTGAGCGGTGTTACCGTGCGCGGCGCCGGACCCGAGAAGACGGTCTTGAGTTTTCGTCAGCAAGGGCAGGGGACGGGTGGTGAAGGTCTTCTCATCACGTCTTCCAAGAAGTTCACCCTCGAATCATTGTCGGTCGTCGACGCTAAGGGAGACGCCGTGAAGGTGCAGGGGACGGACCAGGTCGTCTTCCGCGATGTTCATGTCTCGTGGAGCGACGGCCCCAAGGAAACGAACGGGGGCTACGGGCTTTATCCGGTGCTTTGCTCCAACGTCTTGATCGAGGACTGCCGCGTATCGGGGGCCTCAGACGCTGGGATTTACGTTGGTCAATCGCGCAACATCATCCTGCGCCGGAACACGGCGGAAGGAAATGTCGCCGGAATCGAGATTGAGAACTCGATCGATGCCGACATCCACGAGAACACGGCCACGGGGAACACGGGGGGCATTCTCGTGTTCACGCTGCCCGACTTGCCCAAGAAAGAAGGGCGGAACTGCCGCGTCTTCAAGAACCGCGTGGTGGCGAACAACCATCCCAACTTCGCCCCCAAGGGGAACATCGTGGCGAGTGTGCCTTCCGGCACCGGCGTGATGATCATGGCGTTCGATTCGGTGGAGGTCTTCGACAACGAAATTGAAAGGAACGACACGACCGGGGTCTCGGTCGTCAGTTATCTCATCACGTCCCGGCCCGTTAACGACGCCGGCTACGACCCTTTTTGCGAGGCCGTCTCGATTCACTCCAATCGGTTCTCGAACAACGGGTCGAAACCCGCGGGACTACTGGCCACGATGCTGACACAGGTCCTGGGGCCAACCATGCCCGACGTGCTTTACGACGGCATCGTCCCGCCGAGCAAAGAGACAGCAGGGGCGAATGATCGGCCTCCCGTGCTCTCCGTGCGTGACAACGGCGAGGCAACGTTCGCCGACATCGACGCCGCTTCCCTCTCGCCTGAGGCCCTGCTTGGCGGCAAGCGACCCAAGATCGTGCGCGACACCGGTCAATACGCGAGCGTCATGCCGGCCCTGCCGGCCGTGGTTCTTGAGGCCTCGCAGTGATCAGGCTTTCGCGAACCTTCGCGTGCGCGGTCCTGACGGCGGCCTACGTCGGGACCGTTGGGTGCGGTCCGTCTCCCGCGCCTCGGGTCGAGGGCACGCCGGCGAGCCTGGAGAAACTGTCCCAATACGGTCTATTCGTGGGCCAAATGCGTGACCAACGCCCCGCGCCGGGCGTCATCCCGTATGACCTCAACACGCCGCTCTTTAGTGACTACGCGGAGAAGTCCAGGTTCGTGAAACTGCCCCCAGGATCAAGCGCGCGATACCACGAGGACGATGTCTTTTCGTTTCCCGTGGGGACGGTGCTCGCCAAGACGTTCGCCTATCCGATCGACGCGCGCGATCCGTCGCGGGGCAGGCGCCTTCTGGAAACGCGGGTCTTGGTCCATCAGGCCGACGGCTGGGTCGGGCTGCCCTACGTTTGGGACGAGGCGCAAGAAGAGGCCACACTCGAAGTCGCCGGCCGTTTTGTTGACGTGGCCTGGGTGCATACTGACGGCCACGGGCGCGCGAACAATTACATCGTGCCCAACATGAACCAATGCAAGGGATGTCATAAGGTGGGCGAGAGCGTCGTGCCGCTCGGGCCCAGGGCCCGCCAACTCAACAAGGAGTTCCTTTACGAACAGGGCACGGAAAACCAACTCACGCACTGGTCGCGTGCCGGAGTCCTCTCCGGGGCGAAGCGGGCGGTAGAGGCGCCTCGATTGGCCGTTTGGGACGACCCCACCAGCGGCACGCTCGAAGCGCGGGCCCGGGCCTGGCTTGAGATCAACTGCGCTCATTGCCACTCCCCGGAGGGACCGGCGCGCAACTCCGGATTGGACCTACTTTCCACACAGAAGACGCCGGCCGCTTATGGTGTTTTCAAAGCGCCCGTGGCCGCCGGCCTTGGTTCAGGCGGTCGCGCGTTCGACATTGTCCCAGGCCGACCCGACGAGTCGATCCTCACGTATCGGATCGCGTCGACACACCCAGGCGTCATGATGCCCGAGTTGGGGAAGCGCCTCGTCCACGAGGAAGGGGTCGCCTTGGTCCGTGAGTGGGTCGCCTCCATGTCCGCCGACCCGAGGCCGACCGCGGAAAACCGATAATCGAGGATCGTTGGCGAACGACTGGCAGAAGTCAACCTTCACGGGCGTCGGGAAGCGAGGGCGGTGGGCGGGTCGGGATAGATCTCGAAATAGCGATGCAAACCGCATACGTGTAAAATCTGTTCCACGTCCGGTTGGAGCGAGCAGAGACGAAGACGACCACCAAGTTGCTTGAGTCGGCGTTCGAGCAGCATCAGGATGCCGAGAAACATGCTGGAAACAAACTCGACAGTGCTTAATTCGAGGACCAGGTCGATATGGCCTTGTCCGATCAGGTACTTGAGCTTCTCCTTTAAGACGTCCGCGTCATCATATTCCGGGAAGCTCCAGTAGATCGCCGTGGATTGAAAATGCACGATTGTGGTCCCGTTGGATTGCTCGATGCGCAACGGTTGTCGATCGTTCTCGGTCGGGCTCATGGCGGCCTCTCGAGGATCAAGTAGTCGAGGAAGAGAGCGGGAAAGCGATCACCGGCTGCCGTTTCGCAGCAGGTCTTCATCACTCTTATCATAATCCTCTTCTCTTGTCCGAAACCGTCCCCATCGATAGGTCGACCCGGCTGGAATTCTCACAGCGGATGGGACCGGGAGAGGACATCTCGTCATCACCGAGGAATCCGGGACCGATGACGGCCCGCGTCGATCGTCCGGCCCGAATGAAGAGCGGCGATTATCTGTATCTCGGTGTCCTGGTGATGCGAGGAACAAAACGTGGCCGCGGCTGAGGTACCGTCGTCACGTTGATTGTGACCGTGGCCGTGACGCTGAGCGATGGGGCCCCGTTGTCCCTGACTTGAACGGTCACGGTCACGATTCCCAACTGCGTGGGTATCCAGGCAAACAAACCACTTTGCGCATCAATCGACGCTCCGGGAGGCGCTCCGGGTCCCAGGCTGAAGGTCAATGTTTGCCCGAAGTCCGGATCGTCGGCCGTGGCCCTGAAGTTGATCACTCGTCCCACCACGCCCACAAGTGTTGACGAGGGTACCGTCAGGGTGGGTGGCTGGTTAGGCGGCGGCGTCGCGCCTGTCGCCGCCGCCCAATCCTTGAGGGCCGCCGCCTGGGGCGAGACGCTATGCCCTTCCCGGAAGGCGGCCAAGGGGTTTTCGACCGTCACCCGGTTGTCCCACTTGCCGTCGGTGCCGTCCCCTCGGCCCGCGAGCTGGCCGAACGACGTGTAGTCCCCCCAGAGCCAGTGGTCCGCCATGTTTGGCGGGAAGGCCCGGCTGAAGTAGAAGAAGTTCGCCAGGAACCGCTGGTAGCGCGTCAAGCCAATCTCCTGGAGTCGCCCGAACGACGCCAGGGTCAAGCGGTACAACCGAGGATGGCGCGTGTAGCCGATCGTCCGCATCGACCGCTTCACCTCCGTCGCCATCACCGTCGGGTCCGGCTGGGCCGGATACGCGATTTCGCTCAGCGGGTTCACCGGGGTCTGGGAGAGGCCCCCTTCGTAGGAAGTGACCGCCACGTCCGCCAGGCCCTGGCCGTCCAGGTAGGCCCGGATGTCCGGCAGGCTCGACAGGATACGCGGGTCCGCCATCAGCCATTCGCCGATGTCGAATTCCTGGTCCGTGGTCAAGCGCTCGATCAGGTCGGGCGAGAACCAGCCGTCCCCGTTCAGGCCGAACCAGTACGAGTTCCCCGAGTATTCGTTGATCCTGGTCATCGGGTCGGCTTGCAGGCCGTGGCCGACCAGCGTTTCGGTAATCTCGCCCAGGTAGGCGGCGGGCCCGACGTTCACCAGGGCCAGCACGTCGGTCAAGGGCCGACCCACCCTCATGAACTCCTCACGGGCGATCCGGGCCACCCGCTTGCTCGCCATCAGGGCGTAAATCTTGATCCCTTCCGGCCACGACCCCAGCGACAGGCCCGGCGTGAAGGAATGGAAAATGCGCACGTCCACGGCGTCGGCCGGCTGGTAGCCCGTCCCGCCCGACCCCATCGTGACCGACTGGATCGTCCCCGACCCGTTGACGGCGAACGTGGCCCAGGCCCCGACCCCATGCCCCCCCTCGAAGGTGAGCACGTTGGGCTGGTAGCCCGTCCCGCCCGAGATGACGTTGACCCCCGTGATCGCGCCGTTGGCGATCCCAGCGACTTGCAGGACGGCCCCCGTCCCGCCGCCGATCGTGACCACGACCGGGGGATTGACCGCGTTCGGCGGGCCGTACCCGGCGCCCGGCGTCTTGACCCAGACGCCCGTGACATGCCCCGTGTGCGGGTCGCACTTGAGGAAGCCCTCGGCCCCTTGCCCCGCGCCACCCTGGAAGTAGACCCGGCCGGTGAAGTAGCCGGTCCCCGGATTGCCGACGGCGACCGTCTTGATCCCGCCGTTGGCGTCCAGCGCCGTCACGGTCAAGGACGCGCCATGCCCCGACAGGCCGCCGCCCTGGTTGATCTGGTGGAACATGTGGTAGACGAAGGGCATCCCACCGTTCCAGACCTCGTTCGAGTATTCGACGTAGAGCTTTCGGCCGGGGCCCAGGTGGTTGGCCAACTCGGCGAACGTGCGTCGCAAGGCGGTCGTGGAAGGGTGGTCGGTGCCGTCGGGGAGCAAGTCCGACACGGCCGCGACGAAGGCGTGTGGGACATTGAAGTGCAGGTCGGCCCCCACCGCGTTGCAGAGTTCGGCCATGTGCCGAAGCGGGAACGTCCGCGTGCGGTTGTGCTGGATGATGAGGCCGCCAAGCTCCTCGTGCTCGTGGACGCGGGCCAGGTCTTGCGTGACCTTCTCGACCCGGTTGTCGGTCTCGGCCCAGACGGCGAGTTCCGTGGGCGAAAGGACACTCGCGCACAAGAGGAAGTAATCGAGCCTGATCCGGCCGCCGTCGGCCGCGAAGACGTTCGTCGGCACGGGACCGCTATTGGAGGTCATGTGACAGACGGACCCGTTGTCCAGGCCGTGCGGCGACCCGCAGACGACCCGGAAGAAGGCCCCGCCCTGCCCCCAATGCGGGAAGCGCCGCAAGACCGCCTCCCGCTCTTGGGCCCCAAAGGGGACCAGGCGGACGACCGGCACGTACATGTCGGCCCGGTCCCGGCTCTCACCGCTCCATGTGGTGTACTCGGGGGTCGTCCAGTGCTCGTAACGGCTGTTGGACATGCCGTTGGACCCGGTCGGGTCCAGGAACCGGAGCGTCTTGGCTCCCCGAAGTACCTCATGAACGAGGTAGGGATGGAAGGCGTCGGGGTTGATCGGGTCGGTGTTCCAGACGGCCTCCGGCAACGACGGGTCGGCCTGGAACGTGACCCGCCAGTTGGTGACGCCCCCCGCGATCCCCAAGGCGAGCGCCGGGGCCAGCACGCTCCCCGAGGGATCATCGGGGTTGACGGCCGGGTCGAAGCACTCGTAATGGTACGACTTCCGGTAGTTCAGGCCGTTGACGCCCGGCTGGATGCCCGGCTCGCCGCCCCAAACGCGGAATTGCGGATCGGTCGGCTCCCCCCAGTTGGGATGGACGGACACTTCGCCGTCGCCCGTGCGGCCGGGCAGGTAGTCCCAGACCACCTCGATGGTCCCCTTGCGCGGGACGGCCTTGTAGCCGTAGCCCATCCGAAAACCGGCCGTGCCCTGGTCGGGGTTGTCGTAGTAGGGGTTGGGCGCGTTCCGGTTGCGCGGCTCTCGGGCGACGTGCGGGTCGATCGTGTTGGTTGGCCCGTTGGCCAACAGGAAGGTCTCGGCGGATTGCCCCGAGGCCAAGCGGGGCTCGCCCGTGGCGTCGTCGATCGGGGGCCAGCCATACCACCAGATGATGGACTTGGCCATGTTGCCGAAGAGGGGGATACCCGACTGGGAGCTGATGTGGATGTTGTAGCCGACCAACATCGTCCTGGTCGGCTCGTTGAGCCATCGGGCGATGGGGCTGCCGTAGGTCACGGGCAGGTCCACGGCATCGCAATAGCCGTCGGCCAGATAGACCCACTTGGCGGGGGCCGTCACGCGGGCGACATCGCCGGGCCCAATGGGCGGGACGCCAACCGGGAAGACGAAGACGACGCCGTCGCGATCGGAGTTGCTCGTCTCCCAAACGACATCGGTCAACTCATGGACCTCATCGACGCTGGTCCCCTCGCGACGGACGTGCAGGGTGACGCGCTTGCCCGGTCGGGTCAACGCGGCCGCGCCGATGGTCCGGGGGACAGGGGCCGGGGAACCCCCTCGCGTGCGGAAGGTGAGGGCGACGACCGAGCCCTTGGGGCTGTGGGGCCCGACGATGACCATCGCCTCGCTGACGACCACGGGCGGCACGTAGACGAGGGGCGAACCGTAGGTGAGGGAGCCCGAGCCGATGGTGCTGGCGTCTCGCCAGCCGTTGTTCGGGTCGGGGGCCGTGAAAGCGGGAACGTCGTAGTCGGGCAGGCCCCGATTGGTGGCGCCGACGTCCCACGGTTGGACCGCCTGGCCCAAGGTGCCGCCCGCCCCGCTGAACGAGAAGAAAACATGATCGGGGGCGATGTCCACGGGCCGCTTCAAGAGCGCGGTCAGGTCGGCGGCGTCCTGGGCCGACGCGGCGTATCCGCCCCAAAGGGCCACATCGCCAAGCGTCACGTCGGCGGTCGTGGGATAGCCCGCGATGGCGGGCGAAGGCCCCACAAAGACGGAATCGTACTCCGTCCCATAGCCCAGGCGCTTCTCGACCCCAACGTCCAGGGGGTCGCAAGGGGCCGAACCGATGACCTCCCCGTCGCGGTAAAGCGTCAACGTGGCGCCGTCCGCCGCGATCGACCCATCGAAGACGGCCAGCCAATGGTGGCTATCGCCCAACCCCAGGGGCACCCAAATGGCCAACTGCCGCCCCGTGTCGGGCGAAGTGACGGGATGGTAATCGGCGATGACCACCAGGTTCCCGCTCTGGTACTTCACCTGGAACGGTACGTGGTAGCGGCCCCAAAGGAAGAGGTTGGGCCAGCCGCCCTGAAGGGCGTCCATGCGGGCCCAAAGGGCGACCGACGCCTTGGATTGGCCGCGAGCGAGGGTCGAACCTCGCCAGATGTCGGTCGCGTAGCGGTTGCTGGCGCGAACGTAGGCCCCTCCCGCGAACTTGAGGGAACCTCTTGATGTCGCCGCCGTTCCCGCCTGGAGCCGCGTGCAGGTGGCCACGACGGGCGTGGGGTCGAGGGCCTCCAGGACCACCGCGTCGGCGACGATGGCCTGCCCCGAGCCGCCCACGTCGGGATAGCCAACCTCCACCCGCAAGGCCGTCCCGGTCGGCGTCACGACACCGAGGGCCTGGAACGTCCTGTTGGCGCCACCGGACGCCGGCCGCGTGAAGGTGGTCCCGGCAGGGTCGTTACGCTGGTTGACCGTGGCCGTCGCCAGGACGGGGGACGAGGCGGTCGCGCCATTGCGAACGACGTAGGTCGTGTTCGGCTCGCGATTGGCCTGATCGGCGAGCCAATTGACCCAAACCCGGTATCGCAAACCGGGGGCGACCCCCTGGACGACCCACGCGGCCGACGGTGCGCCGCTATTGCTCTGGATCGCGAAAACGGAGCCGCCCGAATAGCCCTGAAGGCCGACGGAAAACCAGGGCGAAGGCCGCTCGAAGGTCGAGTCGGAGCAATAGCCTTGCAGGTTGGCCAGGCCGCCCGCAAGCCCCGAGCCATCCACGCCGATGAGCGGCTGGGGCGACTCGGCCACATGGACGCCAACGAACCGGACAGTGAAGGGCCCCGACCCATCGACCCGGACCCCAGCCTCCCGCAACGCGGGCAAGACGTTCAGGGCCGTCTCGATCGCCAAAGAGTCGCTATCGAACGGCAAAGGGTCCGTCGCCTGTCCGCCAAAGGACAGGGTGAACGACCCGGAGTACGCCTGAACACGAAGTTGCTGAACTTCGTCAGTCCATTGACTCATCGCAACCTCGCGCTTGAATCGAGACATCCGTGTCCGCGGCATGGGCGACGTCGCCCAATCCATCGGCATGATGGAGCTAGCTCGTTATCGGCATCATGCGGCCCTGGGCTCCAAGAAAGCCCTCGCGTGTCCTGCAATGAGGGCCCCCTTCATCATCGAAAGGGGTGAGCCTCTTAGCGAGGATGACGGGGCTCGAACCCGCAACCTCCGGCGTGACAGGCCGGTGCTCTAACCAATTGAGCTACATCCCCAACGAGTTGGGTCGCTTGGACCAATATAGGGGGACCGTGGGAAGGATGTCAATGCCCGCTCGCGGTCCTGCAAGGCCGATCATTGTTTCACAATGCCGAGTGAGAGCAAGAGTGACCTGACC
>CALLYK010000080.1 GCA_937858365.1 uncultured Isosphaeraceae bacterium | reverse complement strand
TGACGAGCTCGCCGACGCGGCCGGCCGCTTCGGCCCCCGCTTCGACGGCCGCGCGCACACTGCCGACGTCGCCGCGCACCATCGTGGTCACGAACGAACCGCCGATGCCCACGCGCCCCGCGAGCGTGACATTCGCCGCTTTGAGCATCGCGTCGGTCGCCTCGATGACGCCGACGAGCCCCTTGGTCTCGATCAAGCCGAGTGCCTCACCCGATGCGCCGCTCATGGTCGTCGCCTTCGCGCCTTTGTTGGTTGGTGTGGTCGCCATGGGATCAAGCCCCCTCCCCCTTGCCGGCCGCCGGGGCCGGGGCCTTCTTGGCGAAGTTCAAGACGCCCGGCAGGTCCTCATGAGGACGCGGGATCACCTGAACGCTCAGGACCTCGCCAATCCGGCTGGCCGCCGCGGCGCCCGCGTCCACGGCCGCCTTCACGGCCGCCACGTCACCCACGACGAAGGCCGTGACCAGGCCGCTGCCGACCTTGTCCCAACCTGCCAACTCGACGTTCGCCGCCTTGAGCATCGCATCGGTCGCTTCGACCAGCGCGACAAACCCTTTGGTCTCGATCATGCCGAGCGCTTCAAGTCCCGGACTGGCCATCGGTCGTCTCCTTCAACGTGTCGAACGGGGTGGTGGGTGAAGGGTGGTTTGGTGTTTCGGAAAATGGGAGGCCGTCTCAAACGGCCCGCCGGAGTTCCACGCGGGTCGCGTGGGTCAGGTCGCAGGCGTTGGCTTCGTCCGTGTCGATGTGGACCTCAAGCTTCCAGTCGGGATGGGTCCGCACCAGCAAGTTCCGCAAGACCGAAGGGCAAGGGCCTTCCACGATCAGGTCCATCCGGTCGAGGTGTTGCACGCCGTAATGAGAGGCGTCTTTCGGGCCCATGTGGACGTGCCGCTCGGCCCGGATCACGCCCTGTTCGAGAAAGAGGGAACCCTGCGGACCGACCAGGAGGCAACCCGGCGTCCCTTCAATGTCTCCCGAGAGACGCACAGGCAAGTCGAGCCCCAGGCTGATCGCGTCGCTGAAGGCCAGCTCGACCTGGCTGAATTTCCGGCAGGGCCCCAGCACGCGAATCCCCGGAATCATCCGCTGGCGCGGCCCGACCACGGCCACCGTCTCGTTCGCGGCGAAGTCGGTGTCTTGGTAGAGTCGGCGCATCGGCGTGAGCTGGTGGCCCTTGCCGTAGAGGATGTCCACATGCTCTTGCGTGAGATGACAATGACGCGCGGAAATATTCACCACAAGGTTCGGCTTGTAGCCATTGGACCGCACGGGGACCTGTGCCTTGGCCAGGTGTTCGGTCAGCACCGAGCGGACGAGTCGTTCAACGTGCTCTCTCGCAGCAAGCGTGGTCATGGCGTCTCGGTCCTCGCCGGCTCTGGGGCTTGGTAATGGGCCGGCGGGCCGGCCTCGGCCAGGTGGAGTTTCACGCCCGTCTTTTCCAGCCAGGCGCGATCATGCTGGGCCAGCCCCGCGTCGGCCACCACGGCGTCGATCTCGTCGAGACCGCAGAGCTTCGTAAGGGAGAGCCGGCCAAACTTGGAATGGTCGGCGACCAGGACAACTTCCTGACCGCAACGCATCATCATACGCTCGGTCTCGACAAGCAGGGAATTGGAGTTATAAACACCTTCCGCGACGATCCCACCAGCCCCCATGATCGTCTTGCGGACGCGCAGGCCCTGCATGGTCGCCAGGGCGAGCGGTCCCATCGCCACACCGGTGCGCGGGTAAACGTAGCCGCCGATCAGGATGAGTTCGGTCTCCTTGCCGGCGCCGACGAGTTGGGCGATGGGCAAGCTGTTCGTGACCACCTGCACGGGACGCCCCGCGAGCGCCCGCGCCACTTCCCACGTGGTCGTCCCGCCGTCGAGCAAGACGGTCTCGCCGTCGGCGATGAGCGCGGCGGTCGCCTGCCCGATCGCCCTCTTCTCGGCCGCTTGTGCGGTCGCCCGTTCCTCGAACGCGGGCATCCCCCGTAATTCGACCGGATACACGGCCCCACCATGGGTCCGCTTCACTGCCCCCGACTGGTCCAAGGCCTCGAGGTCACGGCGAATCGTGCTCTCCGAGACCGCCAGGGTGCGCGCCAACTCCTCAAGGGTGGCGAACCCCTGGCGAGCGATGAGATCGAGCAAGGAGCGACGACGGGTCTCGGCCAGCATGACGGATTACTTTCAACTCCAACGAAGGGCGTGCTCGATAGTTTTCAATCTATGGCGAAAAACGTCAAGGACCGAGCGGGAATTTTCGTCATTTTCACGCAAACTCCATCATCGCGTCTTCGGGAGATGTTCTTGCGTATTCGGTCGCGGCACGGGGCCCAGGTCTGTCGTACAATGAGGGCCCTAGGGAGGACCCATGCCCGAACTGCCTGAAGTGGAGACGATGGTCCGCGGGGTCCGCCCGGTCCTGGTTGGCAGGCGCTTGGAGCGCCTGGAAATCATCGACCCGTTCCTGGTGCGGGTCGTCTCCGCCGCCGACTTGGAGGAGAAGGCGCGCGGGGCCTTGATCTCATCCGTCGATCGGCGCGGCAAGGCGGTCGTCGTGGGACTGGGGCCGTCCGGTGGTTTCATCGTGATCCACCCCCGGATGACTGGAGGTTTTTGGCTCGTCCCGCCCGAGCGTCCTGAACACGTCCGCCTGATCTTCCGGATCGCGGACGAAGGAGAAATGGTCTGGTTTCGGGACACGCGCCGTCTGGGCAGGGTCTCCTGGCACGCGGTGGCCGACTTCGCCGATTCACTGGGCCCCGACGCCCTCGAAATCGAGTGCGCGGACCTCGCCGCACGGCTCGCTCGGACCGATCGCGCGGTCAAGGCCGCTCTGCTCGATCAAAAGGTCTTGGCTGGCGTGGGCAACATTTACGCCGACGAAGTGCTCTTCCAGGCCCGGATCCACCCGTCGCGACCCGCGTCCTCACTGCGACGGCGAGAGCTCACGCGGCTCCACGCGGCGATCGCCCCTCTCCTGCTTCGGGCGATTGAGTTGGAAGGCTCCAGCTTCGACGGAGACTACCGGACGTTGCTGGGCAAGGAAGGGGGCTATTTGAAGCAGGCCCTGGTGCATTTGCGCGAAGGGGAGGCGTGTCGGTCTTGCGGTTCCGCGATCGTCAAGACTCGGATCGCCGGCCTGATCGGCCGCCCCACGTATTTCTGTCCCCGATGTCAGCCCGGGCCGGGTCGGGCTGGCCGGAAACGGGGCGATCGTGTATCGTGACGGCCGCGCCGCGCCTGTATTTGACGCAACCGTTTGCGCATGATAGGTTTGGGTGGTACCTCAGCGAAAGTGGAGGAGGAACGTGTCGTACCGGGCCTTCAAAAACCTGCTGGGTGAGACAAGTCTCGAGCGCAAGTGCCGCTTCATTTTCAGTAGCGGCATCCTGGTGTTGGTCACGCTTAGTTTCTGGTGGTACGGCCAAAAGACCGAGCAACTGGTGATCGACCAGCGCTTGGAGGCGGCGCGTGGGCGGGTCGAGCAGGTCTTCCTCATCAACCATATCAAGGGGGCCCTTGGGGCCGGCGAGCTTGGCTCGTTCATCGACGAACTCGCGGGTCAGGAGGCCCCCCTCAATCCCCAGCCCCGCTATCACGCCCGAATCATCAAGGTCCACGGGCGTGATCCCCAGGCCGCGCCGCTCGACGAATTCGAACAGCGTTTCCTGGGCCGCTTGCAAGCCAGTCTGACGGAGCGGCCGGCCGCGGCCAACGGCGCCGCCGCCGTCGCCACGGACCCAGCGCCCGTCGATGAGTGGCGGATCGTCCCCGGACGTACGCAATACCAATACGTTCAGGCCACTTATCTCAAGCCTCAATGTTTGGGCTGTCACGCGATGCGCGACGATGCGCAAGGGAAGGCCCATTTCAACAAGGCGGGGGACCTGGCCGGCGTTATCTCGGTGAAGATGCCGATGGAGTCCACCAACCTCGCCATCAATCGCAACCGCGCGATCCTGATCACGGCCGCGCTCGTCACGGCGATCCTGGCGATGGTTGCCTCGTACGCGATCGTGCGTTACGTGATCGTCAAACCCGTCCAGCACCTGCGCGACGTCTCCGACGCGATCGCAGCGGGCAAGCTCAACATCCGCAGCCAGATCCAAACGGGGGACGAGTTCGAAGAGCTTTCCCACGCCTTCAATCGTATGTTGCACAACCTCGTGGCCATGCAGCAAGAGTTGCGCGAAGTCAACCGCGACCTCGACAAAAAGGTGGATGAGTTGGCGCAGGCCAACCTCGCCCTCTTCGAGATGAACCGTCTCAAGAGCGACTTCCTGGCCACGATGAGTCATGAGTTGCGCACGCCCTTGAACTCGATCATCGGCTTTAGCGAGGTCCTCGGCTCCAGCGACTCCCTCAACGAACGCCAGCGCAAATACGCGACGAACATCCAGAACTCGGGCAAGATGCTGCTGGGGATGATCAACGACATCCTCGACCTCGCCAAGATCGAGAGCGGCAAGATGGAGGTCCGCGCCGAGGACTTCTCGGTCCGTGATATCTGCGAGGCCCTCGTCAACCTGATGCGCCCCTTGGCCGATCGCCGGACGCTCGACCTGGAACTGGAACTCGATGAAGGGGTGCCGCTCCTCCGGCAAGACCCCGGCAAGATGAGGCAGATCATCTACAACCTGCTCTCCAACGCGATCAAGTTCACGCCGGAGGGGGGCCGAGTGACCCTCCGGGCCTTCCCCACCGGCCGCGACCTGGTGATCGAGGTGGCCGACACGGGGATCGGCATCGCGGCGGAGGACCGGGAGAAGATCTTCGAGAAGTTCCGCCAAGTGAACGCGCCCACGCTCGACGGCGTGCTCACGCGCGAGCACCAGGGCACGGGCCTGGGCCTTTCCATCGTCCGCGAGCTTTGCAGGCTCCTGGGCGGTGACGTTTCACTCGTCAGTGAGCCGGGTGTGGGAAGCACGTTCACGGTTCGGGTGCCACTGCAACTGGCGGGCAACCGCAAATACGAAGTGAACCTCGCCGACACGGCCATCGACCTTTCCAAGGCACGCCGCGTCGAGCCCCGCTCGCACTTCGCACTAACCTCGCCGCTCGGCCTGGAACTGGTCCGGGGGCAAGGGTCGCTTATCAACGGCAGCCCCGATCGGGCCCGTTAGGCGTCGCCGAACAGGACCGACCTGGACAAGTCCCTCATCAGCCTCATTGCAAACGGGATCGACATCGGGGAGAATCGTCCCTGGGTCGATCCATTCGTCTGAGGACGCTCAAGGTCGACAATTCCGAAGCCACGCGCGGTGGGCCGCGCATATGAGGGGCCCTGCGCCGTTGGACCAAACCATCGGCGGTTGATTGTATCTGGTCGTCAATATGCGTTTCCCGTAGGGTCCGCGTCGAAGGGTGGTCCCCCCGGAAGCGACATCTTGGCGAAGTGGCTTCAATGACATCATGTCGGTTTTTTAGAAATGAGGATATCTCAATGTCAAGTTCATGCCTGTGTCTCGGCGAACCGGTTTCCTGGATGGGCCGCGATCGGTCCTTCCGGTTCGCTTGGCTAGCGGCCGCGGTCCTACTGGTCTTCGGGTGCGGGGACGACCAGGCCGCGGGCGAAGGCGACACGGAAGACCCGGAGACCGAGACCCCGGCCGTCGCGGTCGAGTCTGCTCCCCACCCTACGGCGGCCCCAGCGCCCGTGCCGGGGCCCGTTGGGGAGGCGGCCCCGCCGAAATCGGACCGACCGATCTCGACCGCGGTCGATCTCTTGGCGGTCGCCCAAAGGGTCTCTCAGGGGGTCGGCGTGCCGACGATCCATTCGGACCAAACCGAGGCCCCTGGACTGATCGTCTTCGAGGAGACGCATACGTCGATCCCCTGCCAGATCGAAATCGCGATCATGCTCGATAGGCTTCATCGTGATCATGGCGCGTTGAAGATCGCGTTGGAAGGCTTCGTGAAGGGGACCACCGCCGACGCCGGTTGGTTCCACAAGGACCCATTCACGGCGGAGGAGCGGGCCACGGTCGCCGCGCAATTACTCGCCAACGGGGAGATCAGCGACGCCGAATGCCTTGCGCTGTCTTATGCGAACGTCTCTCTCGTGCCGATCGAAGAGGAGCGGACCTACCGTGTCCGGCTGCCCCAGAACGCCCAAGCGGCCCCGCTGATCTACCTCTATCGGATCGGCCTGAGATTGCTGGGCGCCGACCCGAAACTCAAGGCGTTGAAGGGGGACCCCAACCAGGTCGACTACGTCCTGGAGAACGAGCCTTGGGTGGCCCCGCGCGCGCGGACCTTACGCTCACAAAACGCGGCAGTACCGACCGACCGGATGTTCGAGCTGATCGCCGAGATCGAGGCAAAGTGCGAGGAAACCGGGGCCGACCCGCTGCCGGCCGAGGTCGCGTTGATGACCGGCTTGAAGGACTACCTCAACGCGCGGGACTCGGCAACGACGATCATGGTGGACTCGGCCATCGACGAGCTCCGCTCTCGGCAAAGCGGACCAGTCCTCGCCATGGTGATCGGCGTCGCCCATGAGCAACGCGCGGCCCAACTCCTCCTCGACAACAAAATCCCTCATGTGATCATTCGACCGAAGTCGTTGTACGTGGCGACGAAGAGTATCTCGATGAGTGGGTTCGAGCGAAAGAACGACCTTCGCTCGGTGGACGAAGTCGGTCTGGGCCCGCTGATCGACGGCCGTCGCAAGCCGCCACCCCGATTGGGCGAATCCTGGTTTCAAGGCAAGACGGAGGCTTTCGTGTTGTCCGGCCGGGTCGCGAGGGCAGTAGCGGACGACCAGGGGCCCACGGCGAAGGAGGCCCCTTTCGGCTTGAAAGAGGCGGACCTCACCGCCGATCGTGTGCGCGTCTCGCTCGACACGATGCGTCGCGAAGGAGACGAGGCCGTCTTCCAGATGACCATTCGCGGCGAAGAGCAAGCCAAGGAGCGCCGCGTTTGGGTTCGCATCGGCAGGAACAAGAACGCACCGCGAAAAGAGGCTCCGGCGGACCTCGAAGGGAAGCTCCTCGCCGAGCGCGAAAACGCCCTGGCGCGATTCGCGACGCCCGAGGGACTGCCCCGAAGCGACCCGAAGCGGCCCCCCTCGCGGCCCGACGGCGATGCAAAAAAGTCCGAGCCGCGACCGCTCCCCAAAGGTGTCGAAGCGGTCTCCCCGGACGTGCTCCTGAAAACGGCCGTGGATGGCTCGAGCGACATCGATCGGATCGCCGGTTGACCGGACGGGCCCTCAATGGGCCCGTTTTCACCTCCCCGATGGGGCCTTCTTGGGGTCGGGCAGGCCCGGCAAGCGCTTCGCCGATGGGTCGGTGGGCGGTTTGTCGAGACCCAGATAAATGAACAAGTCGGCAATCTCCTGCGGCTGGAGCTGCTTCTCCAGGTCTTCGGGCATCAGGGATACCTCGGACAATTTCATCTCATCGACATCGGCCCGAGGGACCGTCTCGACCTTTCCTCCTTGCAGCTTCAGGACGACCTGTTGTGGAGTGTCTTCCACGAGAAGACCCGTCAAAACGCGGCCGTCGGTCGTGGCCAGGATCGTTGCTTGAAACCCGGCGCCGATGACGAGGTTCGGGTCGAAGACGTTCGAGATGAGCTGTTCCAAATCGTTCCGGCCATTCCCGGTCAGGTCGGGGCCCACGTCTTGCCCTTCGCCGTGAAGTTTGTGACAGGCCCCGCAGACCCTCGTGAACACGGCCTTGCCGTTGAACGGGTCTCCGGCCGTCTGACCAAGATATCTGCGCATCTGGGTAACGACTTCCTCGCGCTGGCGGTTGCGACCCTCTCGCGCCGTACCCCAGAGGGCCTTCACACGCCCGACCAGCGTCGGATCCTTGATCGCCTGAAGTCGGCGCAAATGGTTCACGTTCACGGCGGCGGCGGGCACTTGCTTGGCTTCGACGGCCCCGACAAGTGCGTCCGACCAGCTCGGGCGCTGCGTCAACAGTTCGATCGCCCGAGCTCGAAGGTCGTTGTCGAGGACCCCGTAGGCGGCGACCAACTGCTTGCCGATTTCGGGCGACTCATAAGGCCCGAGTGCTCCGAGCAAGCGAACGCGGAAGTCGGCCGGCGTGGTTCGATCACGCAGGTGCTGGAGGATGAAGTCTTGCGACGGCGTATCGCGCATCGCGGAGAGCACCTCGAGCGCCCCAACCCGCGCGTTCATGTCGGCCTTGGCGTCGGCGAGGATGGTCCGAAGTTGGTCGAGGGCGAGCGCGTTTCCCCACGAGGCGGCGAGTTGCGCGAAGGGAAGACGCAGGTTGGTCGGCCCATCGGCCGCCCCGGACAAGACGCGAGCTTCAAGACCTGCCCGAAGGCCCGTCAATCGATCGCCTTGCAGGCGTTTCTCGCGAACGGCTTTCGTCAGAGTGTCGAGCAGGGCCTTGGTCGTGTTCGGGTCGCCGAGCCGCTCGAGGCCGAAGCGCGCGAGGTCGGCGACCG
Source organism: uncultured Isosphaeraceae bacterium (assembly GCA_937858365.1). Taxonomy (GTDB): domain Bacteria; phylum Planctomycetota; class Planctomycetia; order Isosphaerales; family Isosphaeraceae; genus CALLYK01. The sequence goes on along the minus strand of CALLYK010000080.1, from coordinate 5,564 downwards.
CGTTTCCAGGCACGTCGGGGGCCGCGACGACTCGGTCCAAAAGGCGGGGCCAAAGGCCGTGGAACGAGGCCGGCACGGGATCGGCGAGCGCTCCGACCTGCCGCGAGAGGCGAGCGACCGTTTGTGGGTCGCCGAGCGCCGGATGGAGCCGCTGCCAGACGACATGCGTGATGAGGCGATCGTCGGGACTCGCCGCGAGGAGTCGGACGAGGACGCTCTCGGCTTCGGCGGGCGCGAGCGTCTTCGTCGCGGCGACGGCCAGTTGGAGTTTGACGTCGGGACTAGGGTCGGCGGCGAGCGAGCTGAGGCGTTCCTTCACGCCTTCGTCCAAATGTCGCTGGTCCCCGGCGGCCCGAACGGCCCAGGCGCGAAGGTCGCTGTCCTTGTGTTCGAGGAGCGACTTGTGCCAGGGCGGGTCGATCGGCCCCGAGCCGATCAGGGTCCAAAGGGCGCCGAGTTGACGACGCGCCGGGCCGGCTTCCATCACGGCCTTCTGAACGGTCTCGCGTAGCGCGGGCGTCTTCACGAGGCGCTCGGTCAAGAGGCGGCGGGCGATCTCGCGATCGTAAACGTTCGGGTCGTGCAGGCGCTGAAGCAGGTCAGAGTCGGACGCGCGGGCCAGGTCGAAGCCGGTCCTGCGGGGCGTGTCTTGATAGCGGACGCGGTAGAGGCGGCCCTTGAGGCGGTCGATTCCGGCGGGGTCTCGGTTGGCGTCTTGATAGCAGTGATAGCGGTCATACCAGTCTAAAATGTACAAGCAACCGTCGGGTCCGGTCTTCTGGCTGACGGGCATGAACCAGGCATCGTTCGCCGCGAGGAAGTCGGGCGCGGGGGCGGCCTTGTAGGTCGAGCCGTCTCGCTTCAACGTATCCACGTTGATGCCGTTGCCGTGGATGTTTCCCATGTACAAACGACCGCGATAAAGCTCAGGATAGGCGGGGCTATCGAAGTAATGGATGCCGCAATAGGCGGCCTTCTGGTGCAAGTGGGAAACGATCGAGCCCATCGGCCAGGTGAACGGCGGATAGGGGCCGCCCTGGCGAATGTAGTAGGCCCCTTCGACCATGTGCCAGAGGTGGTCGATCACGCAGGCGCTGGCGAAGAAATCGCCGCGATCATTGACGGCGATACCCCAGGGGTTGCTCGTCCCTTCGCTCCAGACCTCGAAGTCGCGCGTTCGGGGATGGATACGGAAGATCGCGCATGTGAATTGGTATGTCTTACCGCGATGGACGATCTTGCTGGGATTGAAGACGCCGTTCCAGCCGTAGAGCCAGCCATCGGGCCCCCAGGTGAGTGAGTTGGGGAGTTCGTGTGTGTCGTCGCGACCGAAGCCCGAAACGACGACTTGCGGTGGGCCATCAGCCACCCCGTCGCGATCGGCGTCGGGATAGAAGAGGACGTCGGGTGAGTTCGCGACCCAGACGCCCCCATGACCCACCGCGACGCCCGATGGAATGTTGAGTCCTTCGGCGAAGACGATGACCTTGTCGGCTCGGCCGTCACCGTCGGTGTCTTCCAGGACCTTGACGCGATCGCGGCCGGGGCCTGGTTCGCGGCGCGGATATTCGAAGCTCTCGGTGACCCAGATGCGACCTTTTTCGTCGAAGGTCATCGCCACGGGGTTGACGACCATCGGCTCGCCGGCGACCAGTTCCACGCGAAAGCCGTCGGGCACGACCATCTTGGCGATTGCCTCGTTCGGCGTAAGGGCCGGACCAGGCGGAGCGCTCTGATTGTGGGGGACGACCTGGGCGAACGAGACAGACCCAAGGGCGAGTGAAAGGAAGATGGGGCCAAGGCCGAGGCGCGAGAAAGCCATCGCGATCAACTCCCAGCGGACCGACGAAGAGACACGCCCGAGAGAAGGCGGTCCATCACGGTAGCATACCAACCCGGACGTGGAGACGCTTCGTCCCGCCGCCTTGGGGGAAAGAGGGGTCAAGGGAAAGCAGTTTAAGGTCTCCTCGTTTTCCCCCTACCGCATATCGTCGTTGGTCTCGAACGAGGAAGCAGCGTTCAACGCGCATGAAGGATGGACTAAGATGATCGGCACATCATGACCGCCGGCCGGGAGGGGACCATGTCTCGCCCCAATGATGCCTCGCCTGATTTCTTTTTCGGGTTGATCGCCTTGCGCAACGGCTTGATCGACCAAGCGCGGCTCGTCACCGGTATTCAGGCCTGGACCGTCGACAAGTCCTGTACCCTGGCCGATCACTTGACGCGCCTCAAATACCTTGATGATCAAGAACGAGACATCATCAATCGCCTGGTCGACTTGCACTTGAGAACGCACGGCGACGCCGAGAAGAGCGTGAAGGGACCGGGTCTGCGAGAAGAGGCCCGGAAAGTGCTCGCGGCCCTGGACGACCCGGACCTCGACGGTTTGCTTTCGAGTCTCGGGCCCGAAACCGCCTCCAACGACTCCGGGGCCCAGTCGACCTTGCTTGTCGATCCGGCCTCAGACGGGTCGGGACGTTTTCAGATACTTCGACCGCACGCCCAAGGCGGCCTGGGCGTCGTCTCGGTGGCCCTCGACACCGAACTGAACCGCGAGGTCGCCTTCAAGGAAATCCACGAAAAACACGCCGACGATCCGTCGAGTCGCCGCCGCTTCCTTCTCGAAGCGGAGATCACCGGCGGTTTGGAGCACCCAGGGATCGTGCCGGTCTACGGGCTCGGAACGCGCGGCGATGGTCGCCCCTATTACGCGATGCGATTCATTCGCGGAGCGACCCTCAAAGACGCCATCGATCGCTTCCATCGGCCCGCGAACGCGGACCTATCTCCCACTCTGGTCGAAGGTGACATCGAGGCATCGGACAAAGACAAGGTCTCAACCAGTCGGCCGGCCTACGCGGCGTCGAGCAAGGCGGTCGCTTTCCGCGGCCTCTTGCGGCGTTTCTTGGATGTCTGCAACGCGATGGAATACTCGCACACGCGAGGCGTCCTGCATCGCGACCTGAAGCCGGGCAACATCATCGTCGGCAGATATGGCGAAACGTTGGTGATTGATTGGGGCTTGGCCAAGGCGATGGGGACGTCCGAGCCGTGCTCGGACGAGCACGCGTTGATGCCGTCCTCGGCGAGCGGCTCGGGCGAAACGCTGCCCGGCACCGTGATGGGCACTCCCGCCTACATGAGTCCCGAGCAAGCCCGCGGCGACCTGGGGGCGGTTTGCCCCCGTTCCGATGTCTACTCGTTGGGGGCGACGCTGTACGCCCTCCTGACGGGAAGGGCACCTTTCACTGGGGGCGACGTTTTGGGGCGGGTCGGACAAGGCAAGTTCCAGCCGCCTCGTCGCATGGTCCCGGCGATCGACAAGGCCCTGGAGGCGATCGTCCTGAAGGCGATGGCCCTGAGACCCGAAGACCGCTACGCCACATGTCGGGACCTGGCCGACGATATCGAGCACTGGCTGGCCGACGAGCGCGTCGCGGCGTATCGCGAACCCTGGACGCGGACGCTGGTCCGCGGACTGACTCGTCACCGAACGAGCGTGACCGCCGCCGCCGCGGCCTTGCTTGTTGGTCTCGTGGGCCTGGGGGCCGTGGCGTCCGTGCAAACCAGGGCGCGGGTCGACCTGGACCGCAAGAACGGCGAGCTGACTCAAGCGAACCTGCGTCTGGACGCCCAACGCAAGCGCGCCGAGGACAACGAGAAGCAGGCGATCGACGCCGTGCGGAGGTTCGGCGACGTGATCGCCGAGGAGCCGTTGCTGAAGGACACCGCGGAATTGCAGGGACTCCGGACGCGGCTGCTGAGCGAGCCGTTGGCCTTCTTTCGGTCCCTCCGCGAGCGGCTCCAAGCCGACCAGGACACGCGGCCCGAATCCCTGGCGCGATTGGCCGGGGCGAGCCTGGATCTGGGGGACCTCATGTTCGAGATCGGCGAGGCTCGGGACGCGATCACGGCATTTCAGGAATCGCTGGCGATCTCGCGGAAACTGGCCGACGACCACCCCGATGATACCCAGTACCAGAGGTCCCTGGCGGTCACTCACAACAACCTCGCCCTCGTGCTGCGCATGACCGGCCGGCCGGAGGAAGCCCGGACGGCCCACGAGGCGGCCCTTGTGATCCGGCAGAAGCTGGCCCATGAACACACCGACGTCGTTCAATACCAGCGCGACCTGGCGGACAGCCACAACAACCTCGGCATCCTGATGTTCGCAACCAGCCGGCCGGCGGCGGCGCGGACGGCCCACGAGGCGGCCCTGGCGATCTTCCGGAAGCTGGCCGAGGACTACCCCGCCATCCCTCGATACCAGCGCGACCTGGCAAACAGCCATAACAGCCTTGGCATCCTGCTGGACGTCACCGGCCGGCCGGAGGCGGCGCGGGCAGCTTTCGAGGCGGCCCTGGCGATCCAGAAGACGCTGGCCGACGACCACCCCGCCGTCACCCAGTACCAGCGCGACCTCGCGGTCACCCACAACAACCTCGCCCTCGTGCTACACATCACCGGCCAGCCGGAGGCGGCGCGGACGGCCCACGAGGCGGCCTTGGCGATCCAGAAGAAGTTGGCCGAAAACCACCCCGCTGTCACCCAGTATCAGCGCGACCTGGCGGCCACTTACAACAACCTCGGCAACCTGATGAGCGACACAGGGCAGCCTGAGAAGGCTCGGGTGGCGCGCGAATTGGCCCTGGCGGTCTTTCAGAGGCTGACCCACGACTACCCCGACGTCACGGAAGACCAGCGCGACCTGGCCCGTTGCCACAACAACCTCGGCAACCTGCTCAGCGCCATGGGCGAGCCGGAGGCCGCGAGGGTCGCCCATGAGGCGGCCTTGACGATTCGGAAGAAGCTGGCCGACGATCACCCCGACGTCACCGAGTATCAGAGCGAACTGGCCACAAGCCACAGTAACTTCGGCGCACTGCTGAGCGACACCGGCCGGCGGGAGGCGGCTCGAGCGAGCTTCGAGTCGGCCCTGTCGATTCGGAAGAAGCTGGCCGACGACCACCCCGACGTCATCCAGTTCCAGGCCAGGCTGGCCGAGAGCCACGGCAATCTAGGCGAAGTGCTCAACAGCACCGGCGACGCGGCCGCGGCGCGGACCTCTTGCGAATCGGCCCTGACGATTTGGCGTAAGTTGGCCGACGACCACCCCGAATCGCCACATGCCGCTGGAAACGCGGGGGTCACCCTGGACCACCTGGCGCTTCTCGACCTCGCGGAAGAGCACTTCGCCGAGGCCCGCGACAAGCTGCGCGAGGCAATCGTCTGGCAGAAAAAGGCCCTGGCGGTCAACCCAGGGAACCCAACCTATCGCCAAGCCCTAGGCAGCCACTCGAGTAACCTCCTCAAGGCCGCGCGGGGCCTGAACGACGCCGACCTGGCCGCCGAGGCCCAAAACGGGCTGGCCGAGCTTGCCGCGAGTGACCCGGCCTTGAAGGCCCTGGATGATCGCCTCGCGAGCGTGCTGAAGGGGGAGGTCCTGAACGACAACGCCGAACGCCTCAACCTGGCCCAGCGCGCGTATGACACCAAGTGTTACGCCCTCGCGGCGAAGCTCTGGGCCGAGGCGATGGAGCTCGACCCGAAGCTCGCCGCGG
>CALLYK010000079.1 GCA_937858365.1 uncultured Isosphaeraceae bacterium | reverse complement strand
CATCATTCTCCGGGTGCTCCGGGTCTATTGCCTCGCGCGCGTTCAGGGCGACGATCCCAATCGGGGTCGTGCTGGTTGGGTCAAACGGCAAGACGACCGGAGGCAACGTGCCGGGAGGCAGGTTCGGGATGGACGCCAGGGCCAACGAGTTAACTTGCGTCAACGCACCGTTGGGGTCGACATCTCCTTGAAAATAGTTCCGGACAATGCTGGCCCCGATGATGGACCGGGACTCTTGCCTGGCCGTGCCGTTGGCCTGTCCGGTCCAACGTTCCATGCGGTTGGTGATGTCGTTCGAGACGTTCGTCGCCGACATCCCGCTGTAGAAGGTGAGAGTCTGGACCGCCGGACTCTTGAAGATCGGCAGGATATCCACCGGGACCATCATGATGCACAGAAGGCCCAGAACGACCACGGTCAGGGCGAAGACCGTGACCGCATGCGGGTTCCCCAGCGAAGCGCGTATGAGACCGTTCATCGATTGCGACCACTCCGAACCCTAAAGCCCCAAGGCATCTTCACGGGAACGGGCCGACCACCCGTGAGGTGAAAGGTCGGCATCGCGAGACGCCCCTAACAGCCTAACGCAAGGACTTGAAGAAACCGAGGCGTCTATGACAAGGGCGCAGAAAGAGATTTGACTCAACCGGCCTTGGCGATTTTGCCGACCCTTACGGTGGCATTGTGTGTATCGTCGTCCATCTGGAGCGGGCGGAGGACTGCGCGGTGATGCGATTTCTCCGGCCTGGTCCAGTGCAGATTGCCTGGTTCATCCTGATACCCGCCGCGATCGCGCAGGGACGCGGCCAGGCATCTGTGGATCAACTGCCCCCGCCGCTGACGTCTCGCATCGGACAAGCTCGGCCGATCGACGACTTGCCCCCTTCCACCATGCCGGCGCTTGAGGTTCGGCCGATCGACCTCAACACGGCCCTCAAGCTGGCCGGCGCTGAGAACCCGGACTTGCTCCTCGCTTGGCAGCGCCTCACCGAGGCCGAGGCCGAACGGCAACTCGCCGCCGCACGCTTTTTGCCAAGCTTGAATCTCGGCACAAACTACGACGTCCACAATGGCAATCTTCAGCAGTCCAACGGCAACATCCTGTCGGTCAATCGCAGTGCCATTTACGTCGGGGCGGGGGCCGAGGCGATCGGATCCGGCACGGTGAACATTCCCGGGATCGTCCTTTACGGTAACTTCGCGAAAGAACTGTTCTCTTACCTCGCATCGCGGCAAGTAGTCGTTCAGCGTGGCGCCGCGACGGTGGCAGTCAGGAACCAGACTTTTCTCGCGGTGGCCCTCGCATACAGTGAACTCTTACGCGCTGAAGGCAGGTTGGCGATCGCTCGTCAGGTGGAGGGCGAGGGTCGACGGATCGCGCAGTTGACGGCCGATTACGCGACGGTCGGCCAAGGCCGTCAGGCGGATGCCGATCGCGCCGCGACCGAACTGGCGGGTCGCCAGGCCGATCGCCAGCGCTTTGAGGGGGACGTGATCGCGGCCTCAGCACGCTTGTGTCGACTCCTGAACCTTGACCCTTCGATCCGCCTTCATCCGACGGACGCGGCGCTGGTCCCACACCCGATCGTGCCCAGCCCGATACCTCTGGGCGAGCTCATCGCGACAGCCCTGTTGAATCGGCCGGAACTGGCTGACCGGCGAGCCGCTGTCGCGGAGGCCCTCTATTCGCTGGGAGGCGCGAGGGTCTTGCCCTTTTCGCCGAATGTCCTCATCGGCTTCAGCGGCGGGGCCTTCGGCGGCGGCAGCAATTTGGTTCGACCCGTCTTTGGGGGTTTCGGCGGCCGAAGCGACCTGGACGTCATCGCTTTCTGGACAATCCAGAACCTCGGGGTCGGAAACGTCGCACTCGTTCGAGCGGCGAACGCCCGGCTTCAGGCCGCCAAGTACCAGGAACTGGCCGCATTGAATCGCGTTCGGGCCGAAGTGACGGAGGCATACGCCTTGACCCACGCGTCCTTCGCTCGGATCAACTCGACCGAGAAGGCCGTCGAATCGGGCGCGTTGGCTCTGCGCGAAGACTACGAGCGCATTCAATTCCGGGCGCAACGCGACGTGCTGCCGATCGAGTTGCTGGACAGCTTCCGCCTGAAGGCCCGCGCGACGTACGACTATCTCGACTCAATCGTCGATTACAACAAGGGCCAATTCCAGTTCTACGTGGCGTTGGGACAACCGCCCGCCGACGTGCTCGCGCGACCCGTGCCGAACGCTGGGATTGCCGTTTCGCCGGCGATGCTCCCTGACGCTGATCGTTAGCCTTGAATCGTTCGCGTCTCGTACTCGCTATGGGCAAGGATGGGGTGGGGGACCAGAATCGTGCTCCGGTTCACGACCATCCCGGCATTCGTCTTGAGCGCGGTCCTGATCGCCAGAGCTTCGCCCACGCTCGACTTGCCGGACCTTCCCGCCCCGGCGACCACTCAGCCTACACAAGCGATCTTCCCGATTGACCTCGACACGTGCCTGAGACTCGCCGAGAACGAGAACCCGCGGATCGCTGGCGCTCGGATGGCGATCCTCGAGGCACAGGCTTGGCGTCAGCGCGCGTGCGCTATGTTGCTTCCGTCGCTGAACGCGGGTTCGAGCTATCACGGTCACGACGGCAATTTGCAACGACCTTCGGGACGAATCCTCAGTCTCTCGGAGCAGTCCTTGTATGTTGGCGGTGGTGCGCGAGCGATCGGGAGTCAAACCATCGCCATCCCGGCCGTGCTCATTCTCGCCCCTCTGACTGACGCTCTCTTCGAGCCGCTCGCCGCGCGGCGCAAAGTGGAGGCCGCGCGCGAGTCGGCTCGGGCCACGGCCAATGATGTCTTCTTGGAGGTTGCTGTTCTGTATCAAGAACTGGCTTGTGCCGCTGCCAACCTGAAGACTCAGCGCGAACTTATGCCGAACGTCGAGGAGGTGGCCCGCATCACGCGAGATTTCGCCCTCGCCGGCGAAGGTCGCGCGGCCGACGCCGATCGCGCCCTGACAGAGAGGAACCTGTTGATCGCGGAAATCCAGAAGACCGAAGGCTCGCTCTTCGCGGCCTCCGCGCGGCTCGCCGAACGGCTGAACCTGGACCCAACGACTCGCTTGGTCCCCGCGTCCCAGGACTTTCAGGCGTTAACGATCATCGACGACCGCTTGCCCATTGCCGACTTGATTCGCGTGGCCGTCAACCAACGACCCGAACTCGCCGAGGGCGACGCGATGATCGCCGAGGCGGGGGCCCGTGTCCAACAAGAACGATGGCGTCCCTGGCTGCCCACGTTATGGATGGGCGGCAGCGGGGGCGTCTTCGGTGGAGGCAGCAACCTCGTGCCGCCGACGATCGGCAACTTCGGCGGTCGCACGGACTTCGACGTGCGTGCTTTTTGGACCCTCCTGAACTTTGGCGCTGGGAACCGGGCACTCCAACGTCAACGAATGGCGGAGCGCGGACAAGCGGTCGCACGTCGCCAAGCCTCGTTGAACTTGGTTCGCGAGCAAATCGCCTCGGCGCAGGCTGGGTCCATCGCGGCGCGTGCGCAAATCGACCAAAGGGCCAGGGCCGTCTTGCTCGCCGAGGAGGGATTCAACCAAGACCTGGCGCGAACGCGCGAAGGGCAGGGCCGCCCCATTGAGGTCTTGAACAATTTGAATCGCCTCGTACGGGCCCGGCTGGACCTCAACATCTCGGTCCTCGACTATGTCAGCGAGCAGCTTCGACTCTATGTCGCCCTTGGCTCGCCTCCGCCCCCCACCGGGTTCTCAACTGGCACGTCGGGCGGGACGTCGCTAACAACGTCGCCAAGCGCACGTTGAAGGTCCTCGGTCAAGCGAACGATTGCCTGCTTTCGTGGCAATTCCAGATAGGGAGTCAAGGCGATCGGCGGTCGCACTTGGACCTTGATCCGACTGCGGAACTTGAGGACGCGATCACCGTAGATCAAGCGAACCGGCACGATTGTCAGCGGCGTGTCGGGCAAACGCTGCTGACATTCCAGGGCCAACCACGCGGCCCCTGGCTTCAGCGCGTGGACATGATTCGGCGGGTAGTAGTAAAGGGCCCCTTCCGGAAAGACAACGACGGCTTGTCCTTCCAGCAAGAGGTCCTGACAATGTCGCAAGGCCCCCGCGGCGGGACGTTTGGGGTTCACTGGAAAGGCCCCCATCCTCACCATGAACCAGTTTTGCAAGCCCGAAAACTCCTCACGCGCGGTGAGGAACCTCATACGCCGATAGGTCGCTCGATAGAGAGCGAGCGTGTCCCACCGGGACCGATGGGTCGGTGAGATGATGACGGGCCCGTTCGCTGGCACGTTTTCCGCACCTTCCACTTCGCAGTGGAAATAGAGTCGCATGATCAGCCAGTGAATCGGCCGAAGCGTCCACCAAAGCCAGGGCTCGATCCGCGAGCGAGGGGGCCCTGCGTCGTCATGACCGTGAAGTCGGCGCGCATTCGCCTCATCCGGTCGTCTCGCTTGATCATAGGCCTCGGCGTTCATGGGTCGTCTCGCGGGACCGGCTGGACTGGGGCACGGTACGGACACGGAAGCAAGGAAGAAAAACTGCGGCGACTTCTCCACCTGTTGAACGACCATCCTACCGAGTTCGTCCATCGGGCAGTAGAATCGAGTGTATTGACCAAGGGGGGGCGGCATGGGCCAAGACCAAGGCGGCTCAGTCACGGGCTGGATCAAGGGCCTGGAAGCGGGCGACAGCGCCGCCGCGCAGGCCCTTTGGGAGCGTTACTTCACCAGCCTCACCCGAATCGCGTCGCAACGACTCGCTGGGAGACGAGCGGGGTCAATGGAGGATGAAGAGGACGCAGCCCTCAGCGCCTTCAACAGCTTCTGCCAAGGCGTCGTCCGCGGACGCTTTCCCAAGCTGGACGACCGCGACGATCTATGGCGTTTGCTCATGGTGATCACCATCCGCAAGGTCTCGGCCCAAGTCGAGCGGGAACGCGCAAGGAAGCGCGGCGGTGGACATGCGGCCCTCCCTATGGACCTCGACGCGATCATCGCTGGCGACCCGACCCCCGAGTTCGTCGCTGTGATGTCCGAGCAGTACGATAACCTGTTAGAGAAGCTCGGTGACGACGACCTACGACAGGTGGCGATCCACCGCATGGAAGGGTATGACCGCGCGGAGATCGCTCAACTGCTTGGCTGCGCCGTCCGGACCGTGGCCCGCCGAATGGAGCTCATTCGTAAGACTTGGGCCGCGGAGACCGAATGATGGGTCCCACCCAATCGCCCCCTCAACAGACGCCGAGTTCGCTCACTCAGGATCACCGCGTGAATGCGGTTTGTGAGGAGTTCGAGAAGGCCTGGAGGGCTGACGCGGGGCCAAGGATTGAAGCGTTTCTCGAGAAAGCTGGCGCGTCTGACGTGGGGGACATCTTGCGCGAGTTGATCGCGCTGGAGGTCGAGCTTCGTCGCGGTCGGGGTGAGTCCCCGTCTCCAGAAGAGTACTTGCGGAGGTTCACTGGATGGGACGAGGAAGTCTCAGGTGCCTTCAGTTCCTGTTCGAGCCTCCCCGCCAAGACGACGATCACATTGCGCGATACTCGAAGTGCGACCGCCCCTCCTTTCCCTGGCGTTGGGATGCGAATCGGCGACTACGAAGTTCTCGGCGAGATCTCACGCGGCGGCATGGGCGTCGTTTTCCGGGCCCGCCATGTCCACCTCAAGCGACTGGTCGCCCTGAAGATGGTCCTCTCCGGACCCCTGGCGACGCCGACCGATGTCCGCCGCTTCATGGCAGAGGCCCAAGCCGCGGCCAGCTTGGACCACGAGAACATCGTCACCATTCACGAGGTCGGCGAGTACCTGGGCTATCCCTTCTTCACCATGCGACTCGTCGAGGGCGGCAACCTCTCGGCCCATCTCGATCGACTGCGCGACGAGCCCCACGCGGCCGCTCGCCTAGTCGCTCGCGTAGCTCGCGCCGTGGACTTCGCCCATCGACAAGGCTTCATCCATCGAGACCTCAAGCCTGGGAACATTTTGATCGACGAGAGGGGCTCACCCCACGTGATCGACTTCGGCGTGGCCAAGCGGGCCGGGGCCGAGAGTGGCCTGACACTGCATGGCGCGGCGGTTGGGACCCCTAGCTACATGGCCCCCGAACAGGCCCGCGGACGACCAGGGGAAGTGACGATCGCAGCCGACATTCACGGACTGGGCGCGGTCCTCTACGAATTACTCACGGGCCGCCCGCCATTCCGCGGCCCCACGGTCAACGACACGATCATCCAGGTTCTGGAGATGGAGCCGGTCCCACCGCGCAAGCTCAATCCCTCGGCACCCCGCGCGTTGGAGATGATCGCCCTGAAGTGCCTGGAAAAGAAGGCCGAACGCCGCTACGGGTCGGCCGCCGAATTGGCCGAAGACCTCGACCGCTACCTTCGTGGCGAGCCGGTCGAAGCGGCGCGCATCGGCCCGTCGGGCCAGGTCGCCCGCTTGGTGAGGCGACAGCCCGACCTGGCCGCTCGCCTCTTCGGAGTCGGCGGCGTCCTAGCTTTCACTCAGCTCAACTATCTCGTGGGCAGGAACATGGACCTCAAGAGACACCTTGAGGTATCCGCCGTCGAGTTCCTCTGGCTCGCACTGTCGCCCCTCCTCTGGTGGCTGGAGCGCCACGATGGAGGATCGGAACGCGCTCGGACGGTTTGGATCGCGGCCGACATCGCCTTCGCCACGGCCTGCATCGCAGTCCTCGACGCCGGCGGCACTCCGTACGTGGGCGGCTACACGCTGCTCATCGCGACCTCGGGGCTCTGGTCGCGCGTGCGACTCGTCTGGTTGACCACAATAATCAGCATCGTGGGCTTCCTCCTCCTCGCCTACCCTCGGCCAGCCGCACCGACTTTCCACCCGAATGTCATCGTTGTGCTTCTCGCGACCACCGGGTATGTCGTTGCCCAGCAGGTGCGACGGTTCCAGGCCCTGAGCGCCTACCATGATCAGCGTCCGGTCCCGTGACACATTGACGAAAAAAGGATGTCTCATGAGCATCTTCAAGATCGTCCTCGCTGCCCTATGTATTTGTTCGGGTCCGTCGGCGACCGCGCAGGGGCCGGACAAGAACGACCGCGCCCTGATCGCCACCGAGAAGGACGACTTCCCCGACGGCATCAACCAGGACGAGTCCAAGGTCCCGCCCTATCCGCTCCCCGAGGTCCTGGTCGCGGCCGACGGCTCGAAGATCACGACTGCCGAGTCATGGAAGACGAAACGACGACCCGAGATCATGCGCCTCTTCGAAACGCAAATGTACGGCAAGGGCCCACGTGAGATGGTCACCCTCACCACCCGTGTCCGCTCAGAGAACAAGAAGGCCCTGGACGGGAAGGCCACGCGGCGCGAAGTGACCATCATGTTCACGCCTGACCCCGGTGGTCCACACATGGACCTGTTGATCTACACTCCCAACGCCGCGAAGGGCAAGTCCCCTGCGTTCCTCGGCCTGAACTTCAACGGGAACCATGCGGTCCAGCCCGACCCCGAGATCATGATGTCGCTAAAGTGGATGCGCAGCGACACGAAGGGGGGCGTCGTGAACAACAGGGCCACCGAAGCGTCGCGCGGGTCGGAGGCTTCTCGTTGGCCGGTGTCGATGATCATCGATCGAGGATATGCTCTGGTGACCGCCTACTACGGCGACCTCGACCCGGATTATGATGATGGGTTCCAAAACGGGGTCCATCCCCTCTTCTACAAGGAGGGACAGACACGCCCGGCCGCCGACGAGTGGGGGGCCATCGGCGCCTGGGCCTGGGGTCTTTCACGGGCCCTCGACTTCCTCCAAGACGACCCCGCCATCGACGGCAAGCGCGTCGCGGTGATGGGCCACTCCCGCCTGGGCAAGACATCGCTCTGGGCAGGTGCCCAAGACGACCGATTCGCCCTGGTCATCTCCAACGACTCCGGTGAAGGAGGGGCCGCGCTAAGCCACCGCTGGTTCGGTGAGACCGTCAAACGCATCAATACGTCATTTCCACATTGGTTCTGCGACAACTTCAAACAATACAATGACCGCGTCTTTGAGATGCCGTTTGACCAACACATGCTGATTGCCCTGATCGCCCCGCGACCCGTTCTCGTCTGTAGCGCCACGGAGGACCTCTGGGCCGACCCCAAGGGGGAGTTCCTCTCCTGTCTCGGGGCCGACCCCGTCTATCGCCTTCTCGGCACTGACGGCCTCGCCGCCCTCTCCATGCCCCCCGAAAGCAAGCTCATCCGCAGCACGGTTGGCTATCACCTCCGCCCCGGCAAACACGATGTCACCGATGCCGACTGGAAAGCATATATGGATTTTGCCGATATCCATATAACTAAAAAATGATCGCTTGAGCGAAATTCACTCGTCGCCGACTTCGACTCGAAACGGTGCCGCCAGCTTCGGGTCACCCCGACGCTCCAGGCCCAGGCAGAAGGTCTCCGGGCTGGGCCGAGCGTCGATCGTCTTGTCCGGGTGCCCTTCCCGCGAGATCGTCACGGGTTTGGAGAGGTCCACCAACGGCCCATCGAGCCAGAAGGCCACCGCCCCGACCTTCTCGGTGGCCAGCTTGATTGTGTTGTCGCGCACCGACACTTCGACCCGCCCGGAGTCAGTCGGATTGGGTGTCTCGACCCAGTAGAAGTGCTTCAAGACGTTGTCGGTCTGATACCAGATCAGGAGATCGGGCCGAGTGTTCCTCTGCGCCGTGAGCATCTCCGCGACTTTGTCTCGATCGGGCACGGAGTGGCCGACCCCTACTTTCCACTCGAATTCACCCGGGAACCCACCGAACCTCGCCTTCCAGCCTTCGCGTTCCTTCTGAAATGCCTGACATCGCTCGGCCCGGCCGTAAGCGGTGTCTTTTTCGCCCACCATGAACGTGAAACGCACGTTCCTCAGGTTCTCGCCTCGCGTTTCGCCGGGAGTGGGGGCCGACGCTGAAGCGTGAATGGCCGCGAACCGATCGGGCATCTTGGGGCCGATCACGAAGGCCCCATAGCCGCCGTGTGAGGCGCCTAGAATGCAAACCTTGTCGGGATTGACACCCTCAAAAATGACGAGTTGACGAATCAACCGTTCGACAAGCTGGCAGATCGCGTCGTCGTAGAATCCGTTCCACTCGTCGTTCGGGGCGCGGAGGGCGAGGTACACATAGCCTCCGGCCTCGGGATGTTCCTTGTAATAGCGCTCGAACATGCTCTTCCACTGAGAATCGTTCACGGCCTTCGGGGCGCCACCGCCGCCGTGCATCGCGATCACGAGGGCCCAACCGTCCTTGGGCCGCTCGCCCACGTGCCGCCAAAGATAGGGGCTCGTTCGCTCCGCCGTTTTCACCGCCTTTTCGTCGAATTCTTGTTTCAATGCCTCATGAATCGAAGATGCTTTGTAGGCCGACCACGCCACGTCGCGCAGGGACTCGTCCCAGGGCAATTCGGCCAGGACCTTGCGGGCCGCGTCACGTTTGGTCTCGTCGAGGCCGAACCGATCGGCAAACGTCTTC
The DNA here is from genome assembly GCA_937858365.1 of uncultured Isosphaeraceae bacterium. Lineage (GTDB taxonomy): Bacteria > Planctomycetota > Planctomycetia > Isosphaerales > Isosphaeraceae > CALLYK01. The sequence goes on along the minus strand of CALLYK010000079.1, from coordinate 3,146 downwards.
GCGAGCGCCTCGCGGCCATCATCGGCGATCGCCCGGTCCAGCGTTAGTCGCACGAGGGTCTCGCCCGAGACCTTCGCCGCCGTAAGGGTGGTCCTTCCGTTAGCTCGGGCCACCACGAAGACGTCGGGCCCGATAGGGGCCTCGCACGTGAGGTGACGGTTGATGTCGGCGCGGGGGCCAAGACTTGAACCGATGGGGCGGACCTGACCGCTCGCCCGATCGACCACGAGCACGTCCGACTCCACGCGTTCGCCGCCTTGACGGACCTCGACGAGGAGTGTGTTCTTCGCGAGGACGGCCGCCACGCGGCCCTTGGTGTACCGCTCGGTGACGTTCTCGGCGGGGACGATCGCGTTGGGGGACCATGCGAGCGGAAAGAAGACGCCTGTCTTGCGATAAGTCGCGGCGTGGATGGCGCTGCGGGGCACGTCGGCGATGGCGGTCGCGGCATCTCCGACGAACCAGGCGTGGTCGAGTCCCTTCTCGTCCGGCTCGGCCGCCCCCACGAAGTGCCAGCCGTCGTCCCATATCTCGACCCAGGTGTGGTTCCCGCCCCGACCTGGCCAAGAAGCGATCCCAGCGACGCGCGCCGGCACGCCCACGGCGCGACAAGCTTCCACAAGCATGATGGAAAGGCCGGTACACGTCGCCATTCCTTGGGCGATGGATTCCTTGGAACTCTGGTCGGTGCGTAGTCGCTTGGTGTTATAATTGACTTGATAATCACCGAAGAGCTTCTTGTTGATCGCGAGTCCCGCAGCGCCCGGTGTTTTGAGGTCTTTCACAAGCGGCAGGTAACGATCGTGGAACTCCGAGCGCATCGGCTCGCGCGGTTCGGTCAAGCTCACGTGAGGCAAGACTGCGTCGAGGAAGATCGTATCGGGAAGGGACTGGCCCCAGGGCACTTCACCGCGGGCTTGGTAGGCCAGAGTGACGTTCTTGGACAGGACTTCGGTCGGCAGTTTCTCCAGGTCGCGAAGCGGTAGGTCGGCGATCAGATAGGCCAAACCCAGCCTTTGACTCACGGAGCAGCTATTCAGTAGTCGTATCCACTCGGCCTTGCGCTCGGGACACCGATCGACGGACTGGACGACGCGAGCATCCCACCAAACGGCATCATCGCTCGGGACGATGGTGCCAGCCAGCGTGGTCGAGAGAATCAGAAGAATCGGCGCCATGGCGTCTCTCGCTGGAATCGACAGGATCACGAAGTTCGGACTGAAGGAAGTCGTGAAGAGGTCTATCATCTCCTGTGGGGGGGCTTCCGAAAAGGGCCGGCCACTCAATCGGTCCAACCGGGACAAAACGAAATCGGTTCGGTCGTCGTGGGGCCGGCGACCTTACGACCCGCCTTCACCGCAAATCCAGGGGGACCTCCCCAAACCGATCTGGCTTCGGACTTCCCGGCGCTTCGGCCCTTGGTGGCTGGTGCCGATGCGCCTTCCAAGTTGTCAAAGAGCAAGGGAGACCGTTCCGAAGAGGGACCGCCCGCGAAATGGGCCTGATCGGCACAAAGCGAAATCGGTTCGGTCGTCGTGGGGCCGGCGACCTTACGACCCGCCCTCACCGCAAATCCATGGGGACCTCCCCAAAGCGATCCGGCTTCGGACTTCCCGGCGCTTCGCGTCTCATCGGCGGGACCCAACGAGCCTCACCGACAATGCCCCAACTTGAGCAAGAGCCAAATAACATCATGGCCCAGCAAATCGGACCATGCACCAAAACCGGCGGGAAGTCCCCGCCGTCATTGTCGGCACAGTCGCCCCACTTCCTCCTTCTTCCACGGACCTTTCTTCAGGGTGGGTCTCGTCGATTCGCGCAGTGACTCCCTTGAACACAGGCATCGTCGGCGCCTACTCTCGGTGTCGTGGACCAGGCGAGTCATCGAACCAACGAAGCGTGCCACATGCATCCCTCCCTGACGCGGCGCGATTGGCTTCAAAGTGCGACAAGCGGTGTCCTGCTCGCAGGAAGGTCCCTCGCGCACGTGGGCGGTGGCTCGACCTTGCGCGTGGGGCTCGTCGGCTGCGGCGGACGGGGCACGGGGGCCGCCACACAGGCGCTCGCCGCCGACCCCGATGTCCGATTGGTCGCCTTAGCCGACGCCTTTGCCGATCGCCTTCAAGATTGTCTGAAGACCCTCCGAGAAGACGAGAAAGTCGGCAGCAAGGTGGACGTTCGGCCCGATCAGTGTCACTTGGGTTTCGACGCCTATCAACGCGTCATCGAGTCGGCCGACGTCGTGTTGCTCTGCACACCCCCGCAATTTCGACCGATCCATCTCAAAGCAGCCATTGACGCCGGCAAACACGTCTTCGCCGAGAAACCCGTGGCGGTCGACGCGCCTGGTGTGCGCTCCGTGCTGGAGACTTGCGCCGAAGCGAAGCGCAAGGGCCTTTCGGTCGTCTCCGGCCTCTGCTTGCGTTACAACAACGGCTTCCGTGAGACGGTCCGTCGCGTCCACGACGGCGCGATCGGCGAGATGACCACCCTTTTCGCTAACGACTACCGGACCGGACGCTGGGCCAAGAAGCGCATCCCCGAAGAAAATGAGATAACGTATCAAATGCGCAATTGGTACAACTTTACTTGGCTCTCAGGCGACTTCAACGTTGAGCAACACGTCCACTTTCTCGATACGTGCGCCTGGCTGATGAGGGACCGGTATCCGGTCAAGGCGATCGGCATGGGCGGGCGGCAAGTCCTCACCGAACCGGAGTATGGAAATATCTACGATCATTTTTCGATCGTTTATGAGTACGAGGACGGGACGAAACTGATCAGCAACTGCCGACAGCAGCCGGGTTGCAAGAGCGACCTTTCGGTGGAGGTGATCGGCACCAAGGGGCGTGCCTGGCTGGCCGAACGCAATCGGGGCATGCGGGTTCGATCGTCGAACGGCGAATGGACGTTCGAAGGGCCCGCGAACCTAATGTTCCAAGCCGAGCACGACGCCCTTTTCGCCGGCGTTCGTTCCGACCGACCGATCAACAACGGGGAGTACATGGCCCAGAGCACACTCCTGGCGATCATGGGTCGCATGGCCGCCTACACGGGTGCGGAAGTCACCTGGGACATGGCCATGAACTCGAAGGAGGACCTCAGTCCGTCGCGCCACGCTTGGGACGGGTCCCCGCCTGCGGCGA
>CALLYK010000078.1 GCA_937858365.1 uncultured Isosphaeraceae bacterium | reverse complement strand
GCCGGGGGCGGCACGGGTCGCTGGACGGGTCGTTGCTGGGCGACGGGTCGAACCTGCCGTTGCGCCGGCTGCGCGGGTCGCGGACGTCTGCCGACGAGGCGTTCCCGCCAGGTCGGGGCCGGTTGGCGGGTGGGCCAGGTGTTCGGGCCGATGTAGAAGACCGACTCGTCCTCGATCCGAAGGACGTCGTCCTGGGGCTTGCCGTTCTTGCCGTCGACGAAGTGGACCTCGACGGGTCGCGCGCCTTCCTCGGGGAGGAGCAATTCGTAGGCGCTCTTAGGTCGATGATTGGGGTCCTTGGCGATCGCCTTGGCGACGATCGAACGGTACGGTTCGGGCACGGGTCCAAGGTTCGGTCGTTCCGTGAGGTGCTTCATTAAGACCTCGCCCACCGACTCGCCGTCGAACGGCACGCGCCCGGTGAGGAGTTCATAAATGATGATGCCCATCGCGTAGATGTCGATGCCCTTGGTGTACTTGCCGGTCGAGATTTCGGGGGCCATGTAGTGGCATGTGCCCACGCTCTCGGAGTGGCCGGGAAGCTGGCTGCCGGTGATCGCCTTGGAGAGGCCGTAATCGCCGATCTTGACGATCCCTTCTTCCATGAAGAGATTGCCCGGCTTGAGGTCGCGGTGGACGATGCCGTGGTCGTGGAGATAGGCGACGCCGTCTACGAGGCCCTTCACCCAGGCGCGCACCTCATGGATGGGCAAGCCCGCCGGGTTCTGGGCCAAGATGTTGGCCAGGCTCGGTCCCGCAACGTACTCCATGATGACGAAGCTGTCACCGTCGCTGTTGGTCTTCAGGTCGAAGACGGTGACCAAGTTCGGGCTCTTCAAGTTCATGCATTGCACGACCCCGCGGCGCTCGACTTCCAGGTTGCGCAGGATGAGCTTCAGGGCCACTTCCTTGCCTGAGTCGGAGGTGGCGTAGTAAACCTCGCCGAAGCCGCCGCGCCCGATGGCCCGTTTTATGGTGTAGCCGTCGAGGGGGCGCGCGCCCGACCCGTAAGTGTAGCGGTTCTTGGATTCGGGCTTGGTCGAGGTCATCTCCGGCGACTCCGGCGCGCTTGGACCGTGTTCCGGCCCTCGGGCATGCTCATAGGGGATGGTTTCATTGAGGTCGGGTCTGGGTTGCACGATGGTCGCGTTCATGTCACCAGGGGCCCAGTCGGGGGCGGGTCGATTGCGGGGCTTCTGGGTAAACATTCGTCGGGCTCCCGAGGTTCTTGGGACCGAAACGCCCCGTTCGGTCAGGCCACCGGGCCCGGGGAAGGGCCGGTATCGAGCGGTTCGAGGCTGAACGAGAACCCCTCGCCCAGCACACTCGACCGCAAGGAAAGGGGGCCCCGCGCGTTCGCGGGTTGGCCGTCGATCTCAAACGCGCCCGCGGCGCGGCACCAGAGGGAAGACCCTTGGCGGTAGATCACGACCGGGGCCGTTTGGTTGACGGCGAGCAGATGGCTTTGCGGAGTCGGGCCGATGATGCATGTGTCGCCCATCAAGACGACGCCATCGACGGCCAGAGGCAGCCGATGGCGGCTGATCAGGCGGAGTCGGGCCGTCGCGCTGACGGGGCTCGGTTGGCGGAACTCGAATTCGACCGACGAGCCCAGGCGGACGACGTCGCCGTCACGAAGGGTGGTGACCTCGGCCTTCCGGTTGTTCACGTGGGTCGTCTGGTGGGCCTTCAGGACGTAGCCGTCGCCGTCGCGCACCAACGTGGCGTGGCGGCGCGAGAGGTCGCCCAGCACTTGGATGTCGGCGTTCCCTTCAGGGCCGGCCCGGCCGATCGTCAATTCCGGGTCGAGGCAAACGAGATAACCTCCCACGCCGTCGGCCCAGAGCAGGAACCTGCCTTTGGGACCGCGTCCTGGTCGGGGCGCCGCGGTGCTTTGGTTGTCGTCGATGAAAACCATCTCGGTGCCGGTCCCAGGACCTGGCCCTGTCGCAAGTGGGGAAGTGCCTCGGCATCGGGGATAGGCCCGGCAGCCGAGGAAGTTGCCGTGGATGCCCTGCCGAACGGCCATTGGCCCGTTGCAGAGGGGGCAACGACCCGCCGCCGCCGCTTGCGGCTTGGGGCTGTTCGCCCAAACGGCCGGCCGCGTGGTGGTCGCGTGGGTCGGCGGGGCTGGGTTGTTTTCCAGGAAGACGATGCCGTTGTCGACCGCCGGCCTTCTCGCCTGGGTCGGCGCGGGCATCGGCTCGGGTCGATCCACGCGTTGAGGCGGCGCCGCGCCGGGGCTGATGGCGGCGATCTGCTGCCAGGCACGGCCTCGCGCCTGACGAGCGGCGGGGTGCTCGGGCACGATCTCGAGGACGGCCTCGGCCGCGCCCAGGATTTCCGGCCAGGCCCCTTTGCCGAGGGCCGCGTAAAGGGCCTCGACCTTGGGGTAGGCGTTCTTCTGGCGTGCGTCCTGGTCGCGACGAGCGGCGGCCAGCGCCGGCGAGGCGGTCTCTCCAGCCAGCCGTTCGGCGCGGTCCAGGCGTTCTTGGGCCAGGCCGAACTCACCGCGGCGCGCCTCTTCCAGGGCGGAGCGCCAGGCGTCGGCGGCCTCGCGGCAGCGGCGGAGGGCCGGGCCGCTCACGTGGTGTTTGGCCAGGTCGTCGATTCGTTCCAAGGCGCGGGCTGGGTCGCCCGCGTCCAGGAGCATCTTGACTTCATCGGCGACGCGGTCGGCCACGCTCAGCCGAGCGGCGGCGAGCACGTCCGGAGGCGCGCCGGCCTGTTCGGCCAGGTCGAGGTCCTGGATCGCGCCGGCCACGTCGTCGGCCCGGGCCCGACGATCGGCCCGAGCGACCAGGTCCCGCGCCAGGCGATGACGCAGGACCAGGGCTTGGCGATGGTCGGCCACGTTGGGCCGGTTGGCCAAGGCCAGGGCTTCGTCAAACCGCCCCGCACGGGCGGACTCTTCCGCTTGTCTCAACACGACTCGCCATTGTCCCAGCATGGCTGACCTACCACCCGGTATGAATCATTGAGGAGGTCCACCGCACCACGTCCGCGTTTTTCGTGGTCCCGTTGACCCTACGTCCATCGCGGCTCGGTACACTGGTTACTTCGCCCGTGGGCCCATCCTATTGGCGTTGCGCTCCCAGGATTTGCCCTGAATGCGATCCTTCAGGATCGTCCTCCCGCTTGCACGGGTCAAGAGCGGGTCCCGACCCTGGAAATGAAGCAAGGCCCGGAAGGGCCAGACACGCCGCACAAGGCGGGGTATCCGGCCCCACCGGGCCGTGACGGCGCGGTCCTGGCCCCTTCATGGAAGGGCCAGGACCAGGGATGCCGGATGGGTTGAAGGTGGGGGCCGGGTCGTCGCTGGATGGAAGCGAGGCGCGGGCCCGATGGATCAATCGGTCGGGTTCGAATCCGATCAGAGGGGCTTGTCGTTCGGGGTGATCGGGGCCCGATGCAGCTCCTCGTCGATCTCGCGGGCGACATCACGGGCCGGCTCGATGAGAACGGGGAGGTCCTTATCGACCAAGCGGCCCTCATACTCGGCGACCTTGGCCATCTGGTCGAGCCGCTTCTCCAGCTCGGTGACGGAGTTTTTGGCCTTGGAGAGGGCGGTGTCGTCGAGGCTGAATTCGTTCGAGGCCTCGGTCGCCTGGATCTGCTTGAGGCGCGTCTCGATCTGTTCCACCTTGCTGGCCAGAAGTTTCTTCTGGTCCATCATCTTCTCAAGCGTCGCCTTCGCGGCGTCGACTTGCTGCTGCTTCAGCTTGAGGGTCTCCTCCTTGTCGGCGAGCAGTTGCTTGTGATGCTTGAACTTGTCGAGGTGGCGGGCGGCGGCCGCCTGCAAGTCGCGGGACCGGTCGGTGCCGTCGGTCCGACGATAGCCATTGTCCATCGTATCGCGGAGGGCCACCAACTGCTTCTCTTGGACCTTGAGGTTATCTCGGTGGACGACGATCTGCCGGCCCAGGTCCTCGACCTCAACTTCGGCCTTGGCCAGGGCCTCGATCCCGGTGTGGATCGCCGGTTCCAGGGCGGCGATCTCCTGCCGCGCCTTCTCGATCTGGACTTCGACCGGGACGTTAGCATGGACGTTCTTGCGCACGTGGCTGAAGAACGCCTTGACGTAACTGGGGGCGCTGGTGCCGAAGAGCAGGCCCAGCGTGAGGGCGCCGATACCGGCCCCCATGATCCCCTTCTTGAACATCGAGCAGCACATGTTTTCGACTCCTGTGGACCGTTGCGTCCGGCTCCCGTTGCGTTGAGGGTGGACCCGTCCGGGTCTCGTCCCCACGTAAGGTCATTCGGGTCGCCTGGAGCGATTATTGGCCCCGTCGCCGCTTTTTTTCCAGCCAACGAAGAGGTCACGGGACCGCCCACGTCCTGACTCCGAAGGCCCTTGCGACAATGGGAAGGTCCCTGGACCCTGACGGGCCAAATCGCCTCTTTCTCCCCGTCCGATCTCGCGCGCACTCACAAAAAAACAATGGGGTCCGCGAACGGACCCCATAAACGCCTGCCGATCACGACTCACTTCCCGCATGTGGGATTATTCGTCGTCGAGCCCGGCCGAGAGCTTCAAGAGGGCCTGGTTTTCGAGTTGCCGGACCCGTTCGCGGGTCAGGCCAAGACGTTCGCCCACTTCGCGCAAGGTCATGGGGGCGTAGGGCTCCAGACCGAATCGCATCCGGATGACCGCCGCCTCCCGGTCGTCAAGTTGGCTCAGCCGGAAGAGGACCCGGTCGAGGTCGTCCGCCTCGATCAGGAGGTCGTCCGGCGCCCGGCTCCGATCGTCGGTCAGCACTTCACCCAGGATCAGGCCGTCCTCCTCGACGGACTCGGGATGAGGCGTCAAGTTGTTGACCCGAATGGCCTTGGCGACGATCCCCACCTTCTTCTTGGAGAGGCGCAAGGCCCGTCCCACCTCGTCGGGAGTGGGGGTGCGGCCCAGGTGGTCGGTCAGGACCGTGACGGCCCGGCGCCACTTCGAGAGCAGGCTCACCATGTACGCGGGCAGGCGGATCGGCTTGCCCGTGTTCATCACCGCGCGCCGGATCGACTGCTTGATCCAGTAGCTCGCATACGTGCTAAAGCGGGTGTCCATCGTGCCGTCAAAACCCTCCACAGCACGCAGAAGTCCCAGGTTTCCTTCTTCGATCAAGTCTTCCAGGCTTAGGCCCTTACCCAAATAGCCGCGAGCGATATTGACGACGAGCCGGAGGTTGGCTTTGACCATGTGTTCACGAGCCTGGGGGTCGCCGTGGGCGACGCGGTTGGCCAAACCTTTTTCCTCCTCACCGGAGAGGAGGGGTGTGTCGTTGATTTCTTGGAGGTAGATTTGCAATGGCGACTGTGAGATCGCGTCGCGTCGGCTGGTCCGGGTGGTCATGGGAGGTTCTCCACAGAGGCGCGTCGTCGCGACCACCTCCCGGTCGATGAGGCCGGCCTTGGGGGGTGGTCCTCGAATGAGGACTCGGATATCTTCCGCGTCGATGAGAATGTTCGCTTCGGCGAATCCAAGGGAACATAGGTCGGCGCCGGGGGCTGTCAACTCGTCGGTCGTTGGTTGATGAGTCGGGTACTCCAAGGACGTGATGTCGCGACGCGCGGACGGTCCCCATGTGGAACCTACGACGGCACCGACCGCCCAACAACTCGCGCTGGCACAACTTTTTTCGGTACCCAAGGCCCTCGCCGAAGACGTGGAGTTCGGCGCCTCGCGATGGATGGTTCATGGCCACCTATTTCGCCAGTGATGTACATCTGCGACTTGATCACCCGGAACGGGCGGAGCGCTTCGCGCGCTGGGTGCGGACCAAGACCGCGGACGACGCGATCTACATTGTGGGCGACCTTTGCGACTTCTGGTTCGCCGCTCGTCAGAGCGGGAAGCGGCCCCTGACGTGTCCAGGATTGCTGGCCTTGGCCGAGTTCGTGGGTGGGGGCGGTTCGCTCACCGTCTTACCTGGCAATCATGATGCCTGGCTCGGGCCTTTTTTTCAGAGCGAGCTGGGGGCCCAATGGCGGGAAGGGCCGGTTGACCTCGATTTCGGGCCCGACGGTCCTCGCTGTCAACTCGTCCACGGCCACCTTCTCGGCGGCCGCGCGACCTGGAAGGGCTGGATGGAGAGTGACGCCTTCTTTCAGGGCTTTCGCGCGCTTCCGCATCCGGTCGCGCGCGGTTTCGAGTTCACGCTTGACCAGTTCAACGAGGCGAGGTTGGAGGCCAGCCATTCCCGGCACATCGCGGTCTATCGGGCTTTCGTCGACGCCATGACCGACCCGCCCGACCTGATGATCTTGGGGCATGTTCACCAAACGCTCGACGAGGTCCGGCCTAATGGGACACGGCTCGTCGTCTTGGGGAACTGGCATCAACAGTCGAGCTACGTCCGTCAGGAGGGCGGCCGGGCCGAGTTCCTGATCGAAAAGGGGCCGATGGGGCCTCAGTGAAAGAGAAAAACCGGCGCCGTGCATTCGCGGACGACCGTGCGCGTGACCGAGCCGAGGATGAGGTCTTTCCAGGCCGGCTTCCCGAATGAGCCCATCACGACCATACCGGCCCGACAGAGTTCGACATAGCGCAAGATGACGAGGGCCGGCGTCTCGTGGGTCTCCAGGGGGATGGCCCGGGCGCGCAGGTCGTGATGGGCCAGGAAATCGACGGCCCGTTCCGCTTGCCGCGCGGTCTCGGCGTGGTCGGTGCCGGCGGTCAGGACGACCACTTCGTGACCGCGCGTCAGACCCGTAGAGACGAAGCTCTGAAGGGCCCGCGCGGCGGGAGGACTGCCGTCGTAAGCCACGAGGATCGCGTCGCCGGCGGTGGGCCTTTCGGTCACGGTGACGACGGGTCGCGGACTGGATCGAATGACGCGTTCCACGGTTTGCTCCTGACCGTGGGCGGTCGCGAAGTTGAAGTGGGTGCGTCGGCCCAGAATCACGAGGTCGTAACGGACGGACTCCTCCAAGATTCGCTCGTAGGGCACGCCCACGTCTTCGAGCGGCTTGCTAGCGATGCCGGCCTGGGCGCAACGGATGGAGAAGCGTTCCAGGGCATGTTCCGCGCGTCGTCGAGCATCGGCGATGAGGGCTTCGTCCTGGGCCTTCTGAGCTTCGCCGGAAGCGAGCGGCCAAGCTGGCATCTGGCGGATGGTTGGGGCGTCGATCACGACGAGGCCGACGAGCATCGCGTTCAATTCGCGTGCCCACGAGATGGCCACCTCGAACGCGCCCTCGCCGTCAGGTGAACCGTCGACGCCGATCAGAATGGTACGCAGCATGTTGCCCGCTCCTTCCTGCCCAATCGGAATTCATCCTACATGAGACCAGGGGCGCGCAAAAGGACCGGCCGTCAATTCGGCGACACGGATGCTCGCGGACCGAGACCTTCGCGACAGGCGGAACGAGATGGGTCCACGGTGCAGGTTGGGGAAAACGCGGCCGCGGACGAGATCAAGGTCGCCTATGTGAGGAAGAGGTGTCTCGATCGACCGAATCAACCATCAAGCCATTTGTCATAAACGCCTCCGCTCATGACGACCGGCGCGCGAGGCCGACGAGGTCTGGTCCGCGCCGCGACGCGCCTGCCGACTTGGGCGACGGTCTCGCCGACCAAACGGGCGGCTTGGCCCAGTCGGCGTCTCAAGGTCCTTGGGGCGGGCACTTGGGGCGTGGTCGTTTCTTCGGGAACACGGTCCAGGGGAGAGGGCGGTCCATACCAGAGCAGATGACCGCAGTGAGGGCAGGGGGCATCGCTCGTATGGATGGACGGTTCCGCCCAACTCTCCTTGCCGCAGATTGGGCACTCGTTGTGTCGGCCTTCCCAGGTTGCGGAAGCGATCGGGGAACTCATCAGTTCGGTCCTCGACGGTCGATCGGGTTCGGCCGGGTTTGGTCCAAAAGGACGATTCGTCGCTCGGCGCGGATTATTGGGTCGATCAGGGCTTGCCAACGGGGCGGAGGGGAGACTTGGCCAGGACGAAGAGCTTCTCGCCGCCGACCGTGAAGGCGACGCGCCCCTTGCGGTTTGGTCCGGCCCCTTCAATGGCGACGATGCGTCCCAGACCATACTGGGGGTGAAGCACCGTCACACCTGGTCGGAAGGCATCGAGGGCGTCTCCCGTGGGCGGTGGGGCCTCGGCCTGACCGGCCAGCGCGGCGGCGGTCGTGAGGTTGAACCGGCCGGGGGCCGGTCGCGATTCCGGCGGCCGTCGTGTAGGTGCGGAGGAGTGGAAACCGGAGAGGTCGCGGGTGCGCATCGGTCCTTCGGGTAGTTCTCCGAGGAAGCAGGAGGGGACGGTCGCCGAGCGGCTGCCGCGGAACTCGCGGACGCGGCAGTGGCTCAAGTAGAGCTCGCGCCTCGCCCGTGTGATCCCGACGAAGAACAACCGGCGTTCCTCTTCGAGTTCGCTCGGGCTCTCCTTGGCGCGGGAGTGGGGCAAGAGGCCTTGTTCCAGGCCGACGATGAACACGACTGGGAATTCCAAGCCTTTCGCGGCGTGGAGGGTCATCAACGTGACCGAGCCGCCGTCGTCCTTCCATCGGTCGACGGCCGTGCTCAGGGTGATCTCCTCCATGAAGTCGACGATCGACGCCCCCGGGTTTTCGCGGTCGAACTCGCGGGCCCCTGAGACCAGTTCCTCGAGGTTCGCCAACCGTTCTTCGTCCCCTTCCTTGGCATCTTTTCTTAAGTATTCGTGATAACCAGACAAATGCTGAAGCCGCCTCAAGACTTCCTCGGCGGGGTGGTCACGGAGGGCGGCCAGCTCATCCATGAGGAGTGTGAAGTCTCGAAGGGCGCGCGCGGGCTTTTCCTTGATCCCGGGCACGGCCTCTCCCTCGCGGGCCATGGCCAGAAGGGGTAAGCCGAGGGCCTCGGCGCGGTCGATGAGGCGGTCGAGCGACGTCTTGCCGATCCCGCGCGGCGGGGCGTTCACGGCACGCAAGAAGGCGAGGTCGTCCTTGGGATTGACCATGAGGTTGAGGTAGGAGAGGACGTCCTTGATCTCGGCGCGTTCGTAGAAGGAGACGCCTCCGACGACCTTGTAGGGGACGCGAGCGGCGCGCAGGGCCGCTTCCAGACCTCGGGTGAGGGCCGTCACGCGGACGAAGACGGCGATGTCGCGGAAGGTCTGGTCGCCCTCCTTCACGAGGGAGACGATCCGGGCCGCGAGGTCGCGAGCCTCGTCGGTCTCGGTGGCGTGGATCGTCAACTCGACCGGCTCGCCGCGGGGGTTTTCGGTCGTGAGGCCCTTGGCCTTGCGGCGCACATTGTGGCGGATCAGGCCGTCGGCGACCTCGAGGATGTTCTTGGTGCTGCGGTAATTGCGTTCCAGCTTGACGACCTTGCAACCTGGATAGTCATGCTCGAATTCGAGAATGTTCTTGAGGTTGGCCCCGCGCCAACCATAGATGGACTGGTCCGGGTCGCCGGTGACGCAGATGTTGGGCATGTCCCGCGAGAGGGCGCGAACGATCGCGTATTGGGCGAGGTTCGTGTCTTGATATTCATCAACGAGGACATATTCATAGCGAGCATCGAGTTCGGCGCGGACGTCGGGGTGAGATTTGAGGATGGTGACCAGGTGGAGGAGAAGGTCGTCGAAATCGACGGCCGCGTTCCCACGCAAACGCTCCTGGTAGGGCCCATAGACGCGAGCGGCGACGGCGGCGGTGTGGTCGCCCTGGCGGGACTGGGCCATGACCTCGGGCGTGACCATGTCGTTCTTGGCGCGGCTGATGAGTGACTCGACGCGCTCGGGGGTCACGCCGGCGGAGTCGAGTCCCAGTCGCTCCATCGTGTCCTTGATGGCGCGGGTCCGATCACCCTGGTCGTAGATCGTGAAGTTGCGGTCGATGCCCACGAGTGGACCGTGGACCCGAAGCAAGCGGGCGCAAAGGCCGTGAAAGGTGCCGACCCAAACACCCGAATCAGGAGCCAAAGCGGCGATCCGTTCCCGCATCTCGCCGGCCGCCTTGTTGGTGAAGGTCAGGGCGAGCACCCGGCGTCCTGGGACACCTTCCCGGAGCATGTGGGCCACACGGCGCGTGATGACGCGCGTTTTGCCCGAGCCGGCCCCGGCCAAGACCAGCAAGGGCCCTCGAACATGAGTGACGGCCTCGCGTTGGGCCGGAGTCAAGTCGCTGAGCAAGTCCATCGCGGAGAAACCCTGACCCCCGATGCGCGGCCGTGACACGCGCGTTCACACATCGGCAAATGTATTTATGATTAATTGTCTTCACGCATCTTCGGCGAGGAGTTCGTCCCAGGAACCCACGACGAGGAGACGGTCACCGAGAGACTCCAGGCGATCCAGAGAGGTGATGGCGCCGAGTCGGCGCTCGACCTCCGCCGAAGGTTGGCCGAACCGGCTGCCACCGAGTCGAAGGACCATCTTCCGCGTCTGCTCTTCCCGTCCTTCTTCCCGTCCCGTTTGTTGTCCTTCGCGGAATCCGGCCTTGTGCGCGAGGCGATAGTAGGACGATTCGGTAGTGATGTTCATGGTGTGCAACCTCGGTCGCAAGGCATCGATGAGGTCTTCGTCGAGGCGCATGCCCGCCAGGACGAGGGTAGTTTCCATCATTGTAGCGGCCACGTCGGGTAGTGTCTCCCGGGCGAGTCGGCGATCGACTTTTTGAAGGACGGCCGGCAAGTCTTTCTCGGGGACGTCGGCGAGTGGGGCCAACGGCAATATTCCCAGGTCTCCGTCGAGAAAGGTCGCGACGGGTCGCTTCCAGACGCGAACGACCTCGAACTCAAAACGGTGGACGGGCCGCCCGTCTGGGAGTCGATAATCGAGAGGGCCGTCCATGCCCTTGAAGTCGGCCTCGGGTCTCAGCAAGACGGCGACGCTTCGGACGTGGAGGTGATGTTGGAAGTCGAGCAGGACGTTGTATCGCCAGATTCGTCGAGGCAATGTGGTGTCGCGCGAGGACTGGGTCTCGATGTGGACGAGGAATGGAGAAGGGCCGTCGACCCGGAGGACTTCGTCGGGCTCGGGACTGATGGCGGCGAGGTTGGTCTCGACAACGTGGACGGGCCCGTCAGTGTCGATGCCGAGATAGCGCAGCCAAGACTCGGGGTAGGTCTCGATGAGCGCCTTGGTGGATGTGTCGAAGGGTTTGGCCATGGGTGGGCTCCTCGTCGTGGGAGAGGGCCGTCCTTTCCTGTTCCTATAGCGGGCCCTTGGGGCTGACTCAAGGCCACGCGCGGTGTCTTGGTCCTTCCCTTCGGTCGAGCTAGACTGGATGGAAGGGGGGCGTCCGCCTCAAGGCCATGCGGGACTCGCGCCATGAACGTCCTCGGGATCGGCACTGACATCGTTGAGTGTCCCCGGATCGGCCGGATGATCGAGCAGCATGGCGAGATCTTCCTGCGTCGTGTTTTCACCGAGCGTGAGATCCGCTATTGCCAAGCCCGCAAACATGCGATTGAGCATTTCGCGGGGCGCTGGGCCGCCAAGGAGGCGATCCTCAAGGCGCTTGGGACCTCAACGATCGGTGTGGTGGCGCGAACCGACTTGGAGGTACGTCCGCAACCGACCGGGCCCCCGCGCGTGCTCGTTCGCGGGGCCCTTCGCGACGCCGCCGCCGTGCGGGGCGTGGCCGACATCCTGGTATCGATCGCCCATTGTCGGACCTATGCCACCGCTTACGCGATGGCGCTGGGAGAGACAAAACGCCCCGGTGAAGGTGGCGGCCCGCTCGACTCGGGGACGATCGATGGGCCTTGACGGGGACGCGGACACCTTTAGATGAAGTGGGCCGCGCAACGTCTTGATCGGGCCCCTTCAGCCCCCGAGGGGGGTCGTCTTCAAGAGGCCACGGCCGCCCGGATCTTCTCGACAGTCGCCTCACTAGGCTCGCGCGTTCCCTTGCACTTGGGGTAGGCCGCGCAGCCGAGGAAGTAGCTGCCGCCGCGACCCTTGCGCACGAGCATCGGCCCACCACATTGCTCGCACGTCTCGTCGACCGGGATCGACTTGAGGTTGGCCGCCGCCGACGTGGCCGCCGGTGCGAAGGCCGTTAGCTGGTCGCCCAGGGTCTGCTTCATCTCCTCGGTGATCGGCGAGGTGCCCCGGCACTTGGGATAGTTCTGACATCCCAGGAAGGGCCCGCGTCGACCCTGCTTCACGCCCATCGTGCCGCCGCACTTGGCGCACTTCACGTCCACCGTGACCGGCTTGATCGGCTCGCCTTGCTCGTTCACGGGCATCGTGGTCCGACACTTGGGATAGCCCGAGCAACCCAAGAAGGGCCCTCTCGCCCCCTGGCGCAGGACCATCGGTTTTTTGCACTTGGGACAGGCGTGCTCGGTCTCGACGACGGACGCCACCGGCTTGCCCGACGCGTCCAGGTTGAACGACTCCTTGCACGTCGGGTAGCCCGAGCATGAGAGGAACTTGCCCCGCTTTCCCTCGCGGAGCATCAGGGACTTGCCGCACTTAGGACACTTGTGCTCGGTCTCGATCGCCTCGGCCTTTTGGGTGCCGTCCATCTGGCGCGTGGCGTCGCACTCGGGGTATTTCGAGCAACCCAGGAACTGACCGGAGCGGCTGAACTTCACCAGCATCGGAGCGCCGCACTTGTGGCAAGTCTCCGAAGACTGAATCTGGACCCGCTTCATCCTCGTCTCGGCGACCTTCAGTGCCTCCTGAAACGGGTGGTAGAACTCGTCGAGCACCCTCACCATCTCTTCCTTGCCGGTGCCGATGTCGTCGAGTTCGTCCTCCATGTGGGCCGTGAACTTGAGGTCCATGATCTTGGGGAAGTGCTCGACCAAAAGGTCGGTCACCACCATGCCCAAGTCGGTCGCGTGGAAGCGCCTCTCTTTTTGTTCGACATAGTTGCGATCTTGGATCGTTTGAATGATCGGGGCGTAGGTGCTGGGCCGGCCGATGTTCTCCTTCTCCAGGGCCTTGATGAGGGTGGCCTCGGTGTAGCGCGGCGGCGGCTGCGTGAAGTGCTGGGTCGCGTCCAGCGAGTGCAGGTCGAGGTCTTGGCCGGCGGCGAGTCGAGGCAAGAGGGCGTCTTCCTGCTTTCCCGCGGGAGGCAGGGCGCGACGGTGGCCGTCGAACTTCATGACCTTGCCCTGGGCCTTGAAGAGACCCTGATCGGCCACGATCGCCACGTTGGTCACGGCGAAGACGGCGGGGGTCATCTGACTGGCGACGAAGCGCCGGTAGATCAGTTGATACAGGCGGAACTGGTCGTGGCTGAGCCGCTCGCGGACCGCCTCGGGGGTCAAGGCCAGGTCGGTGGGACGGATCGCCTCGTGGGCCTCTTGGGCCATCTTGCCGGCCGCGTATTGATTGGCCTTGGCGGGAAGATATTTAGGTCCGTAATGATTGTTGATCATGTCGCGCACGGCGGTCAGGGCGTCGTCCGAGACGCGCAAGCTATCGGTACGCATGTATGTGATGAGCCCGACGGGACCGGAGCCATCGACGTCGATCCCCTCGTAGAGTTCCTGCGCGATCTTCATCGTCTTCTTGCCGGAAAAACGCAGGCGGATCGCGGCCTGTTGCTGGAGGGTGCTCGTCTTGAAGGGGGCGTCGGCCTTGTCCAGCTTCTCGGACTCGTCGACCGACTTGACCGAATACGGGGCCGCGGCGAGCGCATCGCGAATGGCCTTGGCGTCGGCCTCGTTCTGGGCGGCGAACTTGGCCCCTTGCCACTCGGCCAGTTCGGCCGTGAAGCGGTCGGTCTCGGCGGTCGCTCCCTTGGGCGCGACGGTCGCGGTGATCTTCCAGTATTCCTCGGCGACGAACGCCCGAATCTCCTTCTCGCGCTCGGCGATCAGGCGGGTGGCGACCGACTGGACGCGCCCCGCGCTGAGGTTTCGGGCCACCTTCTTCCAGAGCAGCGGACTGAGTTGGTACCCCACGAAACGGTCGAGGAAGCGGCGGGCCTGCTGGGCGTCCACCTTCTGATGGTCAATCGGGCCGACCTGCCGGAACGCCTCTTTCACGGCCTTCTCCGTGATCTCGTGGAACATCACGCGCCCGACCCGTTCATCACCCAGGCCCAGGGCCTCTTGAAGGTGCCAGGCGATCGCCTCCCCTTCGCGGTCGGGGTCGGTGGCGAGATAGACGTGGCGGGCCCGGTCGGCGTCCTTCTTGAGTTCACTTACGGTGGCCCGCTTCTTGTCGGGCACGACATACTTGGGCTTGTAACCGTTCTGGACATCGATGCCGAGGTCGCGCCCGCGTTCGGGGAGGTCGCGGACGTGCCCCATGCTGGCCTTCACGACGTAGCCGGACCCGAGGAACTTGGCGATCGACTTGGCCTTCTTGGGGCTCTCGACGATCACGAGGGCCGGGCCATCTCCGGGCGGTCCCGACCGGGCCGACGCCGTCGCGGCGTCGGTCTTGGTCCGCGTCGTCCTCTTGGCCTTGGGGGCGGCCTCGGAGGCCGGCTTCTTGGGGGCTGCCGCGGGCTTGGCGCTCTTTCTAGCCACAGTGCCGTCCTATCGAAATCTCAGGTCCTCGAAAGACCGAAGGTCTTACGCCGGTGGGTTTCGCGTCTGGAAGCGGCCCCGAAAGCGGTTGCCCCGGAGACCGCGCTTGCGATAAAATCCGGCCCGAGACGGGGCCAGGGCTGACCCGCTTTCAGTAAGCTAGCCTATCACGGCCTGTCAAGGGGCCACGGCGGGAACGGTGGACCGCCAAGGGGTCGCGACCCCCCTCCCGGTCTTGGCGCGACGCACTCTTCAAGGAACAGGTCAACATGCCATTCGCGGCCTTCCGGAAACACCAAAAGAAGTGGTTGGCCTTCCTCACGATCTTCGCCATGTTCGGTTTCGTCCTGGCCGACTCCCTCCCCAAACTCCTCCAAGCGACCGCCCCGAGCGCCCGGAACGTCGAGGTCGTCTCCATCTTCGGCCGGACCGTTCGCCAGGGCGAGCTGAACCGCATGGCCAACGAGCGCTCCAGGGCCAACCGCTTCGTCAAGGCCATCGAACCCCGCTTCCCCGAGGCCCCCTTCGGCGGCACCTCCACACGCGAACTCGTGGACGCCCTCATCCTCGAACACGAGGCCGACAAACTGGGCATCACCCCCACCGTCGACTTTGCCAAGAACTGGCTCACCACCACATTCAAAGACCGCGTTGATGGTCGCCTTCTTGAACAAATCTACAATAAAAACTTCCATAACGAAGTGACCGACGAACAACTTCTTCACGAACTGGCCAACCAGTTGCGCATCTATCGCGTGCGCACCCTGCCGGTCACGCCCATCGTCAGCCCGCTCGACGTCTTCCAGGCTTATCGCGACCAGACGGAACGGGTCTCGTTGAACGCCGTGGCCCTGGCCGTCGACGACTTCGTCGCCCAGGTGCCCGAACCGAAGGAGTCGGACCTGGAGGCCTTCCACGCGCGGTACAAGGACCGCGTCGAGGACCCGCGGACCGGCACCCCCGGTTTCACCATCCCCCGCCGCGCCAAGGTCGAGTTCCTGACCGTGGACGGCAAGGCCCTGGGCATCAAGGCGAGCGACGACGAGGTGAAGGCCCTGTATGAGAAGGAGAAGGCCGAGGGACGATACACGCTGGCGCCCCTGAAGCGCCTCCCCGAAGACCTCTTCGAGGCCGACGAATCGTCGGGGGCCCTGCACACGGCGGCCGTCGATTGGGACAAGGGCCCGGAACCCGATCGCTATCGGCCCCTGGAAGAAGTCCGCTTCATGCTGGAAGACGAGATCGTTCGCGAGAAGACCCAGGCCGCCATTGAGGCCAAGTTCGAACCCGTTCGGGAGGCGATGAACGCCTACTACGACAAGCGGGCGACTGTGATCGAAGAAGCCAACGAGAAGACCAAGAACCGTGACCCGAAAGTCCTGCCTTCCAACCTGCCCCCGCCCATCGACCTGAAGGCCCTTGCGAGTTCCCACGGCCTCACGTTCGACAGCACCCCCGCCCTGACGCGCGAACAAGCCGAACGCTACGGCCAGATCGGCGGGTCGCGCCAAGGGACCTCCCGCTCGCCTACCAACATCCGTTTCGGCGACTGGCTCTTCGGTGATCGCGCCCCGCTCTTCGAGCCGGTCGAGTTCGCCGACGTCCTCGACCGCGCCTACCTGGCCTGGAAGACCGAGGACCTCCCGCCGGAAACGCCCCCACTCAAGGACCTGCGGGCCGAGGTCGTCCGAGCCTGGAAGGTCGATCAGGCCCGCCCCTTGGCCAAGAAGGCGGCCGAGGAATTGGCCCAACAGGCCCGTGCTGAGAATGGCAACCTCAACGCCGTCGCCGGCACGCGGCAGGTCCTCACCACGAACGCGGTCTCGCGCCTTCAGCCCAGCCCCAACCGGTTCCAGTTCATGGCCCCCACGCCACCGAGACCCAACGACATCCCCCCGCTGATCGACGTGGGCGAGGAAATCCGCGAGGCCGCCTTCAGTTTGGACACGGGGGCCGTCGGGGTCGCGCCCAACGAGTCGCGCTCGGTCTACTATGTCCTCGCCTTGAACAATCGCATCCCGGCCGGCTTCGCGTCCCTTTACGGCCCCACTGGGGAACGCTTCCGCCTCATGAGCGACGCCCTTCAATCGAGTGAGCAGCGACAACTCGCCGATTGGATCATCTCCCTCCGTCGCAGTGCCGGCCTCGACGAGAACTGGGTCCCCCCCGACGAGGGCCCGGGCCGCCGCCCCGCGATGGACTAGCCCGACCCGACCCGACCCGACCCGATCCGATCGTCTTCCTTGGGCCCCGATCCGCGAGGGACTTTCCAGCCAGTCCTCAGCGTGGTAATCTGGGTCGATTGCGAAGACTAAGGCAGGCTTCGTCACCGTCCTTTCTGAACAAGGGGCAGCACCGTGGTCCCACGCTTTCGTCCTTTTCCGATGATTGCGGCCTTGGCCTTGTTGACTCCCGGCGTCCTCACGATCGGGCCGGTCGCGACCGCCCGGGCCCAAGACGAGCAAGCCAAGAAGATCGCCGAGATCCAGAAACAGATCGAGGCCCTGCAGAAGCAACTGGAAGAGGCGAAGGCGGCCAAGCCCGCCCCGACCGACTCGGGGACCGCGCTCCCGGCCGACTGGGTGAAGGCCCTTTCTTGGCGGTCGATCGGCCCGGCCAACATGAGCGGCCGGATCGTCGACCTGGCCGTCTTCGAGGCCGACCCCAACCTCTTCTGGGTCGCCACCGCTTCGGGCGGCCTTCTTAAGACCGAGAACAACGGGACCACGTTCACCCACCAGTTCGACAAGGAAGCGACCGTCTCCATCGGCGCCGTGGCGGTCGCGCCGTCCAACAAGGAGGTCCTTTATGTCGGCACGGGCGAGAACAACCCGCGCAACTCGGTTTCGTATGGCGACGGCGTGTACAAGTCCACCGACGGCGGCAAGACCTGGAAGAACGTCGGGCTGAACAAGACCTTCCAAATCGGCCGGATCATCGTCCATCCCAAAGACCCAAACATCGTTTACGTCGGCGCCCTGGGACGCCTTTACGGCCCCAGCGAAGATCGCGGTGTTTATAAGACCACCAATGGCGGTGAAAGCTGGGAGAAGGTCTTGTATGTCGATGACAAGTCGGGCGTGATCGACATGCGGATGAGTCCGGCCAATCCCGAGGAACTGGTCGTCGCCTTTTATGAACGTAAGCGCGATGGTTTCGACGTGAACGAGCCGGCCACGCGCTGGGGGCCCGGCAGCGGTCTGCACAAGACGAGCGACGGTGGCAAGACCTGGAAGAAACTCACGAAGGGACTGCCGGACGGCAAGCTCGGCCGGATCGGCCTGGACTGGTATCGCAAGGACCCCAAGGTCCTCTTCGCGATCGTCGAGTCGGACCAAATCGGCAAGGGCCCGAAGCAACCTTACTTCGGCGTGCAAGGGCCCGAAAGCGGCGAGACGCCCAAGCTCACCCTCGTCGCCTCGGGCGGTCCGGCCGACAAGGCGGGCCTGAAGGTCGGCGACGTCATCCTCGAGTTCGACGGCAAGGCAATTAAGAAATATGACGAAATCGTCGAGGCATTGCGTTCCAAGAAGCCCGACGACAAAGTCAAGGTGAAGGTCAAGCGCGACGACAAAGACGTGGAGGTGGAGGTCACGTTGACCCAGCGTCCCGACGCCCAAACGGCCCAGCGCGGCCCGCAAGAGCAGGAGTCGGAGAGCGGTCCCAGCGAGAGTCAGCGGCAGCAGGCCCAAGAGCGGGGCGGCGGCACGCCCGATCGCCCCTTCATGGGCCAGCTCAACGGTCAGCAGGAGAACGTCCAGGACCGGCAAGGCCCGGAAGGATACCAGACCGGCGGCCTTTATCGTTCCGAAGACGGCGGCGAGTCGTGGACGCGCATCAACAGTATCAATCCGCGTCCCATGTACTTCAGTCAGGTTCGCGTGGACCCGAGCGATGAAAAGAACCTGTACGTCTTGGGCGTCTCGATGCACCGCTCGGTGGACGGCGGCAAGCGCTTCACGAGCGACGCCGGCCGCGACGTCCACGCCGACCAGCACGCCCTCTGGGTGGACCCCCGCGACGGCCGGCACATGATCGTCGGTTGCGACGGCGGTGTGTACGTCACATATGACCGAACCGGCCGATGGGACCACCTGAACACGGTGGCGATCGGCCAGTTCTATCACGTCGCCCTCGACCCGCGCCGGCCCTCCAAGGTGTACGGCGGCTTGCAAGACAACGGCTCCTGGGGCGGGCCCTTGATGACCCGCACCCAAACCGGGCCCATCAACGAGGACTGGCTCAGCATCGGCGGCGGCGACGGCTTCAAGTGCCTCGTCGATCGCGATGACCCGGACCTCATCTACTTCACCAGCCAATACGGCGCGATGGGCCGACGCAACCTGCGGACCGGAGAGGTCGGCTCGATCCGTCCGCGTCCGGCGACTGGCCAGCGCATCAACTGGAACTGGAACACCCCCTTCATCCTCTCGAACCACAACGCCAAGATCTTTTACGCGGCGAGCAACTACGTCCATCGGTCGCTCGACCGCGGCAACGACCTGCGCACGATCTCGCCCAAGCTCACCAAGACCGACGCCGGCAGCGCCACGACGCTGACCGAGTCGCCCCGGGACCCGAACGTCCTGTACGTCGGGACTGACGACGGCAACCTCTGGGTGACCAAAGATGGCGGCGTGAACTGGACCGAAATCAGCAAGAAAGTGGGTCTTCCCGGGCCCTTCTGGGTCGCCACGGTGGAGGCGTCCAAGTACGAGACCGGGCGTGTTTACGCCTGCTTCGACGCCCACCGCTCCAACGACGACAAGCCGTACATCTTCGTCTCCGAGGACTATGGCGACACCTGGAAGGCCCTCAGCAACAACCTGCCCGCGTTCGGCTCCACACGCTGCCTGCGCGAAGACATCAGCAATGCCGACGTCCTCTATTGCGGCACTGAGTTCGCCCTCTTCGCGACAATCGACCGCGGCAAGAGCTGGACCAAGATCAACAGCGCGACCTTGCCCACGGTCTGCATTTACGACCTGGCCCAACATCCCACGAGCGGCGAGCTCGTGCTGGCCACGCATGGGCGGAGCATCTGGGTGGGTGATATTTCGGCCCTCCGTCAGATCAATAAAGACGTCGTCGCGGCGCCCGCCACCTTGTTCAAACCGACGCCGGCGATCCGGTTTCGCAACGAGCCGGCCCGAGGCCGCACCAATCGCCGATTCGTCGGCGAGAACCCGCAACCAGGGGCCTCCATTTATGTGGGCCTGACAGGCAAGCCGGAAAAGGTCTCCTTGAAGGTCGTCGATTACGACGGCAAGACGATCCGCGAACTGACCGCGCCCAAGGAAGCGGGCCTCCATCGAGCCGACCGCCCTGTTGTAGGAGTCGACGGCGCGGCCAAGCTGGCGCCCGACCTGCTGCAGCGGGTCCAGGAACGCCCCGGCGCGCTTGTGGAGCTCCTGC
>CALLYK010000077.1 GCA_937858365.1 uncultured Isosphaeraceae bacterium | reverse complement strand
TGTTACTGTGGCGCGTGCGTGAGACCCGTGTGGTGGGGCCTGAAGAGGCCCAAAAGGCCGCGCGGGTTTGGGCCGCCTTGGTTCGATCCCACACGGACTTGATGGGCGAGACCGAGACCTGTCGTTCCGCCGATGGCGGGTCGGAAAGCCTCGACCCGTATCATCGTTGGTTTCCTTCGCAATGGCAGACGCGGACGGGTCCGATCCTCGGACCCCAAGACGCCTTCGACCTGTTGGAAACGATCGAAGCTTATGCGCGCGAAGAGTACACCACCCTCTTTCCCGTGGTGGACAATGACCCCTTCTGGCACTCCATCGTGTCCGCTCGCCTCACGCGGCTGGAGGCCCCGGAAAACGCACCGATGATCTTGGACGACTTGCCTTCCATCGTGCTGGCCCCCTGGTCACGGCACTTCCTCCTTGGAGAAAACCTGTCGGCGCTTCGCCTGTCGCTTGAGGCACTCAAAGCGGCGCCTTGTTACCTTCTGGATTTGTCGCCCGCCCTGGCTCCGCCTGTGACGCCTCCGGCCGAATACGTCGTCATCGAAGGTGATTCCAACCATCTCGCGGTCCTCGGGTGCGTCCTCCGCCACTTGATCGGCACACCCTATCTGAAGCCGTTCGTGGCCACGGGTGCGAGCGAGGTCGATGAGTTCAATCGCGATAAGTTGACAATCACCCCGGTCGATTGCGTGAAGCGCAAGTGTTGGGCCGTTGCTTCCTACGCGCGGGCTCGCAAGGAGCAGGTCAACTTCTTCATTCCGGCGCAAGTCGACTCCGCAGAGCTCATGCCCGACGCGAAGGATTGGGTCCTCGTTCAGGACGTGCCGGAAGACGCTGCGGAGCTTCCCGACTTTCTCAAGAAAACGCTCTCGGACGATTGCGATTTCTATCGCCGGCTCCTCGGTTTGAGTGATGCCGCTCCGCTCGTGCGTGATGACGCTTACGTTCACGGTCTAGGCAACGGCCCCTATTCCACCCTCGACGCGGAAGATCTTCACAACTTCTTCGAGTGGTGGCGTCAACGTGGTGAGCGTCTGGACCCTGCCTGCCATGTCGTCCCGTTCGACAACGACCCGCGATTGGCCGCCCTCGCGCTCGCGCGCTGGACCAACGAACAACTGAGAGATTCGGGTCTTCCCATCATCCCATTGCCGCTCCCTCTCGATGTCTCGCCTACCGACCTCCGCGAAAGGGACGAAATCCAAGCCATTCTCCGACGACTCCGAAGGGGGGCCGAGGACGTGCGTTCCCTGGTTCGCGGGAAGGACCGGACCCGCGCGGGGGATGATGAAATGGAGGTCATCCCCCAGGAGGCCCTTCGCAATCTCGTCCTCTTTCACAGCAAAAGGCTTGTATTTCTGGCTTACGATCAACCGAGCAGTCGCAGGAAGTCGCCTGACGATCGCGGGGGCCGACAGAAGGCGGTCTTCGACACGATCCGGAGGCGAGCACCCCATGCGCGGGTGATCGTTTTCGCGAGCGACGAGCACCACGCCTGCTGGTTGGAGCGTATGGGCCTTCTAGATCGCGAGAAGGGTCGTCGTCCAGTGCCGGTCTGATTCGGCGCCATGTCGTCAGGGCCCAGGGACCCGTCGTTCGGGCAATTCGATCCGGCGCCCGGTGGCCAGCCATTGCTTCCACAAGGTCGTGTTGTAGCCGAAGTCTTGCCCGCTGAGTTTGACGAGGGCCTCGTGGACCCCCTCGTTGGGCAGCATGTCGCGCACGGTCGTCGGCATCATCTGAACGCTGGTGGAGTTTCCGCCCATCGCCACGCCGTCCAGGAGCGTGTTGGGAATGACCTGATAGGCCACGGCGCCCGGGGCCACGACCGGCACGGCGTTCGCCGCGTAGGTCACGGTCCGTCCGCTCACGAAACTGGGTCCGACCCGGGGCACTTCCACCGGCACCCAGGTGGTCCGGTCGCGATACTGAAACAGGGAATTCACAAGTTGCGGGATCGCCGCCTCGGCCTTCAACTCGGAGAGGGCCAGGGCCGACTGCGAGATGGCGTCGGGCCGGTTCGACTTGAGCGTTTGCAAGAGGCGCGGTTGGACGTGTTCCTTGGGCCGATGGACGACGATATCGAGGGCCAGGGCGTGGACGGCTGGGTCCGGTTCCGCCAGATACTGGTTCAGGATCGCGGCGGAAGCCTCGGGGCCTTCGATCTTGTCGAGCGTCCGGAAGAGGAGAATGCGCCCTTGCGGACCTTCCTTGCCGAAGACCTTCACGAGAGGGCCGATCGCCGCGACTTCACTGATCTGAGCGATCTGGTCCTCCGCTTGGCGGCGCACGTCGGGCTTCTCGGAGCGAAGGGCCAGCTTCAGCGCCTGAAGGCGGCGCGTCCAGGAAACGCCGTCGTTTTGTCCGGCCTCGTCGGCGTCGCGACGGTCCCTCTCCTCGGGCGTGACCCACTTGCCCTTGTGTAAGACGAGCCCCTTGGCCTGGCGGGCCTCGGCCGGAGTCATCCATTCATCGCCCACCTGAACATGCCCGAGCTTCTTGCGCGAGGGCCCGTACGTCGGGTCGATCTCGATCGCCTTTTTGAATTCGATCTCGGCGGGACCCGCCAACTTCCGCTCTTCGCACCAAAGGGCGAGTTCATGATGGGCCTCGGCCTCGTGCGGCGTCTCGTCGCGCTTGGAAAGATAGTCTCTCAGCGGGCCCGCTTCTTCGATGATCTTGCCGATCTGCTCCCGCTTGAGGGGCAACGGCCGCGCGCTCCGCTCCGTGAGGACCCCCACCATCCCCTCCCGACCCAACGGGTCGGGCACGACGACCCCTTTCATCTCGCCGCCGCCGACGAGTTGAATCCGATCGGCGCGTGCCGAGAAGACCCACCCGAGCGCGAACGTCGCGACCAGCCCGTAAGCGACCCGAAACCGCTTCATGATGGGGCCTCCGAAGAAAAAAAGGCCAGGGACTGGGGATTGGACGCCCGCGCGAGGACCTCTATTCTAATGGCGAAGATCGCGGGCGGTCCACGCTTTCCTCAACTGGATGCTCGCGTGAAAATAAGCTGGGGAGACCGGGTAAAATGAGACGGCCGACGACGGTCCAAGAGCATCGTTCAGCGGGTCCGAGTGGCGGATTGCGGGTCGCCGTGCTCACGGTCTCGGACACGAGGACCTTGGAGACGGACACGTCCGGGGCCTTGATCGTCACGAAGCTGGCAGGGGCCGATCACGTCGCGGCCGAGCGCGCGATCGTGGCCGACGAGCCCGACTTGATGCGCCCTTTGCTCATCGGCTGGCGCGATCGGGGCGACATCGACGTCATCCTCGTCACGGGCGGGACCGGGATCAGCCCGCGGGACCAAACGTATGAGACCGTGAGTGGTTTGCTCACGAAACCACTGCCCGGTTTCGGCGAATTGTTCCGAATGCTCAGTTATTCGGAAATCGGGCCAGCCTGCATGATGAGTCGCGCCGTCGGCGGCTTGATGGGAAAGGTCGTGCTGCTCGTCATGCCGGGGTCGAGGGCGGCCGTCGAACTGGCGATGGACCAGATCATCTTGCCCGAACTGGGACACCTCGTCCAACAAGCGACCAAGCGATAAGTTAGTTCATCGCATCGGCACGGGACCATCCGGCTGGATGGGCCGACCCTCCCAGTGGGGGGACCCATCGCGAAGTTCGATCAGGCGCGAAACGCCCCCAGGCAAGGGCTTTGCCGAAGTCCGCGGCAGCTTGCGAGCCAAGCCTTCCCTTGTCGCCGTGTGCTCGGCGCGATGGGCCAGGTTGGTCCATTCGTTCGGGTCGGTCGTGTGGTCGTAGAGTTCTTCCGAACCGTCGGCATAGCGAATAAACCTCCAGCGTTCATCACGGACGGCGTGATTGTCGGGGCCGTGGGTCGTGATGGCGGGCCATTCGCGAGGCGCCTCGGCGTTGGCCAATTGCGGGGCCAAGCTGTGACCTTCCAGGCCAGCGCGCGGCGGCAAGCCTGTTAGGTCGAGGAGGGTCGGATAGAGGTCGAGCAGTTCGACGGGGCCGGAGTGGCTCACGCCCGCCGACACATTTGGTCCGGCGAAAAGGAAGGGGACCCGCGTCGAGCGCTCCCAGAGCGTGTTCTTGCCGGTGACCCCCTTCTCGCCCAGGTGCCAGCCGTGGTCCGAGAGCAAGACGACGATGGTCCTCTCGGCCAGGCCGGAGGCATCGAGGGCATCGAGCACGCGGCCGACCTGACTGTCCATGAAACTCACGCAGGCGAGGTACGCTCGGACGAGGGCCCGTTCCTGGCCGGCTTCTTGAAGCCACTGCCGGCGCGGTTCCGGCAGCTTCCAGTGCAGATACCAGGAGAAGCGCGGAGTATCGTCTCGATCGTTGACGAGGACCGGCGGCATGACAAGGGTATCATCCGGGTAGAGGTCGAACCACTTCCGAGGCGCGAAACAGGGGACGTGGGGCCTCCGAAAGCCGACGCTCAGGAAGAATGGCCCTTCGGGTTTGGACTGGAGTTGGCCGATGGCCCAGTCGGCGACCTTCCAGTCGTCAAGCTGTTCGTCGCGGTCGGGGAAGACGCCCCAGTCCATCGCCTTGATGGGGTCGGGGGTCTCGACGAACTTGGCCGGCGGCAGGGGGCCCATCGAGCCGTGATGGCCCCAGACGGTCACTTCCTTGCCGTTCGTGCGGTCGGCGACGGGCGGGTAGGCGTCGTGAAAGACCTTGCCGCAGGTCAGCACACGGTATCCGTTGGCCATGAAATGTTGGGGCAGCGTGACGACGTTTTTCCACTTCGGGTCGTCGCGGAACCAGACGTTCAAGGCGTAAACGCCCGTGGTCGAGGGGCGTAGTCCGGTCAGGAAACTCGTGCGCGACGGGTTGCAGAGCGGGGCCTGACAGTGCGCGTTCGTGAAGGTGGTGCCGCGTTGGGCCAGTCGGTCGATTCGCGGTGTGCGGACTTGCGGGTGCCCCTTCCACGGCCCGACCCAATCGTTGAGGTCGTCCACGCAGATCAGCAGGACATTGGGCCGCGCGGGACCTTCGGCTCGCGCGAACGAACCAAGGGCCCCCGCGCAGAGCAGGGGCCAGAGAAGATGACGCATGGACGAACTCCGGTGGGACTCAGACGACGTCCGGCACGACGTAAGGCTTCCGATAGACGCGCGAGAGCATCGTATCGGCCTCGGAATCGCCGATGAACGATTCGGTCTTGCCGTTGATCGTCAGCTTGCGCCCCAGACGGTAGGCGATGTTGCCCATGTGCATGTAAGCGCTGGAGAGATGCCCCTCGGCGATGTCGGCGTTGAGGACCTTCGGGTCGCGCGCCTTCACGGCGTCGACGAAGTTGCGGAAGTGGTTGCCGCCGCCCGAACCGCCCGGTCCCTTTTCCATTTTCGGTCCGAGGTAGCTCTGCCAATTCGTGTAACTGGTGATCGCCAGCACGCCCTCGGTGCCGTAGAAGAGGACACCCACCTTGGCCCCCAGTTCGTCGTTCGTGGCCATGCCGCGCACGGCGAACTCGAACTGCACCCCGTCGTCGAATTCCCAGTGGACGGTGAGCGTGTTCGGGGTCTCGGCCTGGTCCTTGTAGCCGACTCGGCCACCCGAGGCGAGGACGCGCTGGGGCAGCTCGTTCTTGTTGAGGCCCCAGCGGGCCAGGTCCACTTGATGAATGCCCTGATTGCCAAGGTCGCCGTTGCCCGTGTTCCAGAACCAGTGCCAGTTGTAATGCAGCCGGTTGGCGTTGAACGGACGCATGTCGGCCGGACCGGTCCAGATGTCGTAGTCGAGTCCGTCGGGGACCTGGCCGTCGTCCTGGAAGCCGATGGAGGGGCGGTCGCGGTAGCAGAGCCCCCGGGCCAGATAGACGTTGCCCAACTTGCCGCCGTGCAGGAAGGCCATCGCGTCCTTCATGCCCTGGTTGCTCCGGCATTGCGTGCCGTGCTGGACGATTCGGTTGTGCTTCCGCGCCGCTTCGACCATGCGCCGACCTTCCACGACGTTATGGGAACACGGCTTCTCGACGTAAACGTCCTTGTCGGCCTGACAGGCCCAGATCGTCGCCAGGGCGTGCCAATGATTGGGCGTGGCGATGGAAATCGCGTCCACGTCCTTGTCGTCGAGTAATTTGCGAATGTCTTGATAATATTTGGGTCCCGCCCCGTACTTCCCGGTGACCGCCTTCATGGCCCGGCCGATCACGTTCTTGTCGACGTCGCAGACCGCCACGATTCGGGCGTCGGGCAGGTCGAGGTAGCCCCCAACGTGAGACATTCCCTGGCCGCGCACGCCCACGCAGGCGACACGAAGGGCGTCGTTGGGCCCGGCGGCCCGGGTCGTCGGCGCGACGCCCGACGTGGCGACCGCGGCGGCGGTCAGGGCCGAACCTTGTAGGAAGCGACGGCGGTCGATGGAGGTCATGGCGGTTTTCCTTGCCGATTTGGGACGGGGCGGGTGCCTCATCTCATCCGAGTCGGGCCCGCCGGTCAAGCGCCCGCGGCGGGGGACCGTTGACATCAGCCTCCTTGCGAGAGAAACATGCAGTGTCGGCGAGCACAAACGACCCGCTGGAGGTGGACCTCATGGCCATCGAGCAAGACAACGTGGACCTGACCCAGGGGGTCGAGGGGAAAGACGGCATCTGGACCATCCGCGGCAGCGAGACCTGGCGCGGTTGGAACGGCATCACCTACAAGACCGGCATGTGCCGCCAGAACGTCGGCTCCACCAAGCTCTCCATGAACGTGGCCACGATCCCGCCCGGAGGCGTCGCGTTTGCACATATCCACGTCGGTTTTGATTTGATGCTTTACATCCTGAAGGGACGTGTGCGCCACGCCTATGGGAAGGGCCTGAAGCAGGTCCTGGAAAACCAGGCGGGCGACTTCCTCTACATTGAGCCCGGCGTGCCCCACGAAGTTTACAACATGAGTGATAGCGAGGAGGTCGTCGCCGTCGTGGCACGCTCCGACGCGGACGAGTGGCAGCACATCGTCCCCTATGACCCGGCCCAAGACGAATGAGCCCGTCCCAGCGCTGGAACAGCCTTTGTGAAAGCTGTGTCCACATGCGCGTAGTGACCTCCGCCAAGCACTCGCGCTTCTTACTGTGCCGACTCTCGCTGTCGTGTCGTACGTTCCCGAAGTACCCGCCACAACCCGTCCGTCTATGCGCCGGGTATGAGCCGCCGCCGGGCCCTTCGGAAGGCCCGCGGGGAAACGGCGAGTAGGGCGTTCTTGCCGCCACGGCCCTTCGGCGTTGGCGCCACCATGGCCGTCTCGCATCGAAAAACCCAATCGCGGCCAAAGAAATTCTCTATTCTCTCCATTTTCCAAAGAGCCCAGTGGAATTTGATCCGTTCGTCCGCTATGATCTTGCCAGGCTTCCCAATCCTCCTCACGACACCACTTTGCCTAAGTCGCGAAACGTTCCGATTCGGGCCATCTTGGTTCCGAAAGTTTGGTTTGTTTCCCAAAGCAAAGCCGAGTCGTGCGGCGGTCGGCAGGGGCGAGAGGGACGCGAGGAAAGACAATAGGGCCATTGCGGGCGAGGGGCCATTCGGCATGGTCCCCCAGGTATTCGCGACGGCCGGTTGTTCGACAGCGGAGCCTGGTCCGGCCGGCTCCTTTGCGTATGTTCACCAGATTTCCCCCCCAGGAGATGACACCCATGGCGTTCTCGTTCTCGAAGAATCGTCGGGCCAAGCTCGAAGGCCGTCGCCAGGCTGACCCGCGGACAAAGAAACGGCGCTCCGCACACACGCCTCGATTCGTCGAGACACTCGAGTCCCGGACGCTCCTGGCCTTCACGGGGAACGTGGTCGGGACGACGGCCTTCTGGTCGGGCGACGCCACCGGGAACACCCTCGTCATCGACCAAAACGGCGCCGGCCTGCTCCGCCACAATTTCCAGACCGGTTTCAATAGCCTGATCGACTTCGACTCGACGCTTCCGGGCGACCAGACGGTGCCGGCCTCGCCGCTCGGCGTGTTCAACGTCGGCATCTCCGGCGGCGCGGCCGACCTTGTCCAGTTCGGGTCGAACTCCTTCGGCGCCGATCAACTCGGCGGCGCCGCGATGAACCTCAGCGCCATCGGCGGCGACTTGGGCGACACGCTCGCGGTGGTCTTCGGCAATAACGCCGTGACCGCGACCTCGACCGGTTCGTCGATCACCGGTACGGGTGGGACCAACGTCAACTGGCTCTCGGCCTTCCCGCGCGCCGTGAACGTCACCTTCGGCACGTTGGCCGACACGTTCGACGTCCAGGGGACCCGGCTGGGAGAGCCCTTGAGCATCCAGGGCACCAATGGTTCCGACACGGTCAACGTGGGTAACGCCGGGAGCGTCCAGGGGGTCTTCGCTCCGGTCACCGTGGCCAACACCGTGTCCTTCACGACACTGAATATCAACGACCAAAACGACGCCGCGGCCCGGACCACCACCATCACCAGGGGTTCCGTGACAGGGATCGCGCCGGCGGCGATCAACTACACACCGAGCGACATCGGGACGTTGACGGTCCGCACGGGTACCGCCGCCACGAACGTCGTCAACGTCCAGACGAACACGAACCTCTTCAATTCCGCGGCGACCCTGAACGTCATCAACAACGGCCCCAACGCGAAGGTCAACATCGGCAGCGGGGTCGCCACTCAGACGAGCGCGCTGGCCGTCAACGTGTCGAATACCGGCGGCCTGACGGACATCGACGTCAACGACTCGGCCGACGGCACCCCGCGGGCGGTCACGATCACGGGCTCGGCGGTCACTGGTTTCGCCGCCACCACGATCAACTACGCCAACGCCTCCAGTCTGACCGTCCGCACGGGCAACGCGGCCGGCAACGTCGTGAACGTGCTGGGTACGAGCGTGCCGACGAGCGTGATCGGCAACGCGACCTCGTCCGTCAACGTGGGGAACGCGGGCAACGCGCAGGGTGTCCTGGGGACGTTGAGCATCTCGAACACGGGTGGTCTGAGCGCGGTTGACATCAACGACTCGGCCGACGGCGTCGCTCGGGTGACCACCATCACGAGTTCGTCGGTGACGGGCATCGCCCCGGCGCCGATCAACTACGCGAACGCTTCGAGTCTGACGGTCCGCACGGGCAATGTCGCCGGCAACGTGGTGAACGTGCGGTCCACGGGCGTGACGACGAACGTGATCGGCAACGCCGGCGGGACAGACGTCTTCGTGACCAATGGCGGCAGCGCGCAACTGATCAACGGTGTCGTGAACGTCTCGAACACGGGTGGTCTGAGCGGGATCGACATCGACAACCGGAACGACCCGGTGGCCCGCGTGACCACGATCACCAACAACTCGGTGACCGGGATCGCGCCTGCGGCCATCAATTACGCCAACCTGAGCGGGATCACGGTCCGCACCGGGACCGGCGCGGGCAACGTGGCGAACGTGCTGAGCACGAGCGTCTTGACGGTGCTGGTCGGCAACGGCAACGGCACGGTGAACGTCGGCAACGCGGGCAGCACGCAGGCGATCCTCGGGACGCTGAACATCTCGAACCCGCCCGCGTTTTGGGACGTCTTCGTCAACGACCAGAACGACCCGACGGGCCGGACCATCAACGTCAGCGACTCGTCGATCACGGGGATCGCCCCCGCCGCGATCAACTACGTCGCCCTCGACGTGTCCTCGCTGACGATCAACGCCGGCACGGGCAACGACACGTTCAACATCAACGGCGTCGACTCAACGGGGATCAACTCCAACACGTTCAACGCGAACGACGGCAACGACACGTTCAACATCAACGTCAATCCGGCCATCGGGAACTTGAGCAACAACTTCTTCAACGGCCAGGCGGGGAACGACACGTTCAACGTCAACTTCCCGGCGGGTGGGACCCTGACGGCCAACCAGTTCGTCATCGACGGCGGCACCGCCCTGCCGGGCGGCCGAAACGTCTTGAACGTGAACTACAACGCGGCGGGCGACGGCGTCCGCAATGTGGCGGCCAACTACACGGCGACGGGGGTGACGGTCAACGGGCTGGGCTCGACCATCGCGTCGTCGAACGTGCAGCAGGCCAATTTCCGCGGTGACGCAGCCAACAACGATTCGTTGACCGTGGTCGGCCGCACCGGCGCCGTGGACAACGTGATTTCGGTCACTCCCCAATCGGCCTCGTCGGCCAACGTTTTCCTGGGGGGCAGCCCGACCGTGCTCATCCCGCCCGGCAGCCCGGGCACGAACAACCCGGGCATCGCCGGCGGCGGCACGTCGCCGGACATCAACGTCAACGGCTTGGGCGTCAATGGATTGACCGTCAACGGCGGCGGCGCGGGGGCCGCCGGCAATCGCCTGATCGTCAACGCGTCGACCGAGAACATCAACGGCGTCGGCGGCACCTCGGCCTGGGGCGGCAACGCCTTCGGCTCCACGGCCCTGGCGATCCGGGGCCCCGGCCAGGCGTTCGACACGATCAACGTGACCGACTCGCTGGTCGACATCATCAACAATTTCGTGGGCCAGTTGCTGCGCGTCTTCTTCGCGACGGCGACGTTCAACCGGGTCAGCCCGCTCGAACCCGATGTGGTCGTGAACGCGGGTGAGGAATCGGCGGCCAACCTGCCGGGCAGCGGGATCGCCGACAGCATCAGCGTCACCCCCTCGACGGTGACCTACTTCCAGATCAACGGCGGCGACCCCCCGCCGGGCACGGCCCCCAACGGCGACCAGCTCAACCTGAGCGCGCCGATCATGAACATTTGGGCCGACAAGGCGACGCCGCCCAACGTCACTCTGCAAGCGGCCGGCCTGGGTCCCGCCCTCCAGCCGATCGGCACCAATTCGATCGAGCGGACGGCCATCAACGCCCAGACGGTGAACTTCTGGGGCGACAACAACACGCCCGGCGTCGACCAGCAAGACTACGTCCGGGTCGTCGGCACGGGCTGGAAGTCGTTCATCGGCTCGATCAACAACAGTTCGTTCATGAACTTCTTCGGTGTGGACTTCCTGAACGTGTACGGGTACGGCATGCCGCCGATCAACCCGAACGGCGTGACGGCCGTCGACACGTTGGAAGTGACCCCCTACGCGAACAACACGCCGCAAGGCTGGGGCGTGGCGACCTCCTTCGATGAAGGCCTGCCGGTGAACGACGGCGTGCCGGCCGACCTCTTGATCGTCAACGGCATCGCCAACGTCTCCGAGGACGTGGTGGTCCGGCCGAGCGCGCTGCAAGCGGGCCAGGTTGTGGTCACGCAGGGCCTGACCGGCGTGCCGATCGCGATCATCAACTTCGTCGCCAATACCGACCTCCGGCTCCAGAACTACAACAACGTCGGTCAGCCCGACACCGACACGCTCGCCTTGCTCGGCTCGATCGCCAATCAGCCCGGGACGGCGATCGACCAGACGGTGATCACCGACTTCACGGGCCCCGGCACCGCCGCTCAGCCGAAAATCCGGGTCCAAAACCCGGCCGCGGTCCCCTTCTACAACGTGCAGGACTTCACCAATTTCAGCACCGTCACGATCGACATGGGGCTGGGCAGCGACCGGATGGACGTCCAGGGCGCCGCGGGCGTCGACACGTTCACGGTCAATCCGGGCCCGGTCGTGGACTCGGCCGAACTCATTCTCCCGTCGGCCGGCGGCGGCACGATGCGTGTCGTCGAGCGGGCCGTCGAGGCCGTCAACTTCCTCAGCAACGGCGGCAACGACGTCCTCAACCTGAACGGCACCTCCGTCAACAACACGTTCACGCTGGACGGCTTCTCGGCCACGGCGCGAGTCAACAACTCGCCCGCCCTGGGGATGTTCACCATCCCCAACATCAACTTCAACGGCAACGCGGGGACCGACAACGTCGTTTACACGGGCTACGGCGCGAATTACGCCCTCAACGGCGGGCTGGCCGTGCCTACGCTCGTGAGCGGCGGCTACACGTTCGGTCTCTCGAGCATCGAGTCGTTGGCGCTCGACAGCGCCAGTGGGGCCGTCTTGTCGGTCGTCGGCACGTCGAACAACGACACGTTCGCGGTGGCCCTGACGGGGCCCGG
Source organism: uncultured Isosphaeraceae bacterium (assembly GCA_937858365.1). Lineage (GTDB taxonomy): Bacteria > Planctomycetota > Planctomycetia > Isosphaerales > Isosphaeraceae > CALLYK01. The sequence goes on along the minus strand of CALLYK010000077.1, from coordinate 7,915 downwards.
TCAGGCGAGCCTGAGCACGCGACTGAACAACATGAACGTCAGCGCCACGCGCTTCGTGGCTTACAACCTGGACGGTGGGTCGGCGGGGACCGACAGCGTTTCCGTCTTGGGGACGAGCGCCAGTGACACCGGGTCGTACAACGGCTCGAACGTGATCGTCAACGGCTTCCAGGTCACATTGGCCCCGAACATCTCGGGCTTGAGCGTGGACCTGCTCGGCGGGAGCAACAACCTGTTCCGCCTGATCGGCAGCGCCGGGAATGACACGTTCACCGTGATGCAGGGCACGGCCGACTTCAGCTCGATTGTGGACGCCGCCATCGCCGGGGCGCCGACACGCGGCCTTCACCTGGCGAACGTGCTCCAGGTGCCCATCACGACGAATGGTGGGTCGGACACGTTGACGATCAACGCTCTGGCCGGGAACAACCACTTCTACTACTCCGACCTGAACGGGTTCGTGCAGGCCAACAACAGTCCCTTCTTCGGGATCGTCGGCCTCACCACGGTCAACCTCTATGGTGGCGGGTTCGCCAACGACACGGTTGATTACGAGGCGAGCCTCTTGGCCTACACGGTCACGGCCGGCTTCTTCCCGGTCATCAACTACGCGGGCACCACGGTCAACCTGCCGGGCATCGAGTACTTGAACGTCGCCGGACCAATCCAAGCGGGGACGCTCACGGTTAGCGGCGCGTTCTTGTTCAATAACGTCGATTACGCGGTGAAGGTCACCGGGCCCGGCGACGCGAGCCTCGCGGCGAACTTCAACCAGCCCGCCCTCTTCGCGCTGAAGGCCGCCAACTTCGCGAACTACAACCTGTTCGGCGTCGCCGGCGCGACGAACTCGGTCTCGATCACCGGGACGACGGGAGACGACGCGGCGACGTACGACGGCACGACCGTCAACGTGGGCGGTGTGGCCGTGGGCGTGGCCAACAACATCAACACGATGGCCGTCGACCTGCTCTCGGGCAACAACTCGATGACCCTGACAGGTTCGGCGGCGGCCGACGCGTTCACGATCAGCCCGACGTCGAACCAGTACGATTCGGACATCGTCGCGGCGATCGTCGGGGCGCCCGGCCCGCAGGCCATTGCCCTGAAGTCCACGCAGAACGTCCGGATCAACGGCAACGGCGGGGCCGACGTCCTCAACGTGAACGGCACCCTGGCCAACAACACGTTCGCCCAGACCGACTCCACGGTGCGCGTCGACAGTGGTCCGGTCGTGACCAGCAACGTCCAGACGATCAACATCAACGGTTCGGGCGGCACCGACAACGTCGTGTACAGCGGCGCCCTGGCGAGCTACGCCTTGAACGCGGCGGGAGTGTCCCCGACCTTGGCCGCCGGACCGGTGCTGACGACTTACACCAGCATCGAGGCCCTGGCGATCGACAGCGTCGCGGGGGCCTCGCTCTCGGTCACGGGCACGGCCAACGACGACACCTTCGCGGTGGCCCTGACCGGACCGGCGACCGGCAGCCTGACTTCCAGCCTGAACGCCCTGGTCCTGAGCGCGACGCGCTTCAAGGCGTTCTCCTTGGACGGCGGTCCGGGTGGGACCGACTCCCTCCGTGTCACGGGCACGAGCGCCGATGACTTCGGCGTGTACGATGGGACGACCGTCACCTTGAACGGTCTGGCGACCACTCTGGCCGCGAACATCGGCGCGGTGGCCGTGGACATGGCCGGTGGCAACGCCAACATCTTCCAGTTGCGAGGCACCGCCGGCAACGACACATTCATCGTCGACCAAAGCAACGTCCCGTTCGCCGCGCAAGTGGACGTGTTCCCCGGCGTCGGCCCGGCCCGACACCTTGAGTTGGCGAACGTGGTCCAAGTGCCGATCGTGCCCCTGGGCGGGTCGGACACTCTGGCGATGAACGGCATCGTGGGCACGAACCACTTCTTCGTGGACGACCTGAACTCCTTCGTCCGGGCCAACAACGGGCCGTTCTTCGGTTTCTCCGGTATCAACACGCTGAACCTCGTCGGCGGCGGTTTCGCGAACGACGTGGTCGATTATCAGGCGAGCTTGCTGGCCTACACCGTCACGTCGGGCCCCTCGCCTTCTCTCGTGGCGGGCGGGCTGACGGTGAACCTGCCGGGGGTCGAGTCGTTGAACCTCTTCGGCCCGACCCAGTCGGGCACGGTCACGGTCAACGCCGCGGCCAACGACGTGGCCTACGCGGTGGCCGTCACGGGCCCCAACGACGCGAGCCTGTCGGCGAACTTCAACCAGCCGACCCTGTTCACTCTCTCGGCCGTCAACTTCCGGAACTACGTGCTGAGGGGCGGCACCGGCACCAGCAATTCGGTCGCGATCGCGGGGACGACGAACGACGACACGGCCACTTACGACGGCAACGTCGTGACGGTGAACGGGGTCTCGGTGGACGTCGCCACCAACATCAACACCCTGATGGTGGACCTGCTCTCGGGCAACAACCAGATGACGCTGATCGGCTCGGCGGCGGCCGACACGTTCACGGTCAGCCCGACCTCGAACCAGTACGACTCCAACATCGTCGTGGGGATCGCCGGGGCCACCGGACCGAAGGCCCTCGCCCTCAAGTCCACGCAGAACGTGTTCCTCAGCGGCAACGGCGGGGCCGACGTCCTCAACGTGAACGGCACCCTGGCCAACAACACGTTCGCCCAGACCGACACGACGATACGGGTCGACAGCGGTCCGGTGATCAGCCGGGGCACGGTCGCGAGGATCAACGTCTTCGGCGATGGAGGCACCGACAACGTCGTTTACACCGGCTCGATCGGTACCAACTACGCGATGGACGCTTCGGGGGCCAATCCCGTCCTCTTCGGCCCCGGGGCGATCTCGACTTATGTGAGCATCGAGGACTTCTCCCTCACCGGCGGGGGCCCCGCCGCGTTCCTGGCCGTCCTCGGCACGAGCCTGAACGAGACGTTCAACGTCGCGGTCACGGCGACCAGCACGGCCAGCGTCAACGTCCAGCTCGCCGGGATGCTCTTCAACGCCGTGGCCTTCCGCAACATCCAGTTGTTCGGCGAAGGCGGCGTGGATCAGGTGTCGGTCAAGGGCACGCCCGGCGACGACTCGGCCCAATACGACGGGTTCAACCTGCTTCTGGCCGGTGTCGTGATCAATGTGGAGAACAGCATCGAGCAGCTCAACATCGACCTGCTCACGGGCGCCAACGATTTGGTGCTGTTGGGCACGGGCCTCGGAGACGTCTACACCGTCAGCCCGACCTCCAACCAGTACGACTCCAAGATCGACGCGAACATCCAGGGCGCCCCGGGCCCGCGGTCGATCTCGCTCTTCTCCACTCAGGCGATCACGATCCTCAACGGTGACGGCGGGACCTTGAACGTGAACGGCACCCTGGCCGACAACACGTTCGCCCAGACCGACGACACCATCCGCGTGGACAGCGGCCCCGTCATCACCTACACGGACGTGCCGGTCGTCAACGTCTTCGGCTCGGGCGGCACCGACAACGTCGTGTACAGCGGTGCCCTCGGGGCCTATCTCCTCGACGCCTCCGGGGCCAACCCGACCCTGGGCGCCGGGCCCGTGGTCACGACGTTCAGCAGCATTGAGTCGCTGGCGATCGACAACACCGGCGCGGGCGCCCTGCTCACGGTGATCGGCACGGTCAACGACGAGTTCTTCAACGTCTCGGTCTCCGGCATCAACCAGGCGAGCATGACGGTCGGCCTGGGCCTGATGGGCGTCTCGGCCACGCGCTTCAACAACTACGACCTCCGCGGTAACGCGGGGGTGGACAGCGTCACCATCAACGCCACCAACGGGGCCGACCCGGCCACCTACGACGGCAACGTGGTCAATGTCGCCTCGGGCGTCGCGGTGATCGTGTCGAGCTCGATCGAGGCCCTCACGATCAACATGCTCGACGGGGCCGACAACATCGACTTGATCGGCAGCGCGGGTGACGACTCGTTCACCGTCAGCTCGCTGGACGGCCTCTTCGACTCCAACTTGATCGTGGCGATCGCCGGGGCCACCGGCCCGCAAGTGGTGAAGGTGACTTCCACCGAGAACATCGCCCTGACCGGCAACGGCGGCGCCGACGGCCTCAACATGTTGGGCACCCTGGCCAACAACACGTTCGCCCAAACCGACACCACCATCCGCCTGGACGGCGGCCCGGTGGTGACCTTCGGCACCGTCCAGACGATCAACGTCTTCGGCTCCGGCGGCACCGACAACGTCGTCTACACCGGCGGCATCGGCACGTCCTACGGCCTCGACGCCTCGGGTGCCAACCCGGTCCTCACCGGCTTCGGCACCACCACGACCTACAACAGCGTCGAGGACCTCGCCCTCACCGGCGGCGGCCCAGGCGCGTCCCTCAGCGTCATCGGCACCCCCCTGAACGACTCCTTCCACGTGGCGATCCCGGTCGGCGGCACGGCCAGTGTGGGGGTCCAACTCGCGGGGATGCACTTCAGCGGCTCGGCCTTCGGCAGTCTCCTGTTGGACGGCAACGGCGGGGTCAATCAGGTCTCCGTCACGGGCACGCCCGCCGACGACGTGGCCGTGTACAACGGCAACTTCCTGACGCTCGCCGGCGTCTCGATGGACCTGAGCAACAATATCCAGCAGCTCAACATCGACCTGCTGACCGGCGACAATCGGCTGGACTTCCAGGGCACGAACAGCGGCGACCAGTACACCGTCAGCCCCACGTCCAACCAGTACGATTCCACCATCACGGCCGTCATCGTGGGGGCCTCGGGCCCGCAGTCGATCTCGCTCTACTCCACTCAGGCGATCACGATCCTGGGCGGCAACGGCGCGACCCTGAACGTGAACGGCACGCTGGCCGACAACACGTTCGCCCAGACCGACGACACCATCCGCGTGGACAGCGGCCCGGTGATCACGTACACGGGTGTGCCGGTCATCAACGTGAACGGGAGCGGCGGCTTCGACCAGGTCTACTACAAGACCGGCTCGAACGCCTACACGTTCGACGCCTCGGGCCTCACCCCGACTCTGACCAACGGCGTGATCGCCGTCTTCTACGACGGCATCGAGGGGGTGGACCTGCAAGCGGGTGATCCGACCCTGACGGTCATCGGCACCGCCAACGACGACTCCTTCTTCGTCTCGCTCACGAGCACAAGCGCGGGCACGACGACCGAGGCGAGCCTGCGTGTCCAGCTCAACGCCCTGCTCCTGCGTGCCTTCCGTTTCAACGGCTACACGCTCCAGGGCGCCGGCGGCGTGAACACGGTCTCGGTCACGGCGACCAGCGTGGTCGACGCGGCCACCTACAACGGCAACGTCGTGAACGTGAACGCCTTCCCGATCGACGTCCGCAGCAACATCAACCACCTGGTGCTCGACCTGGCCGCCGGTCGACCCAACACGCTCCAGTTGATCGGTTCGGCCAACGCGGACCGGTTCTCGGTCTATCCGACGACCACGAACGACAACGCGTTCATCGACCTGAACATCAACGGGGCGACCGGTCCCCGCACGGTTGACGTCCGCTCGATCCAGTCCATCACGACCACCGGCGGCGGCGGTGCCGACGTCCTGGAAATGTGGGGCACGTTGGACAACAACACGTTCAACATGTCCGACACCACGGTCCGCGTGGACAGCGGCCCGACCGTCACCTACACGAGCGTCAACAACATCACCCTGGCCGGTCTGGGTGGTGTGGACGACCTCATCTACACGGGTGGGAACGCCGCTTACACCCTGAACGCGGCCGGCGCCAACCCGGTCCTGACCACCGGGGCCGTCAGCACCACGCTGATCACGCTGGAGTCGATGCGACTCATCGGCACGGCCGCGGTGAACACGTTCACCGTCATCGGCACGACCGCCGACGAGACGTTCAACGTCTCCGTGACGGCGACCGGGAAGGCCCTCCTCACGACCCAGTTGGGCGGCCTTGGCGTCCGCGCCGAGACCTTCTCCAACTACGTCACCAACGGCGGCGCCGCGGGCTTCGACACGACCGCCATCAACGGCACGCAAGGGCCCGACACGGTCACTTCGACCGGCACGGTGGTCACCATCAACGGCGCGACCGTGGACGTCGGCTCGAACGTGGACCGGGTCGAACTCAATACGTTCGCCGGCGCCGACTCGATCACCCTCGCCCTCTCGACGGTCGGCCAGGTGGCCTACATCGACGCGGGCGACGGGAACGACACCGTCAACAACGCGGGCATGTCGATCACCTCGACCGTCCTCGGCGGCCAAGGTGACGACACGATCACCGGCGGCTCGAACGCCGACTACATCGACGGCGGCGTCGGCAACGACAGCATCCTCGGCCTCGCGGGCGTGGACACGATCTACGGCGGCGACGGCAACGACACCATCCTGGGCGGCCAGGGCAACGACCAGATGTTCGGCGGCGACGGCTCCGACACGTTCATCTGGAACCCGGGCGACGCCAGCGACCTGGTCGAAGGGCAGGGCGGTCAAAACGTCCTGATCTTCAACGGGGCCGACGGCGTGAACGACTCGTTCATCATGTCGGCCAGGGGCACCGGGGCCCAGGGCACCGGCACCCGCCTGCGGTTCGATCGTCAACCGGGCAACGTGGTCATCGACGCGGCCGGCATCCAGCAGGTCAACGCCAACGCCGGCAGCGGCAACGACGACGTGACCATCAACAACCTGGCCGACACCGAGGTCAAGGTCATTCAGGTGACCCTCGGCGCCCTGGCCACGCCGTTCACTCCGGACGGGGTCCGCGACAACATCACCATCAACGGCCGGCAGGCGTCCAACGAGATGGTCCTGACCGTCCAGCCGGTCCCCAACCAGCCCGCGGGCACGACGCAAGTCGATATCGAAGGGCTTACGCAGCACATCTTCCTGGGCGGCACCGTGGCGGCCTGTCCGTCCACGCCGACCGACGACTACCTCACGATCAACGGCGGCTCCGGCAACGACCACATCACGGCCGACATGGGCGTCGAACTGAAGGTCGCGATGTTGATCAACGGCGGCAACGGCAATGATTACATCATGGCCAACGCCACCATCAACGGCGGGGCCGGCAACGACACGCTCCTGGGCGCCGGCGGCGACTGCCCGCTGCTCATCGACGGCGGCGACGGCAACGACCTGATCTGCGGCAATGAGGGGAACGACACCCTCATCGGCGGCAACGGCAACGACTCCATCTACGGCCTGGGCGGCAACGACTCCATCGTGGGCGGCGCCGGGAACGACTTCCTCGCGGGCGGCACCGGCAACGACACCATCACCGGGGGAGACGGCAACGACACGATCCTGGGCGGGGCCGGCGACGACAGCCTCTTCGGCGACAACGGCCACGACCTCATCCTGGGCGACGCCGACGCCGAGTGCGGCAGCCTGACCGTGATGCTGATCGAGACCGGCCAGGGGAACGACACCCTTTACGGCGGCAACGGGAACGACACCCTCAACGGCGACGTCGGCAACGACCTCCTCTTCGGTGAGGCCGGCAACGACGTCCTCGGGCCGGTGGACATCTTCGTCTCCGCCAACCTGCCCGTCGTGGTCAACCTGGCCAGCCCGACCGCCCCGTTCACCGCCCAGATCGGCCACTTCACCGACGCCGGCAACGACACGATGTACGGCGGCACCGGCAACGACACCATCCGCGGCGACACCGGTGACGACTTGCTCTTCGGCAACGAAGACAACGACTCCATCGAAGGCGGCGACGGCAACGACACCATCCAGGGCAACACCGGCGACGACACCATCAAGGGTGACGCCGGCGCCGACCTCATCAACGGCAACGAGGGCAACGACCTGATCAACGGCGGGGCCGACAACGACACCATCTTCGGCGACGCCGGCGACGACACCATCTTCGGCGACGCCGGCGATGACACGATCCAGGGCAACGACGGCAACGACTCGATCGACGGCGGCGAC
>CALLYK010000076.1 GCA_937858365.1 uncultured Isosphaeraceae bacterium | reverse complement strand
AGTCCCTTCGCCCTGCACGCCCTGTATCTGACCGTGATGACCGCCGCGGTCATGACGGTCGTCAACGCGATCTCGGGTACGGCCACGGCGTGGGTGCTGGTCCGTTACCCCTTCCCTGGCAAACAGGTCGTGAACGCCTTGATCGACCTCCCCTTCGCCGTCCCCACGGTGGTGACGGGCGTGATGCTGGTCGCCCTTTATGGGCCGTCGAGCACTCTTGGGGCGATCCTGGGACATCATGGTTTGCCAATCATTTATCAGCAACCAGGGATTGTCCTGGCCTTGTTGTTCGTGTCGTACCCGTTCGTTGTGCGGAGCGTTCAGCCGGTCCTTATCGAAATGGACCGAGTCGAGGAGGAGGCCGCCGCCACCTTGGGGGCAGGGGCCTGGCAGACCTTCTGGCGGGTCACACTGCCCACGTTGCGGCCGGCCGTGCTGACCGGGTGCGCCCTTTCGTTCAGTCGCGCGCTCGGCGAGTTCGGCAGCGTCGTGATGGTGGCCGGCAACCGGCCCCTGGCGACCAAGACCGCCCCCATCCATATCTACGGTGAGATCGAGAGCGGAAACGTCCCCGGCGCGATCGCGGTCTCGCTCGTCTTGCTGGCCGGGTCGCTTGGTGTGCTCGTGGTGATGAACCGGCTGCAACATGCGGGAGGACCGGGGCATGGCCGTTGACCTGGCGCGCACCGCCGCTCGCGCGCCGAAGCTCCGGACCAGGGTCCATGCCGTCGCGCGCCGAGCGCCGATCCCGATCGGACGCCGATTGCTCACTGCGGCCGTGCTTTCCTGGTTCGCCCTCATGGTCTTGGTGCCGACTTGTGCTCTCTTGCGCGCGGCCTTCTCAGGCGGGACCGCGCCGTTCTTCGCGGCGGTCGCCTCGGCCGACGCGCGCCGCGCCTTTGGCCTCACGCTCGGCCTAGCGGGGGTCTCCACGGTCATCAACACGGTCTTTGGCGTCGCCGCCGCGATGGTCTTGGTCCGTCATCGGTTCTGGGGCAGGGGCCTCGTCGACGGCTTGGTGGACCTGCCCTTCGCCGTCTCGCCCGTGATCGCGGGTCTGATGCTTGTCGTCCTTTACGGACCGACGAGTTGGCTTGGCGGCCGGCTCGACGGCCTTGGCCTTCGGGTCGTTTACAACTGGCCCGGCATGATCCTCGTCAACCTGTTCGTCACCTTGCCCTTCGTCGTCCGCGAGGTCGTCCCGGTCCTTCGCGAGTTCGGTGTGGACCAGGAGGAGGTGGCCCGGACCCTCGGCGCCGGACGCTGGACGACCTTCTGGCGAGTCACCCTGCCGTCGATCCGCTGGGGCCTCGCCTATGGCGTCACCCTGACGATCGCCCGCTCGCTGGGGGAGTTCGGCGCCTTACTCGTGGTCTCGGGCAACGTCCTGGGACGGACCCAAACCACCACGCTCTATATCCATGAACAAATCGAGAGTTTTTCACCCAATAGCTCCTACGCCGCGAGCGTGGTCCTGGCCGGGGCCTCGTTCGTCCTCTTGATCGGCATGGAGACTTTGCGCAAGCATCTTTCCATACATGAACATCCAGAAAATTGAAGGCGCGTCTGGTTGCGGGCGACCTTCAACGGCCCTCACGATGGAGCAAGGGGGCGGACCGATGACGATGGATCGTCGAATCGCGTGGTGGGACGAGAAGCGGTTCCGGCTGGACGGTCCCGAAAGGGCCGTGAGCGGGCCTTCCTGGTGGGCCGGGTCCGAGCGCCGGACGGGGGTGGACGAAGTGGGCATCGTGGTGCGCGACCTGGCCAAGCGATACGGCGACTTCCGCGCCGTGGACGGCGTCTCGTTCGAAGTGCCCTCGGGTCAACTTGTCGCCTTGCTCGGTCCGTCAGGTTCGGGAAAGAGCACGATCTTGCGCATCATCGCCGGGCTGGAGGTCGCCGACACGGGCGAGGTCGAGCTCACCGGTGAAGACGCCACGAACATGCCCGTGCAGCGTCGCGGCGTCGGGTTCGTCTTCCAACACTACGCCTTGTTTCGTCACATGAACGTTCGTCAAAATGTGGCCTTTGGGCTGGAGGTCCAGAAACTGCCCAAGAACGAGATCAAGACGCGCGTGGAAGAACTTTTGGAACTGGTGCAAATGCGAGGGTTGGCGGAGCGCTATCCGTCGCAGCTTTCCGGCGGCCAGCGACAGCGCGTGGCGTTGGCCCGAGCGCTGGCCCCGCGCCCCAAGGTCCTTCTTCTGGATGAGCCGTTCGGCGCCCTCGATTCCAAGGTCCGAGACGAGTTGCGCACCTGGCTGCGCCGGCTCCACGACGAGGTCCACGTCACGAGCCTCTTCGTGACCCACGACCAGCAGGAAGCCTTCGAGGTGGCCGACCAGATTGTGGTCTTGAACAAGGGGAAAGTCGAGCAGATGGGGAGGCCGCAGGACCTCTATGAACGACCCATCACGCCGTTCGTGACCGAGTTCCTGGGCACCGTGAACGTGCTCAAGGTCGAAACGGTGCTCGGGATGAACGTGCCCGACGAGGCCCCGTTACCCCTGGAAGTGCCGGGCGGTGCTGACTCGTCGATCTACGTGCGGCCCCACGACCTTGAGATCAGTCGGCATCGTGACCAAAGACCATCGTGGGTGGCGCGCGTCCGGCGGATGACGCACCTCGGGGCGCTTGTGCGTTTGGAGTTGACCCTCTTCGACGGCACCGACCTACTCGTTCAACTCCCCAGCGATCGGGCCCGCGAGTTGGCCCTCGAACAAGGCGAGGACGTGCATGTCATGCCGAAAGACGTGAAGGTATTTCACGGCGAGCACACGTTTGTTGAAAATTATGTGATCTGATCGAGCGTTGGGTCGGCGAAAGCCCCGCCTCAGGCCGAGGCCTCCGCGAGCTCCCTCATCTCGATCTCCTCTCGCGTGTCTGTTGGTCGCCCCAGCATGTCGGCCCCGAGCGCCGTCTCGCCGTGCTGGCTCCAGTCCAGGCCCACTTGCTCGTCGCGCGGTGAGACCCGCATCCGAATCACAAAGTCGGTGACTTTGAACAGAAGGAGTGCGCCCAGAAAGGCGAAGACCGAGACGATCACCAGAGCCTTGCCATGCGCGAGCAGGAGCTGCACGCGCGTCAGGCTGCCGTCGTCGGGCAGCTTGGCGAAGATCGCCGTGAAGACCATCCCCGAGATGCCGCCGAGCCCGTGGCAAGGGAAGACGTCCAGCGTGTCGTCGATCGAACTCTTGGTCCGAACGTGGACCGCGATATTGCTTATGACCGACGCCGCGGTGCCGACCATTACGCTCTGCGCGACCGTCACGAAACCGGCCGCCGGAGTGATCGCCACCAGACCCACCACGGCGCCGATGCATGCGCCTAGCGCTGATGGCTTCTTGCCCACGAACCAGTCGAAGAAGATCCAGGCGAGCATCGCCGAAGCGCTTGCCGTGTTCGTCGTGGCGAAGGCGATGGCGGCGTCCTCGTTGGCCTTCAAAGCGCTGCCGGCGTTGAAGCCGAACCAGCCGAACCAGAGAAGGCCTGTCCCCAGCATGACGAACGGCACATTCGCCGGCGCGTGGGCCTCACCTTCGACATGTGCCCGGCGCCGCCCAAGGACCAACGCGCCAGCAAGGGCGGCCCATCCCGCCGACATGTGGACAACGGTCCCGCCCGCGAAGTCCTTCACACCCCACTGGTAGAAGACGCCGTCCGGGTGCCAGGTCATGTGGGCCAGCGGGCAATAGATCAGCAGGCTGAACAGACCGATAAAGAGGAGGTAGGCCGAGAACCGCACGCGCTCCGCGAAGGCGCCTGTGATGAGTGCGGGCGCGATGATCGCGAATTTGAGCTGGAACATCGCGAAGACCGTGAGAGGGACCGTCAGCTTCAACGCGCCCTCGCGGCCTAGGGCCACGGTCTCGCCATTCACCCCATGAAAGAAGAGGAACGAGAGAGGGTTGCCAATGATCCCGAGCCCGCCCACGTCCTTGCCGAAGGCCAGGCCGAAACCGACACTGATCCAGATCAGACTGATGACCCCAAGTGCGATCACGCTCTGAAGCATCGTCGAGACGACGTTCCGAAAACTGACCATCCCGCCGTAGAAGAACGACAAGCCGGGGGTCATCAACAAGACGAGGGCCGCCGCCGTGAGCATCCAGGCGGTGTCGCCCACGCTCAAAGCGTCGCCGGGCAGTAGATCCATGCGCGGCACCTGGACCACCAGCGCGGCGATGCTGAAGACGGCCAGGAGCACGAATGGGAGTTGATTGCGTTTCACGCGCGCACCTTCGGAAATTGGCGTTGTCGTTGGCTGGGAGGAGGCTGGTCAGATCGCTTCGGGACCTCGTTCTCCGGTTCGGATGCGGATGCAGTCGTCCAGAGGAAGGATGAAGATCTTGCCGTCACCAATCTTGCCGGAAGGGCCCGTCTTGGCCGCCTGGACGATCGCCTGGACCGTCGGCTCCACGAAGTCCTCGTTCACGGCGATTTGCAACTCCACCTTGCGGAGCAGGTTCACCGTGAACTCATGACCTCGGTACACCTCGGTATGCCCCTTCTGGCGTCCGAAGCCTTGCACGTCGGTGACCGTCAAGCGGTACACCTCCACCTGAGAGAGGGCCTCCTTCACGGCCTCGAGCTTGGTCGGTTGGATCACGGCGATGATGAGCTTCATGACGGCGTAATAGGGCCCATAGGATTCCATTGGAAATCAAGCGGCTCAGGGACGACTTCGCGACTCATCCGCCGCCGGGGCGCCGACCTTTCGCGGCACTCCGGGACCATGTTCAGCCAGGTGCTCCAGGCCCGCGCGCTGGACCTCGATCGGGTCTTCCTGCACGTATCCGGCCACACCCATCTCGGCCACGTCGAGGCCGACAATCTCAGCCTGGGCGCTTACGCGGTTGCCCAAGGTCCAGTCCATGACCTTGAAGAAGAGCCAGGCGACCGGAAAGACCCACAGAATGTTCACCGCCACGCCGATCATGTTGGCCAGGAGCTGCCCGGTGTCGCCGCCATGGAAAAGCCCCAAAGGGCCCCCTGAGACACCGTTCCAGCCCTTGCCGTGGCGGCCGTCGGCGAAGAGACCCACGCAGAGACAACCAAAAGCGCCGCCGACCCCATGCACGCTCACCGCGCCGACCGGGTCGTCCAAGCAGAGCACGCGCTCGACGAAGAGGATCGAACCGATCACAAGGAGACCGGCCATAAGACCGATCACGACGGCGCTCAAGGGGGTCACGAATGCACACCCGGCCGAGATCGCCACCGCGCCCGCGAGGAGCCCGTTGCACGCCATCGTCGGGTCGGGCTTGCCGTAAATCAGCCACATGGCAACAAGGGCCGAGCAACATCCCGAGGCCGTGGCCAGCATCGTGGAGACGGCCACGCGGGCGAGACCGACGTCGTGGGCCCGGAATGCCCCGCCGCAGTTGAACCCGAACCAGCCGAAGGCCAAGACGAACGTCCCCAACGCCACCATCGGCACGTTGTGACCAGGGATCGCCCGGGCCGTTCGGTCGCGACGGAACTTGCCGATGCGTGGTCCCAGCACGATCGCACCGGCCAGGGCGGACAGGCCCCCCGTCATGTGGACGACGCTCGCGCCCGCGAAATCGACATGCCCGTTCCCGATTCCAAAGGACGCTCCCAGGTCCGCCAGCCAACCTCCGCCCCAAACCCAGCATGCATACACGGGGTAGAGGAACATCGAGATGAACAAGCCGAAACCAACGAACGACGCGAACCTCCAACGTTCGGCGAGGGCGCCCGTCGGGATCGTCGCGGCCGTGGCCAGGAAGACGGCCTGAAGAAGAAAGAGGGCCAAGACGGACGGCTCGTCCCCCTTACCCGCGAGCAGAAAGCCTTGAAGGCCGCAAACACCCAGCGAACGGCCCAAAAACGGCAGCCCGATCATTGAGCCAAACCCGTCGAGACCGCTTCCCCCCATCTGGAAGGCGAACCCAAGGGCCCAGAAACCGAGCACGGCCAGGGCGTACATGGTGAGGTTCATCGCCATGGTGTTCGCGGCGTTCTTCGCGCGAGTGAGTCCCGTCTCCAGGAGCGCGAAGCCCGCCTGCATGAACATCACGAGAGGGCCCGCGAGCAAGGCCCAAACGAGGTCCATATTCGGTGTCGTGGCTGCGACCTTCGCTGCCGACACGCCCCCGACCGCATCCTTGGCAGACACGGAGTCGCCGAAGCCAAGGAGCAGGAAGAGAAGTATGGCCAAGCGGATCACCGGCATCGGCACGGCACGCATCCGGAAGCGATCGGTGGTCGTCCACGCGCGAACGTGCGGTCCCTTGCCAACGATGGATCCTCGATCGACCTTCCGAGCGCGCGGTGGGAAGAGAGAACGCGGACGGACATCTGCGATGCAACTCCCAAGCCGGGATCTCATCGGCGCCTTCTCCTGGTTCTGACCAAGTGCTAACAGGTACGTGGGCAATATGTTACCTTAAGCGGCAAAGCGTGTGGGGAGGCTCACCCCGCTCCTACCCGTCCCATCGTGGGACCTGTCAGTGCCTAGAAATCGCGCAGTGCCTGCGGCAGCCTCACTCACCAAAGCAGGATCACGTCAAATCCCAAGGTGAGTTGGTTGCGGACCGTCTGATCGTTGTAGGCCGGGTTGGGGAAGCTGGTGTCGTAACGGATTTCCGGCCGGAACCACAGCCAGTCACGAGGGCGATACTGGATCCCAGCCGTCATCTCGAAGTAGTTGTTGTGGATGCCCGTGGCCGCGCCGTTGGGATCCCAGAACATCTCGGCCCGCCAGACCGCCGTCGCTTTCTCGGTGACCTTGTACAGCAACCAATGTCCCAGGCCCTGGTAATACAGCGTCCGGACGCCAGGGCCGAACCCGAGCGAGCGCGGGTCCCATACGACCTCCGTCTCGAGCACTTCCGTCAGTTTCTCGGTCCAGTCGCGCACCAGCGTGAGCGAAAGATACGCTCGGTAGCTTTCCGCGTAGAGCGGGTTGACCTGGCGCGCGCGGAAGCCGGGCGGCGGAGTGGCCACTGGCACCAGGGGATAGCCGGCCGGGGCGAAACGGGGCAGTTGGTTGGGCCCGGTCAGGCCGTAGAAGTTCAACGTGGTCTTGTCGTCGCTCGACTTGAGCGTCATCCCACCGAAGTAGTTCCATATGTAATTAGAATTTATCCAGCGATCCATGCCGTTGACGGTCCCGCTGTACAGGTTGACGCGATCGGTCACGTGCCACGTCGCGAGCATGCCGAAGAACGTGAATGGAGTGAAATTGTACATATAAGGTACGGAAAGTAAGGGGCGGTTGATGGCCATGAACGACTCGTAGCCGCCCGGGTTGGCGAACCGGCCCCCCTTGATGTCGAGGCCGCCCGGCGTGAGGACGGGCAGGTGGACCTCCGCGTAGAACTGCGGTAGGTCGATCCCGGCGAACTGGTACGGGACGAAGGCCCGATCAAACAGACCGTACATCTTCGTGAATTGCCAGTCGTTCCCGAACAGGAAGTCGAACCTGGCGCCGAAGTCCACCTGGTCGGTCAGCTTCAGCGGCGCCTCGAACACGGTGTAGTACTGGTTCCCCATCCACGTGTTGGCCAGGGTGTTGGGGAAGACTCCGAAGTTGATGCGGTCGCTGGGCGTGCCGTTGGTGTTGCCCGTGAAGCTGTTCTGGATCCAGCCGAAGATGCGGAACCGCGAGTCCTGCAAGCCCAACGCCTTGGTCAACAGGAGGGGCGTGGGGGCTACTTGCTCCGCCTGGGGCGTCGACGATTCTTCTTCGGCCGTCGAGAGGGTTGGTTCGCCGACGCGCGCCGATTCCGGCATGTCAAAACGCGACCGCTCGTCCCGCTCCGCGTCGGGCAAGGGCGGAAGTGGATAAGGCTCGTCCTGTAGGAACACGACCCGGCGCGTCGGGACCCGCTCTCGTTCCTTCGCGTCGCGCGACGACGGCCAAATCGGTCGCCGGGCCTCTCCCTTGTTCGCGGGGGCATCCTGGCCGGACGCGAACGTCCCAAGCAGAAAGGGCGAAAGAAGCAGGGCCATGGTCAGGGACAAACGCAATGTCGCCTCCATGATAATGGCCCCGGTCCCAAGCACGGCCCGTCAAACGCTCGTTGCGTACCGTAGCCGGGACGACTTCGGCACACAGAGCCTGTATCGGCTTTTGGAGTCACGCCGATTGAGCGAACCTTGCCGTTTGTTCGGATTGGTGCATCAGGGTCAAGCCGATCCGGCCCGTGGCCCGACGTCGCCTTCCTTGATCGCGACGCCACTGCTCGCGCGGTCGAACATCAACGCGGCGAGCGCCACGATGCGCCTGATCGCCACTTCCGGGACTACACCGTTTGCGTGGATGTTCGAGATGAGATTGCGATTCGCGTCGGTGTGTCCGACCCTGGGGCGATACGCCATGTACGCCGAGAGGCCCTGGGCGCAGGCCAATCCTGGGCGCTCGCCGATCAAGAGCACGACCACATTTGGCCCAAGCAACTCGCCTACATCATTGAGGACGCCGACGCGGCAGTGACGGACCATGAACGGTTGCCCGACCGTCCAACCGCGCTCCGAAGCCGCCGCGACGAGGCCTGGCAAGACGTGCTTGGCCTGACTCGCCACTGCGGCGACGGAAAGGCCGTCGCCGATGACAATCTGAAAATCGACCCCCCTGGAACAACGGGCCGCGACCTCCGCCTTGGCCGCATCACTCAGCGATCGACCCAACTCGGGCTTGGCCAGGTGATCCGCCTTCGACGCGGCGCACGTGGTGACTTCAAACAGAGCAAACCTCTGGATCAAGTCGTCTCCAAGGTCGCGGACCAGGTCGAGTTCGGCGAGGACGGCATCGCGCGCGAAGGCGTGGTCGGCGCGGAGGTCGAGCTGGGTCTCGGTCCGATAGGCGGCACCTGCTCGACCGAGAAAGAGCCTCGCGGGCGTTCGCTCGCGGGCGATCGCGAGCCATGCGTCCTCGCCGGGTCTCGATGGGACTGTCATGCTACGCGTTTCCCCCGAACCGTGGGGGGGCCCGCGAAGCGCGAACGGGCCCCACCCCACCACCCGACCAGTAAGAACAGAGTGAAACCGCCCAAGACCCAGATCGCTCGATCATTTGGCGGCTGCATGCCGATCACGATCAGTACGGAACAGCCCAGCACGCTCAGGACCGCCAAGGGCTTGTACCAAGGGCCAAGGTGCCACGGACCCATTTCCGTCCAAGTTCGGCCGTGCGCGAGAAAGCCAAGGGCCGTTGGGATGACGTATGAGACATACAGCAAGATCGTGCAAACGGCCGTGATCGTCGCGTAAACGGGTGTGAAGATCGTGAAGAGCAGCCCCGCGCAAGCAACCATCCAAATCGCCGCCGGCGGTGTGCGATGCCTGGGGCAAACCCAGCGAATCCCGGCCGACCAGGGCAAGCCGCCGTCGCGCGCGAACGCGAAGGCCATGCGCGAGGCCGACGTCACGGTCGCCAGGCCGCAGAGGTACTGCGCAAGGCCGATGCCCGCGATCAAGGCGACCGAGAGCGGTCGCGGTAGCCCCCGTTCCAAGGTCCACCGGAAGGCGCCTTCGCCGCGAGCGGCCGCCTCGTCGAGGGAGGGCATCGCCAGCACGACCGCCACCAGCATCAACCAGCCCGCCAGCCCCGAAACCAGCACTGACCGGACGATCCCCTTGGGAACGTTTCGAGCGGCGCCGATGGTCTCCTCGGCCGTGTGCGCGGAGGCGTCGAAACCCGTGATCGTGTAAGCGGGCAAGAGAAGGCCCAACGCGAACAACCACGTCAAGCCGTGCGTGCCGGGCCAAACGTTCGCGCCGGCGGGACCGCTGAAATTGGCGAAGGTCGTCAAGCGCCCGAGGTCCCACGACGGCGCGCACGCGAGCAGGGCGAACGTCAAGACGGCCGAGACGAGAAGCACCCACCAACCGCTGAAGTCGGTGAGGCGAGTCACCGCGCGGATGCCGACATGATTGATCGCGGCCTGCGAAACCGTGATCAGGCCAACACCGAGCGCTTGGGCAATCTCACTCTCGCCCCAAGGCGGCCCCAAGGAGTCCACCAGGAAGCGATAGGCGCCGACGTTGATGGCGGCAAGCACGGTGACCAATCCCGCCAGGTTGAACCAGGCCACGGCCCATCCCCATCCGCGACCACCCAGGACCACCCCCCAATGATAGAGCCCCCCGGCGGTTGGATAGGCCGAGGCGACCTGGGCCATGGTCGCCGCGACGATCAACGAGAACGAGCACGCGAGGGGCCAACCCAGGCCGATGGCCGCACCGCCCACGGAGCAGAAACCGAGATGAAACGACGTGACCCCGCCCGCGAGGATGCAGATGATCGACATCGAGATCGCGAAGTTCGAGAAGGCCCCCATGCGCCGGGCCAACTCCTGAACGTAGCCAAGTTCTTGGAGCGCCTTGGCGTCGTCGTCCATCAGGACACCTCGATCACGTGCGCCAGTTGGGTCAGCAGGCCGCGCGGTCCCGTCCGATCGAGCGCCAAATCGTCCCCCTCGAAGACGCCGCGTTCCCGGAGCCAAGCCAGGAACTCCGGGGCGGGTTGATACCCAAAGAGCCGGCGCGCGCCGATCGCGTCGTGATAACTGGTCGATTGATAGTTGAGCATGATATCATCTGAACATGGCACGCCCATCACGTAATTGCAGCCCGCCGCGGCCAGCAGGAGAAGCAGGTTGTCGGCCGAGTTCTGGTCGGCTTCGGCATGGTTCGTGTAGCAAACGTCCACGCCCATCGGCAAACCTAAGACCTTGCCGATGAAGTGGTCTTCCAGGCCCGCGCGGATGATCTCCCGCTCGTCCGCGAGGTATTCCGGGCCGATGAAGCCAACAACGCTGTTCACCAGGAAGGGGTCGAAGGCGCGGGCCACCGCGTGCGCTCGTGCCTCGAGCGTCAGTTGGTCCACCCCATGATGGGCCCCGGCCGACAGCGCGCTCCCTTGGCCGGTCTCGAAGTACATCACCTGGTCGCCCGCCCAGTGGACCTCACGCTCGCGGCGCGCTTCGAGGACGCGACATTGACCCTCTCGGAGGAGTCCCAAGCTCGTCCCGAAACTCGCGTTGGCCCCTTCCGTCCCGGCGATTGACTGGAAGAGCAGGTCCACGGGCGCCCCTCGCTCCAGGGCCGCGAGTTGCGTCGTGATGTGGGCCAGGCAACACGCTTGCGTCGGGATGTTGTACAAGCCGATCAAGCGATCCAGGGCCCGCAGGATCGAGGCGCACATTTCGACGGATTCCGTCGCAGGGTTCACGCCGATCACGGCGTCGCCGCACCCGTACAGCAAGCCGTCCACGGCCGAGAGCAGGATCCCCGCGAGGTCGTCGCGCGGATGGTTCGGCTGGACACGCACGCCGAAGGTCCCTTCCTCCCCCATCGTGTTCCGACAGCGCGTCACAACCCGGACCTTGCGCCCGACGAGTACTAGGTCCTTGTTGCTCATCAGTTTCGCCGCCGCCGCCGCGACTTCGGGCACGACGCCCGGCGCGATCGCGCGGATCCGGGCGCCATCCGTCCGATCGTCCAGCAACCACTCCCGGAATTGACCGACCGAAAGGTCCGCGATCTCATCGAACGCGGCGTGGTCGAGCGTTTCCAAGACGAGGCGGCTGACATCGTCCCCGTCGGGGTCGATGATGGGACGATCCACAATCGAGCGCAAGGACACGTCGGCCAGCACGCGCTTGGCCGCGACGCGCTCACGCTCGGACTCCGCCGCGATCCCGGCGAGCCTGTCACCCGACTTCGACTCGTTCGCCTTGGCGAACAACTCGCGCAAATCGTCGAAGACGAAGCGCTCGCCGCGAAGCGTCGTGGACAGGTTCATGGGGCCGACACGCTCAATCGGGCTGAAGCGCCAGGAGCGCGAAGGCGGTCCCGGCATGGCTGATGTAATGGGCCTTGTCGTTGGTGACCGAGCGAGTGAACCAGCGCCCCGACGCCCGCTGATTGGCCTTCAGCCAGGCGGTCCCCCGCGCGACGGCCGGGTCCTCTTTGGGCACGCCCGCCTCGCGCAGGACGTGGACGATGAAACCCGTGGCGAAGCCGTCGGAGGGGCTGGCCTTGTCGTTGGCAGTGCCGTCGCGACGGCCCCAGTCGCCCAACGAGGGCAAGTTCCAGCCGCCGTCGGCGCGCTGAAGGGCCTTTAGGGCCTTGATGGCCGCCGTCTTCTGGCCATCGTCGTAGATACCGTCGAGCCGCGCGGCCGCCCACAAGCGCATCGCTTGATGATGAAGCGACGGGGCAGGTTTATCGTGAAGATATCTTACCAATTTCTCGACGCCAGCCTTGGCCGACGGTTCGTCCTTGTAGGCGTTCGGGGCCTTGCCGATGGCGACGGCTGCGAATGTGGCGCCGTAATCGTCGTCGTGCTCGTACGGGGGCCAATCGCACTTGAGCCAGTCCCAGGTGCCGTCGGCACGTTGCAGGGCCCAGATGCGGTCGAGGGCCTTGCGCGTCAGCGGGTGGAGTTTCCTGGTTGTGGCCGCGTCGTTGAGGGCGAGGGTCGCGGCGGTGGCAACAACTTCCGTGTCCCAGAGGGGCTTGGCCTTCTTGTCATCGTCGTCCCAGTGGGCGACGCGGGTCTCGAAGAAGGCGCGGACCTCGTTCATCGCCGAGCGGTCGCCGTCGTCCACGACCGGCCGCGCGATCAAATAGGCGTAATTGGTGTGACATGTGCCGCACTTGCGCTGCCGGGTCCAATCCACCGAAACCCGGTCCAAAAAGGAAGCGGCCTTGGAGAGTGCGAACTCGGCGGTGATGGGTTCGTCGGCCGTGTTGGGGGCGAGGTCGTCGGCAGGTGCCGTCGAGAGGACCAAGGCGGTGAACGCGATCCACGTGGGCATGTTGGGGCCTCCTTCGAGTGGAGACAGGATACCAAAGCGGTGGCCCGGTCTGTCACGACCGATTGCAGCGCCGTCCGCCCTCGGACACAATGGGCCGCGTGAGTCCCGCCGTGACCCGATGGAAGGCACCTATGATCGTCCCCTTGCTGCTCGCATTTTCGATCGCGATTCCCGCCGATGGGCCCACGACCGTCCGCTTCGCAACCTTCAACGCCTCCCTCAATCGCGACGAGCCCGGGGCCCTCATCCGCGACCTCTCCACACCCGACAACGTCCAGGCCGCCAATGTGGCCGAGATCATCCAGCGCGTCGCGCCCGACGTCCTTCTCATCAACGAATTCGATTACGACAAAGACGGCGAGGCGATGGCCCTCTTCCAAAAGAACTACCTGGCGATCGGCCGAAACGGCGCGAAGGCCATTCAGTATCCGTATCGTCACGCGGCCGAAGTCAACACGGGCGTGCATTCCGGCTTCGACCTCGACAACTCGGGAGAGGTCGTCGCCAAGACCGGCTCGCGTGGTTACGGCAACGACGCCTTCGGCTTCGGCCAGTTCCCCGGCCAATACGGCATGGCCGTTTACTCCAAATATCCGATCGATACGAAAACTATCCAATCATTTCATCTCTTCAAATGGAAAGACATGCCGGGCGCTTTGCTGCCGACGAGGGAGGACGGCACTCCTTGGTATCCAGCCGGGGCCCTGAACGTCTTCCGCCTTTCCTCCAAGGCCCATTGGGTGCTTCCATTGAACATCGGCGGCAAGACGGTCCACCTTCTGGCGAGTCATCCCACGCCCCCTGCGTTCGATGGCCCGGAGGACCGCAATGGCAAGCGTAACCACGATGAAATCCGGTTGTGGGCCGACTATCTGCACGGCGGGACCAAGGCCGCCTATCTCCGTGCCGACGGCGCTGCCGACCGACCGATCACGCCCCCGGCCGCGTTCGTCTTGATGGGGGACCAGAACGCCGACCCGCACGACGGCGGGAGCGTCCCAGACGCAATCCAGCAGCTTCTAAATCACCCAAGGATTGACGTCGGCTTCATCCCGAAAAGTGACGGGGCCGCCGAGGCAAGCCGTCTGCAAGGTCAGGCCAACAAGGACCAGAAGGGCCCGCCGGAAGTGGACACCGCCGACTTCGATGATCGGTCGGTGGGCAATCTCCGCGTCGATTACGTCTTGCCCTCGAAGGGGCTCAAAGTGGTGGGCGGCGCCGTCTTCTGGCCCAAGTCCGACGACCCTTTGGCGCGCCTCGTGCGCATGCGGCCTGAAGTGGCGAGCTCGGACCATCGCCTCGTCTATCTGGACATCATCGTACCGGCGCCCGAGTGACACGCTTTCTCATATTGCCTCCCTTCTCCACCCCTGACAGAGCGATGATGTTCAAGGTGAAATCCTGAAGGTCGGTGGTCCTTCACCCGAAAAAGAGGGCGTTGCGAAGCGCGATCAAGCGGCCAATCGATGTGTCGTTATGTTCACGATTAGAGGCCGCGAGCGTCCCATGCGATGGTTGGTGGACGGCCTGGCACCCGTGGTCATTCTCGCCGTCGTCCTGACGATGAACGGCCGGACATGGGGCCAAGCCGACACACCGATCGGCCCCGATCCGACGAACGCGGGGCCGTTGCCGTACGCGGCCGTGGCGGAGATGGGGCCCTTGGAGACGGCCGCCGCGTCCCTCTTCGGCGACGCCTACGACTCAGCCGCCTGGCGCCCGCTCACCATGCGGAGTTTCTTCCGCGAGGGATGGCTGGAGCCATGGGCCGCTGGGCCGGCCGGCCGAGATGGCCTCACGCCCAGACATGGATGGCTGGGTGCCTTCGAGGGCCTCTTCTTCCGTCTGTGGCTCACTCCATTCATGGTCGAAGACCGCCTGCGCAAGAGCTTCGGAGGTGAGAGTTACAGTGGGAGTTTCGCGATCTTCCTACCCTTGAGCCGACGATTTGAGGTCTTCCTGAACGTGCCGTACGTCCGGTCGAACGGGACAGACGACCCGGATCATGGTTATCGACACGACTTCGGCGACCTTGTGGTGACCCCGCGCTTCCTCCTTCAAGAAAGCGTCGCGACGACGCAGGTGTTGAACCTCGAGGTCAGGGCCCCGACGGGGCGGCCGGAAACGGGTGGCGGGAAGACGGCCCTGACCCCACGCTACGCATTCTGGACGAACCCGGGCGGCCCCTGGGTGGCCCGAGGCGCCGCGGGTTTCTTCATTCCGCTGAACCAAGACGACGGCCGAAGCGGGAGCGACATCGGGCCCGGTCCGCTGGGCCAGGTGCGGACGGGGACCGAAACGTCGTTCGTGGGGGGCCTCGCGGTGGGTCGATACTTCCGACCGCACGACGTCCCTTTCGGCGACCTGGTCTTCTACGCCGCGAGCAACTTGAACACCCCCCTGGGCCCCAACCTCGTGAAGACTTACGTCGGCGCGGGCCTCGGCACGCGCTTTCATCTCGCGAACAACTACTATTTTCTCAACTATTGGGAAGTGCCCGTCGCCGGCCCAAGGCCCTATGAATACTCCATGCAACTCGCCATTCTGAAGACCTTCTGAGCAATCGGCGATCGCGAGAAAAAACGAATCTCTACCCCTTGGGTGAACCAAATCATGGTCGCGCGCATAGAATTAAAATGCCACAGGTTCACCGCGATCACCAAGAGAAAACCTTCTTTTTGACCGAGGTCTAGCCGCATGGTCCTTCGATCGATTTCCGGCCCGAGGCGCCTTCTCGCCGGGTCCCTGGTCGGGACCGCGGGCGCCCTGGCCTTGGTTGCCGGTTGGAACGTCACCCATCGAAAGACCGACGCCGGCACGACGGCGCTGTCCACCCGACCCGCCTTGGTGAAAAGCCTGGACCGAGCAACGCTCTGGACCGTGGAGTTGGACGACGTCCAGAGGGATGCGATCGGCCTGCGCACGGCGAAGGTCGAGCGCGGCCCTCGTTACGAGACCTTGCAGGCCCCGGGGCGGATCGCCCCCAACGAGAACCGCTACGCATTCATCACGCCACGCGCCTCTGGGATCGCGCGTGTCGTGGCCGGGCGCATTGGCCAGGACGTCAAGGCGGGCGACATCCTCGTGACCATCGATAGCGCCGAGGTCGCCCAGGCGCGGTCCGACTTGCTCACGCGCCTCCAAGAACTGGAGTTGGCCAAGCTCCAAGCGGACTGGCGCGTGAAAATGCACGAGTCCACCGTGCGCCTCGTGGAACGCATCAAAGCCGGAGACACGCCCGAGGAAATCCATGAACGCTTCCAGGACGAAGTCCTTGGGCCCAACCGCGAGAAACTCGTGGGCGCCCTGGCGCAGTTGCGTCTGGCCAAGAGCACCCTGGAGCGAAACAAGGCCCTCGTCACGGGCACGCAATCGGTCCCGTTCAAGCAGTATCAGCAATCGGTCGCCGAGCATGAGGCCGCGCAGGCGACCTATCAGGCCCTCCTCGACAGCATCGGCTACGAGACCAAACTGGCCGCCGACATTGCCGTTCAGCAGCTCCGTCAGAGCGAGACAGCCGTGCGAGTCGCTCGCGAACGCCTGCTGGTCCTGGGATTGGCCCCCGACGGTTCGCAGGCTTGGTCGGGTCAAGACAAAGACAACGTCCGCCCCGATGGTCCGGAAGGGGAAGGGCGCGGCGACGACGCCCGGGCCCCCCTTAGCACCTACGCCTTGCGCGCCCCGTTCGACGGAACGATCCTCGATCGCGCCGCGGTCGTGCCGGGAGTGGCCGTGGACAAGGAACACCAAGTCTTCACGATGGCCGATCTGTCCACGGTCTGGGTCGAAGTGCAGGTCTATGAGAACGACTTCGCCAAGCTCCCACGCAGCCGCGACGGCCGAGTCCTCTTCACGTCTCCCGCGTATCCGGGCCGCACTTTTGAGGCCAAGGTGATCTATACCGGGGACCTGGTGGACGACAAGACGAGGTCCGTGCTTCTGCTGGCCCAGGCCGACAACGCCGACCGGGCCTTGAAGCCCGGCATGTTCATTGAGGCACGGATCACGACGACGACCGAGGACCAGGTCCCTCTCGCGCCCCGGTCGGCCCTCTTGACCGATGACCATTCGTCCTTCGTGTTTGTCAAGAACGAGCGGGGTGCCTACGAACGCCGCGACGTCCAGGTGGACGAGCACGAATCGATCGGCCAAGGACCGCTCCTGGTCATCCACGACGGCTTGCGCGATGGGGACGAAGTCGTGGTTGAAGGTGGCTTCAAGCTGAAGTCGGCCGCCTTGCGACGACAGGCCGAGCAATGAGGCCCTTCACGCCGGTCCAGCCCTCCATCCCTCCACATTCCGCGACGAGATCGCGCCTACCATGTTCGACGCCTTGATCAATTTCTCCCTGAAAGCCAGGGGCTTCGTGGTCCTCACGATCGTCGCGTTGGTTGGCACTGGCGTGTATTCGCTCTTGGCCCTGCCGATCGACGCCGTGCCCGACATCACCAACGTCCAGGTGATGGCCCTCACCAACGCGCCGGCGCTGGGTCCGGAGGAAGTCGAGCAGTTCATCACTGTCCCCGTCGAAAACGCGATGAACGGCATCCCCCGGATCAAGGAGGTCCGTTCGTTCTCCCAGTTCGGCGTGTCCCAAGTCACGATCGTCTTCGAGGACGGCACCGACATCTACTGGGCCCGCCAGCAAGTCGGCGAACGGCTCAATCAAGTCCGATCGGACATCCCGGAAGAGTTCGGCCGGCCCGAAATGGGACCCATCGCCACCGGCCTAGGCGAAATCTATCAGTTCGAGGTCCGCAACGCCGAAGACGCCAAGGAGCAGCGGTCGATCATGGAGCTCCGGACGATCCTCGATTGGGAGGTGGCCCGTCCGCTCAAGACCGTGCCCGGCGTCATTGAGGTGAATGTTCTCGGCGGCGAATTGAAGACATATGGCGTGAAGCTCGACCCTCAGCGACTCGCGGCGCGCGGTATCGCGGTCAATCAGGTCTTCGACGCGATCCGGCGCAACAATGCCAACGCCGGCGGCGGCTACCTCCAACGCAACGGAGAGATCCGCGTGATCCGTGGCGTCGGCCTGGTCAAGTCCCTCAAGGACATCGAGGAAATTGTCTTGACGACCGGGAGCGGCGGCACGCCGATCTACGTCCGCGACGTGGCCGACGTCGAGTTCGAACCGATGCTCCGCCAAGGGGCCGCGACGCGCGACGGCCGAGGCGAGGCCGCCACGGCGATCGTCATGCTCTTGGCTGGCGAGAACTCGCGCGTGGTCGTCGATCGCGTGAAGGCCAAGATCGCCGATATCTCCAAGAAGCTGCCCGAAGGGGTCGTCATCGACACCTACTACGATCGCGCCAAGCTCATCGAGAAGACCATCGCCACTGTGGCCAAGAACCTCGCGGAAGGGGGCCTGCTCGTCATCGCCGTGCTGCTCTTTTTGCTGGGCAACCTCCGGGCCGGCCTTATCGTGGCCCTGGCGATCCCGCTCTCGATGCTCTTCGCGGGCAACCTCATGCTTGGCTTCGGCATCGCGGGCAGCCTGATGAGCCTGGGCGCCCTCGATTTCGGCCTCATCGTCGATAGCGCCGTGATCGTCATCGAAAACACGGTCAGCCGCCTCGGCCACGCGCGTCCAGGTGCGAATGGGCTGGAGATTGTCCGCAAGGCCACTCTGGAGGTGCGCAAGCCGGTCGTCTTCGGGGTCGGGATCATCACCATCGTGCATCTACCGATCCTGGCCTTGGAAGGGGTCGAAGGAAAGATGTTTCGGCCGATGGCCCTGACGGTGATCTTCGCCCTCACCGGCTCGCTCTTGCTCTCCCTCACCGCGACGCCCGTCCTCGCCTCCTACTTCCTCAAGCCGGGCCTCTCCGAGAAGGAAATGCTCCCCATTCGCCTGGCGAAACGGGCCTATGGGCCCACGTTGAGGTTCGTGCTCTCGCGGCCGATCTTGGTCACGGTCTTGTCCATCGCCGCGTTGATCGGCTCCATCCCGTTCGCGATGTCTCTGGGCGGCGAGTTCATCCCCCAGCTCGACGAGGGGGACCTCATCATCACCACGATGAAACCGCCGAGCGCCGGCCTCGACGAAATGCTGGCCGACGCCAACCGCTTGGAGCTCGCCCTTAAGGAGGAGTTCCCCGACGAAATCAAGACCGTGATCTCCCGCACGGGCCGACCCGAGATCGCCGTGGAACTGGCTGCGATCTACATGTCCGACGCCTGGGTCATGCTCAAGCCCGTGGACCAGTGGAAGAAGGCCCACGAGAAGGCCGAACTCATCAAGCAGATCGACGAAGTCTGCCGGCGCGTCCTGCCTGGGACCTTCGTCAGCTTCACCCAGCCGATCGAACTGCGGTTCAATGAGATGCTCGCGGGCGTCCGCGGCGACGTGGGGATTGGTGTTTTTGGGGAAGACCTGAACGTCCTTCAAAAGCGGGCCGACAAGGTCGCCGCGATCCTCAAGTCGATTCCTGGGGCCAGCGAGGTCCGCGCCCAGGTGATCGGCGGCCTGCCCGTGCTCAAGGTCGAGGTTGATCGCGATCGGATCGCCCGCTACGGCATCAACGCGGCCGACGTCCTCGACGCGATCACCGCGCTGGGCGGCAACGTGGTGGGACAGGTCGTGGAAGGTCAGCGCCGCTTCGGTCTTCAGGTCCGCTTCGGGCCCAAGTATCGCGAAGACATCGCCGCGATCAAGGAAATCAAGATCGCCGACCCGCGCGGCCGAATGATCCCGCTTCAGGACCTCGCCGAAGTCCATCAGGAAGACGGTTTCGTCGAGATTTGGCGGAAAAACCGGGAGCGGCGCGTGATGGTCCAGGCGAACGTCCGCGACCGCGACCTCGCGAGCTTCGTGGCGGAGGCCCAACAGCGCGTCGCCGCCGAACTCCCCGAAGAACGTGGTTACACCCTGGAATGGGGCGGTACGTTCGAGAACCTGCAATCGGCCTCGAAGCGTCTCACGATCGTCGTGCCGATCGCTTTGGCCATGATCTTCCTGCTGCTTTTCGCGACCTTCGGTTCGATCAAGCTAGGCCTCCTGATCTTCCTCTCAGTCCCCTTGGGGGCGATCGGCGGCATCCTCGCGCTCTGGGTGCGGGGCCTGAACTTCAGCATCTCGGCGGGCGTCGGTTTCATCGCGCTCTCGGGCGTCGCCGTGCTCGACGGCCTCGTCCTCGTCTCGGCGATCCGACAGCTCGTTGAGGAAGGCCAACCCATCATGAAGGCCGTCCACGACGCCTCCATGGGCCGTTTGCGGCCGATCCTCATGACGGGCTTAGTGGCTAGCCTCGGCTTTGTGCCGATGGCCTTCTCCCACGGCGCCGGCGCCGAGGTCCAGCGCCCCTTGGCGACCGTTGTCATCGGCGGGCTCATCACGAGTATGTTGCTCAAGCTCGTCGTGCTTCCCGCGATCTACCGTTGGTTCGACCCAGGAATGCCAGGCCCTCGAACGACTAACCAGATCGCGGGCGAACACGAGTGAAAAGAACCCGTCACCGAGGACGAAGGCGCTCGTGACCGCGCTCGTTTTGGGGAGGACACCCACTCACGGAGAGGTCCCAACTGGTGGGCCCTTCGGGTCTCACCAGGCGGACCATATCGCGTCGTGGCAATCGAGGAAAATGGGCAATTGGTCGATGACGCCGGCGTCGGCCAAGCTGTCCAGCACGGGGCCGGCCAGCTCGCACATCTTCATGCGCGCTCCGTGGCTCTTGAGGCGGCTTTCGAAGGCCAGGATCACGTCGATGCCGGGGCCGTCGATCTCGTGGACCTTCCTCATGTCGAGGATCACACGCGAAAGGCCCTGGCGCTCCGAGAGGTTCGCCAGCTCCTTTTTCAACGTGTTCACGGTCTGGTCGGTGATCTTCGGCATCTCGATCGTGACGCACGGGATGCCTTCGGACAAGACGACGTTCAGGTGCGTCCCGACGGCGCGCGTGGGGTCGGCGCTCTTGCCCAGGTCACGCTGGATCAGTTTGTTGGCGATCCTGGCGGTGGCCGGTTCCTCTGCGTCGTCGAGGGCGTCGTGACCTAGGGGGGCGTCCCGACCGACGCCGACCTGGCCGCCCGTCGCGGCGCTAACTTCGACCTCGAACGTCAGTGGGCCCACCTGAAGGCGGTCACCGTTGTGCACAGGCGTTGAGATCGACGGTTTGAGGCGGCGACCGTTGAGGATCGTGCCGTTCTGCGTGCCCAGGTCCTTGACCTCGACATAATCGCCGTCGAGGAAGAGGGCGCAGTGCCGTTCGCCGACGGCATCGTGCTTGGGGCGTAATTGACAGGCCGCGTCGCGGCCGATGTAAAACCATTTGCCATGCAGGGCGATGACGGCGCCGTGCGGCTTTCCTTCCACGACTTTCAAGCGAACACTCATGGCCGATTCAACCTCAATTCCCGGGAGGGGGAAGTCGGTCCCGCGACGGCCTGGACGCTGAGCGAGGACGAGGACTTGGAGAGGACGACTCGTGCGATTCGGAGGGAGGAGACGGCCGCGTGATGGGCCCCGGCAGGGTAAGACGCGACCATTCCACATTCTGAGTTATCAGAACTGGCCCTTCCGGTCAAATCAAAAAAGACGAAGGGTCGTGGAAATACCAAAGTGCGTGAGATTTTCACGTCGAGGCGCGTCCAGTGTCATGCGTAAGAGACGCACCGACGCACCGTTTCGAGGCCCCTGGACCCTTTCGAGCGGGTGCGGTTATAGTCGCTCGCTCGCCTCGTTGGACTTGGCGAATGACGAAACGACTTCGGTTCGGTCCCTTTTGGGGGCCCAGGGTGGTGCGATGGCTGGCCGACCCCGAAGACCCTGGCGAATCGGACTGGTGTGTTCTTGGGTCCTGGTAGGGACCGCGCTGAACGCCCCCGCTCAGATCGACGAGGCCAAGCGTCTCTCGCTCAGCTTTCGCGACGCGGCGAGCAAGGTCGCGCCT
>CALLYK010000075.1 GCA_937858365.1 uncultured Isosphaeraceae bacterium | reverse complement strand
AGACCGCTATCGCGGAGAGGGCCCGCAAACGGGCTTGAAGAGTCAACGGCCATCGCGAAGAGCGAGGGACCCGTGTCCGCCGTCACGTCCCCCTTCGGGCGGCACCTGAATTCACGAAAATGAACGAAGCGGAGATCAGTCGAAGGTCTTGCTCGTGTTCGAGCCGCGGATTGGCGGAAAACTGAGCACACTCAGGGCACTGCGTGTCTGGAACGCGGTCCTTCAGAGGTCAGGAACCGGAGAATGCCCCGACAGCCCGCGGATGGCAAGAGGTTGGTCGTCAGGGGATGCAGAACGGATGCCGTTGCCGGACTGAACGGGTACAACTAGAAGACGAAGACACAAAGACCCGGAAGGACGGTCCGATGGGCACCATCACCACGTTTGACCATACCGCCGATGTGGGCTTGCTCGTTCAGGCCGGCGACCTGGACGACCTTTTCCAGACCGCCGCGGAGGGCCTCTTCGACTACGTCGTGGCCAATCGCGCGGAGGTCCGTCCCGTCCTCACCGAGACCTTCTCTCTGAACGCCGAGGGCCTCGAAGAGCTCCTGGTCCAATGGTTGAACGAACTGATCTTTCGTTCCGAGACCCGTCATCAAGTCTATGCGTGGTTTGAGGCGAGGGTCGCCGAGGACGGCCGGTCGCTGACCGCCACCATCCAGGGCGAGCCGATCGACCGGGAGCGTCACAGTCTCGACCATGAAGTCAAGGCGGTCACGCGGCATGGTCTTTCGCTCGAACGTCGGGCGGACCAATGGGTCGCCACACTCGTGCTCGATATTTGACCCGCTTTTTTCTTGGTTTGGCTTTGCAGAGGCCTTAGATTGTCCGGGCGTCTGTTGGTCGCAGTCCCTCACCCTCTGCGACGGAGGCCCGCGCCATGGCCAAGTTCCGCATCCATCCCGCGATCGGTTTCGCCCGCCTGGGCAACAGCGACGAATCTCATCCCGGACCGACGGTCCCCTGGGCCGATCAGGCCCCCGCGACGTATCGCGACAACACTCCGGCGAAGCGACTCAAGAAGCAGGAGGCGCGGTTCTGGGTCTATCTGCACGACGAGGCCGCACCGGGCGTCGAACCCGTGCGGGTCGACGTGGGCCCGGACAAGGCCGTGCGCAAGATTGAATGGACGGTCCACGTCGCCAATCGTAAGGCCGCTTGGTACGAGTTCGATGGTCTGACGGGTTCCAACGGGGTGCTTGGCCCCGAGCCGTTCGGCTATCCGGCCGACAGCTTGCGCAACCCGACCGGCTCTCGCGACGATTGGACGATCGACCCCGGGCCCGTTTCGGCCGACATGCCGGGCGACACGCGCGCCTTCTCGAAGACACCCCCGAACGGCTTCTGGCCCACCTTCGCGGTCGGCGCGGGCAACTCCTCCGGGATCGACACGCTGGGCAAGATGACGGTGATGGCCGACTCAGGCTTGAGTGTCGTGGGCGGTTCGGGGAACTCCGGGAGCGTCACCGGCTCGCCGATCCATCACTACGCGAACAACCCGGGCTGGTTCGACGACACCAGCGACGGCAGTGTCAAGGCCCTTCTGACCTTGGCCGACGGGTCGAAGGTCGAGGCGGAAGGGGCCTGGGTGGTGGTTGGGCCCCCCGACTTCGCCCCGCCCATTGGCAATGTCGTCACACTTTACGACGCCATGTATGACGTGGCCGTACGAAAACGGGACTTCGACGTCAACCTCTTCAACGCGGGCGCTTTCGTGAACACGTTCACACCCTCGTTTGAAGAGCATATCTATCCGATCCTGCGCCGCGCCGCGCTTTATCGCTGGGTTTATGACGAGGGCGCGCCGGACCCGTCGGCCTATCATGGTTCCCTCGACCGGATCGCGCAGCTCGGCACGCCGCCGACGGCGGCCGGTGATCCCAACAAGCCGAGGCGCCAGGCCATCTTCAATCGTCTGCGCTCGCCGGCGAACGCCAACGCGAGCACGATTGAAGACCACAAGATGCCCAAGCTCTACGGCGACCTGGGTGAGGGCGCCTCGGCCCTGACCCTCACGGAGACGCAGTTCTTCCTGTTGTCGCAATGGAAGGACGGCAAGTTCACGCGCGGGGGCGGCCCTCTGCCGCCGGTCCCCGCGACGAACGTGACCGCCTCGGGCCTCGATCGAGCGGCCCTGGAGGCGTGCGTTGGCGGCGCCTTTTTTCCAGGGATCGAGTGCGGCTGGATCGTTCGCGAGGCGGCCCTTTACGTCACTCCCTTCGCGTTCCGCTTCAAGCACGCGGTCAGCGAAAGCGACCACACGGGGGTCTGGCCGGGCGACGTCACCAAGCGGTCGGCCCTTCCCTGGCAGGCCGATTTCATCGACTGCGCCGACAACTGGTGGCCCGCCCAGCGACCCAATCAGGTCCGCCGCTCCGCCACCGATCCGAGCTTTGTTCAGTGGGCGGCCGGGCTCGACTCCCACATCGACATGGTGATGAACTGGCACGAACTGGGCGTCGTGGTGAAGGCCCCCAACGACGACGTCTATTTCGAGTCGGAACGCAACCTGGTCCGATGACTTCACCTGATGAGTTTGAAGTCTGCGTGCTCGGGGGCGGGCCCGCGGGTTGTTCCTGCGCTTTGCGCTTGGCGCGGCTGGGTGCTCGTGTGGTGGTCGTGGAACGGACCAACCATGAAGGCCCGCGCGTGGGTGAGGACCTCCCCGCGCGGGCCACCGTCTTCCTGCGTTCGCTTGGTGTTTTCGAGGCGTTTCAGGCCGACGGCCACAAACCGGCGACTGGGGTGCTGGCGCACTGGGACGACGGAGGGACCACCGAGCGCGATCCGTTTTTTTCTCCGCAAGGTCACGGCCTGCACCTCGATCGGGCCCGCTTCGACGCGACCCTGGCCCGCGCGGCCGAGACCCAAGGCGTGACGCTCCATCGTGGTGCCCGCCCATGTTCCGTCGCACGGGACGAACGCGGGCGCTGGCTGGTCCGAACCCGGGACCAAGCGGGCGAGAAGACGTTGGTGGCCCCCTTCCTGGTGGACGCGACGGGTCGCGGCTCGTGGCTCGGTCGGCGTTGTGGGGCCAGGCGAATTGTGCGTGATCGTTTGGTGGGTCTTGTGGGTCGATTCGATGAAAAGAGGATGGACGACCCTCGATTGCTTGTGGAAGCGACGGAGATGGGTTGGTGGTACGCGGCCGGTTTGCCCCGAGGGGGCGCGGTGGCCGTCTTCCTGACCGATGCCGACCTCTTACCACACTCGGCCGGTCCCATGTCCGGGTTCTGGCATGAACAATTAAGAAAAAGCCCGATGACGGCTGCTTGGGTGGGCGACGCCACCGCGCAAATGCGCTTGGTCTCGGCCGCGACGGGCCTTCTGACACCCTGTCAGGGCCCTGGCTGGGTGGCGGTGGGGGACGCGGCGGCCTCGCATGATCCGCTTTCCTCGCGCGGGATCGAGATGGCCCTCGCGACCGGGACGGCGGCGGCCGTCGCGATCGGGATGGGGGGACAAGGGGCCTTCACGGAGTACGAAGGTCGTCTGCGGGTCGATTTCCAGCGGTATCTGGACCAGCGACGCGAGCACTACGGTCGCGTGAGGCGCTGGTCGGGGTCGCCGTTCTGGAAGCGCCGCCAGGACGCGGCCTGGGTGATCGCCTGACAAACGGCTGGGTCGCGGGACGAGGCGCCTTTCGTCATTCGCGCCCAAGCCGTCGGGACCCGGTTTGTGGCTCGCCTCAGTCGGGCCGATGGAAGTCGGGGGGACCTTCGCGGAGGTTGCCGAACTCGTCGGCTTGCCAGACCTGGCCCGTTTTCGGTTCGTACGCTGTCAACCAACCGCCGCCGAAGCAGTATGTGTCGATGCAAACGATGTGACCGGCGTCGAGGACCGCCCCCGTTTTTTGGGAAGTGTGGCCCACCACGGCCACTTTTCCCGATCGGTGCGGCCCGGGCAGACCGTCGCGCAGGGAACGCCAGCGCACGACCGTTTCGGGTTGTTCATCCAGGGGCGCTTCGGGGTAGTAACAAGCGTGAACGAAGAAGTGTGTGTCAATTTCGTAGAAATTCATACAAGATTCCATAAAATCAATGTGTTCTTCAAGTATGTCCCGAAGTCCACCGCCGTACGACTCGCACGTTTCATGGCCGCCGAACATGAGCCAATCGGCGCGGGTCGCCGGGTCGTCGAGGGATCGCAAGAGCATCTCCTCGTGGTTGCCGAGGAGCGCCACGAGTTTGCAGTGGCCCTTCAGGGCGATGAGGAGTTCGATCACGCCCTTGGTGTCGGGCCCGCGGTCCACGTAGTCTCCCAGCATGACGATCGTGTCGTCGGGCCGGGGGTCGATCGCCTCGATGAGGGCCGCGAGGGGGGCCGAGCAACCGTGGACGTCGCCGATGGCGATCACTCGTGATGACATGAAAAAAGTCGACTACTTTCCTTCAAGGGCCTTGATTCGCTCGGCGGCGACCTTGGCCTCGGGGGTGTCGGGGGCTTCTTTCAAGATACGCTGGTAATAGTCCAGCGCGCCCGCCTTCTTGCCCGTTTTTTCCAGGGCCTGACCCAATCGCAAAAGGGACGCGGCCTTCGCGCTGTTGTTCGGTGCCGACGATTTGCCGGATGGTGTCGTGTCCTTCTTGGTCTCGACCGGCGCCGCTGGTTTGGTGGGCGTCGTTTCGGCCTTGCCGGCTTCGGGCGTGGTCCCCTGACCAAGTTTGGCGGCCTTGGCCACGTATTTCTCCGGGCTTTCGTTGAACTCGTCGCGGCACCCGGTGCAGCAGAGCGGATACGACTTTCCTTGATAGGTGACCGTCATCGTGGCGGCGCCGCCGGTGACGATGCACTTGGGACCGCCGCCGCCCGGACCACCGACCGCGCCCAGGGCCTCGCCGTCCTTGGTCAAGCCGATCTCGATTTCGCGGCGCGGTCGCGTGGCGCCTGGTTCCTTGCGATCAACCCAGACGGTGTACCGAACGCCGTTGTCATTGAGTCGGATGCTGATCTGCGGGTCGCCGGGGACCTTGGCGTCGGCCTTGAGCACGAGGGCCCGCCCCGACTCGTCGAGCTTTCCCGTGTATCGGACCGCCTTGTCGTCGGCGTCCTTGGCGTCGAGTCGATAGGTCTTCGCGGCGGGGTCGTAGGCTAGGACGCCCGCGCTGATCAGCTTGTCGCCATCGAACTTGAGCGTGAGGGCGACGGGTTTGCCCTGGTCGAACTTCCAGCCCCAGACGTGACGTTCCGGCCAGCCCTTGAGTTTGTTGGCGGCGGGGATGGCGGTGCCTTTCCAACCGCCCACGAGGTACTCGAACGGAGCGAAGGCCTCGGGGACGTCGCCGGCCCGGGTGGGGACGGCGAGGATGGCGACCAGCAGAGCACCGAGGGGCCAGGGCCGAAACAACATGGTGGGCTCGCTCTTCGGGGACCGTTTCAGACCGATCTACCCCAGCGTAGCATCCCCGGAGCGCGGTTCAAAGACGGGCCCTTCTCCCCATCATCATGGACCGACCGATTCCAAGACCCCGACGCGGCTATTGGGCGTGGCCGACCAGGAGCCAACCACCTTGGCTTTCGCCTTGGGCGCGGGTGCCGGGGCCGCGTCGGATCGGTCGTCGAGGAATTGGCGAGACGGCGCGGCCGAGGACGTTTTCCGCGTGACCGGGGCGTCGGCGGCGAAGTCGTCGACCGCGGGTCCCAGGTCCACGCGCGGGCCGCGTTCGGTGGAGCGTTCGTGTGAGACCGGCGTGGGCCTCCAGGCGATGCCGACCGTCTCGTACGACTCCTTCGGTTCGTTGATGCCGAGCAATTCGGGCTTGGGGATCGTGATCGGCCGCTCGTCCGACTTGCGATCGGCGACGAGCGTGCCGCCGGAGCGTCCGCGCGGCGCGACTCGACCTTCCTTGTCGCGTGCGACCAGTACGTCGCGACTACTCTTCAGGTCGTACAGGGCGGTGAGGCGGTTGCGGTCGAGCAGACGATGGATCGATTCCGGTCGAGCGTAGAGTCCCGTGTTGGTGTACGAGGCGAAGTCGCAAACCCCGGCGACGTAGCCGTCGGAAGTGAAGATGCCGCCGCCGGAACGTCCTTGCTTGGGGGAGTAAACGCACTCCATGCCGCGATAGCTGGGGTCGGGGCCTGGGGCCGCGGGCTTGATGACTTGCGTCGTCCAGGCGGTGGGGTCGTGGCCCTGCGAGCAGCCGACGGTGGTCATCTTCATGCCCTGCTTGGGCTGCCAACTCGCCGGGACGACCTTGGAATAAGGGACCTTGCGGCCGGGTGAGATCCTCACCAGGGCGACGTCGGTGCCGAAATCGTAGTCGATCACCTTGCCGCGCAACTTGCTCACGGGCGCGACGGTCTTGTTCGGTCCGCGTCCCACGCCATCGAAGAGTTCAACCGTCACTTCCAAGGGGAACTTGGAGGGCGGGTACTGCTGCCGCACGCCCTCGATCTTGAAGAGGTGGGCGCATGTTAGGATGATGGCATCTTGATCGTCGCTATCGATGATCGTGCCCGAGCCGAAGCCGATGCGCCGGGTGTGGGGGTCGTTGATCTGGAAGCGGACGATGGTCTTCCAGGGTTCGGGGTTGGTGTCGCGGTCGGGGTCGTCGGGCCCTTCGACGACGTCTTTGCCTTCTTGCCGAATGGGTCCGTCGGTCAGGTCGTCGTCGCGGTCGTCGCGGCGGTCCACGACCTTGTTGTAGAGCTCGGCAATTTGCTTGGCGGGCTGATAGCCCTTGGTGGTGGCCAGGACCGCGCCGCGCTCGTCGACGATGACGAACGTGGGGAAGGCGGTGATGCCGTAGCGTTCAACCTGGTCGGGTTGGCGATCACCGTCGATCGACCGGACCGGGTAGTTCGCCTTGCGTAATGCGTCGATTTCGGGGCGCATCGCGCGACAAGGCGGGCAGGACTGCGTATGAAAGTCGAGGATGGTGAGCGTCCCGGCCTGGGCGAGCGCCGGGACGGCAAGGACAAAGGTCAGGACGAGGGCGGCGAGCTTCTTCACGCACGGACTCCTTTCCCCCTCGGGGCGATCGGTCGCCAAGGCATCCTCGTGATGGGAGATGGCGGGCGTCTCCGACTCACGAGTGGGACAGGTCGAACCTGACTGGTCCGCGATGCCGAACCGATTGGGGACGCGGCGACCCGAGGGAGTGGACCGCGGCGCGGTCCATGTGAGGGGACGGCGCGCGATCCAACGGAGTCGGACCCTCCGGGCAGGTCCGTTGGCCGTCGCTTGGGGAAGGAATGGGATACGTGGATGAGAATCGCGCCGGGAAGTCGCCCCGGCCCTTCCTTGGGCGGGCCCCGAGTCGAAGGCCCCACGACCCACCATCTTGGCGGGCCGTTCCCCATCGCGAGCGAGCGGTCTTGGCCGAATGGCCGCGACGACACGTCGTGACGAGTCCGAGATGTCCGCTCCTTCCGCAACCCTGCCGGCCTCAGCGCTCCGTGCCCAGGCCCGATCGTGTTCGGAAGCCATCGCGATCACCGCGGTGGGGTGTATTTACTCGGAGTCCGCAGAACGTACCAGGTCAGTTCATCGGAATTCCGAGCGGCCCCTCTTCAGCTTTTTTTCGCGGCCTCACCCAGCGACATTCAACCGCGTCGCTCGCGGATGGGACGAGCGGGCACGCCGACCACGGTTTCGCCGGGGGGCACGTCGTTCTTCTTGGTGACGACCGCGCCGGCGCCGACGATCGCCCCTTCACCGACCTTCACCGGCGCGACGAGCACGGCCCCCGTGCCGATGAAGGCGCCGGCGCCGATCTCGGTGGGGTACTTCCTCACGCCGTCGAAATTGGCCGTGATTGCGCCGGCGCCGATGTTCGCGTTCGGCCCCACCAGCGCGTTCCCGAGGTAGGCGAGATGGCGCACCGTCGTGCCCGATTCGAGCGAGCTTTCCTTCAGCTCCACGAAGGCGCCCAACTCCACGCCGTCGGCCAAAACGGTCCCTTCGCGAAGGTGGGTGAACGGGCCGACACGGCACCCGCGACCAATCCGCACGGGCCCCGTGATGGCCGTGAAGGGCAGGATCACCGTGTCTTGGCCGATCTCGGCCCGACCGTCGATGTATGTCGTCCGTGGGTCCACGATCGAAACGCCGTCGGACATCAAACGCTCGGCGATCCGCGCTTGCATGATGATGTGCGCTTCCGCCAAATGTTGACGCGCGTTCACGCCAAGGATGTCGTCGGGGTCGAGCACCGGTAAGGCCAGCACCCTCCGGCCGAGCGATTGGAGGATCGTGGGGGCGTCGGTCAGGTAGTACTCGCCTTGCGCGTTTTGGGTGTTGAGTTTGTCCAGGGCCTCCCACAATCCGGGCAATTCGAAGACGTAGCAGCTTGGGTTGACCTCGCGGATGGCGGCCTCCTCCGGCTTGCAATCGCGCTGTTCGATGATCCGCAGGAAGTGGCCGGCGGTGTCGCGCAGGATGCGGCCGAAGCCGGTGGGGTCGGGCACGATCGACGTCCCCAGCAAGCAGGCCGCGTCTTCCTGACGCTGCCGAATGAGCAAGTCGGCCAGCGGCTCGGGACGCAGCAAGGGCTCGTCGCCGACGAGGACAAATGCCGGCCCGTGGTAGTCGTCCAGAAGGGGCTTGCACGCGCGCACGGCGTCGCCCGTGCCGAGCTGCTTTTCCTGGGTGGCGAAAACGACGTCGGGCTCATTGGCGAGGGCCGTGCGGACCTGGTCCGCCTCGTAACCGACCACGACGACGATCGAGCGAGCGCCCGCGGCCCGGACGGCCTCGACCACGTAGCGGATCATCGGCCGGCCGCAGAGTTCGTGCAGGACCTTGGCCTTGGTCGACTTCATCCGCTTGCCATGTCCCGCGGCCAAGATGATCGCCACCGGTCCTTGCATGGAACGTCGCTCCGGAGAAAAAGGCGTAATGAGTCGGACGATCTTAGGACACGGCCCGAAGGTCGTCAAACGAGGCCCCGCGACCTTCAGGCCATGCCCGGTCGGGGTCCGTCATTTCTTGGGTGCGATACCCGCGTAGGGGCGCGTGTCGCCTTGACCTCGCAACAACGTGCGCGCTTCGCCGTTTCTTATTTCGCTCACCAGCGTCTGAAACGGGTCGTTGTTGTAGCAGACCTCGCCGAAAAAGGTGAAGACGTTCGCCTCCTCGTTGATGAACATGGGCGCGAGCTTGCCGGCGGTCGTGGTGTAGCTGAAGCCCCCCAGCACTTCGGTCCGGCCGCCCGACTTCGTGTGGACGAGCGTCCCGCCGCGCTCCGTCTTGTAGCCGAGCACCCACACGTCGGCCCCGTCGTTCATCAGGTGCGTCCCTTCGTTTTCGATGTTCAACTGACGCGCGAAAACGCGCTGGGACCTCACCGCCAAGGCGTCGCCCGCCAGGTCTTCGAGAAAGAGCTTGCCGCCGGCCCGGCTGTCGACCCGCGTGCCGATGCTGCGCAAAACCAGGGTGCGTGGCGAGACGTTCTCGATCCCGCCATTGATCGACGCGAAGTGCTCGAACGTGACGACGTCGGCATCGCCGTGAAGCACGCGGAAATCAGGCGAGACCCGGCGAGTGTAGTCCACCCAGCCGCCCGTGCCGACGATCCGGCGCACGTTGCCTCGCACAAGCAGGGTCTTCGTGATCGCGTATTTTCCCGGCAAGAAGATGGTGCTCGCGCCGGAATCGAGGGCCTTCTGGATGGCCTCGCTGGAATCGCGCGCGCCCGAAGGGTCGGCGCCGAAGTCGTCCGCGAGGGCCCAACGGGAGAGCGGGTCGGGCGCGAACTCAGGCGTTTCCTCGATCGGCAGGCGCGGTAATTCCCGGGCCGATGGGAAGAGGCCCGTCACGGGGTGCGACGTGTATTCACGGACGTTCGGCCCGGCGCCGCCCGGCTTGTCTTCGCTTCGCATCCGGTAGGCCGCCAAGAAGTCGGGCGTTTCCACGTCGCCGAGGGCGCGCGAATGGCCGCTGGTCTCCACGTCGCGGAGGAAGATGCGTCCGCCGTTGTAGTTGATGATGGCGGGAGCCTGGGCGGCCCCTTCTTTGCCCTTGAGTTTGGCTTCGATCAAGCACGTCGTCCCGTAAGACCGAAGCGCCGGGACCGCGTTTTCGCTGGTGAGGCCGCGGATGCTGATGGCCTGCCCGTGGTTGTCGAAGCCGAACTCCGACTGGCCCGCAAGCTCGATGTGTTCGAACGTCTGACTGTTCACGGCCCCGGCCGTGTGGATGCCCACGTGGAATCCCTGGATTCGGACGCGGCGAACGAGGAGTGGTCCGTTCATGTCGCGGTGGCCGAGGTCCAGACCGATCGCGCCTCGGCCGTCCGCCGAGACGAAGGCGCAGTTTCGGACGGCGCCGTAGTTGTTGGAATAGAACTGCAAGGCGATGGCGCCCGGGTTGTCTTTGCCGACGTCGAACGTGAGGTCTTCAACGTGGTTGTGGAACCAGTCGGCCGAGCCGAAACCGCCGCACCACATGATGGCCCGCGGGGCCTTGGGGTCGGTGAACGCGCCGTCCTTCAACTTGATGACGCTCTTGGACGCGGCCTGCCCCTGGAGCATGGTGAAACCCCAGTTGTCGCGGCCTTCCCACTTTTTGGGCCAGGTGAGGGTGTCGCTCACGAGGTATGTGCCGGCCGGGAAATAGAGGATGCGTCCTTGACCTGTCTGATCGTTGATCGCACGTTGAATGGCGGCGGTGTCGTCGCTGACGCCGTCTCCCTTGGCGTTGTAAGGGGGGCGCGTCACATGCACCACGTTGGGGTGCTCAGGATAGGACCGGTCACCCCCCCCGGCGCAAGTCATCGCGGCGAGGAACTGGGACGCCCAAGCGATCCCGATCGTCAGGAGGTCCCGCATCGAAAGACTCCTACAAGCCTTACGCGTGGTTGCGAGCAGGCACGAATTTGATGTCGGATTGTAGGAATGGCAGGGCCGACCGGCTAGGCTGTCCAGCGACCGAAAGCGGACCAACTCGCGAGGAGATCATGGGTCGTCACTCGAAATCCATGAAGAGAGCGCGGCGACTCGCGGCCGTCGGGGCGGTCGCTCTGATGGTCTGGCTCCTGGTCTCGTTCGCGGTGACATGGCGGCTGACGTCGCGGCCTCGGCCCCCTTATCCCGAAGCGGCGCCGGAGGTGACATGGGGCCCCATCGAGTCGCATCGCCTCGCGACTCGCGACGGCCAGGAGGTCGGCGCCTGGTTTGCTCAGGGACGCGACGAGGCCCCTTCCGTGCTCATCCTCCACGGCAACAAGGGGGGCCGCTGGAACAGTCTGCGACGCGGCGAACTCCTGGCATCGAGGCGCGGTTGCTCCGTCCTGATGATCTCCCTGCGGGCCCATGGCGATTCCACCGGCACCTTGAACGACTTTGGCCACTCCGCTCGCGAAGACGTGATCGCCGCGGTGGAATACCTGCGAGGCCGACGGCCCGACCAGCCCATCGTGGTCATCGGTGTCTCGCTGGGCTCGGCGGCTGCCGCTTTCGCGGCGGGCGACCTGGGCGAACAAGTACACGGTTACGTGCTGGAGACACCCTATCAAGACTTGAAATCAGCCACATGGGACCGATGCCGAGCTTACGTGCCCTTCCCCCTGGACCACGTCGCCTACTTGGGTTTACGCGTGACGGCCCCGCTGGTCCTGCCTCAGTTCGAGGAGATCGCCCCGCTCCGCGCGGTCGAGAAGGTGCCGGCGAGCGTGCCGGTGCTTGTGCTGGCGGGAGGGAAGGACCGCCTGGCCCCACCCGAAGGCGCGCGGGCGATCGTCGAGCGCCTGCCCGGTCATGGTCGCCTGGTCGTCTTCTCCGAGCGTGGTCATCTCGACCTTCTGAACCAAGACCCCAAGCGCTACGCGGAAGTCGTCCTGGGCTTCTGTGATGAAGTGGCAAAGTCGCATCGACGCGAATAAGCGCCGTGTCACGACGGGCGGGTTGACCCTCTCGCGGTCTCTTCGACCCACTGGCGGTCTTCCTCGTGAAGGGGCAACTCCAGGGCCTTGGAGTAGTCGAGGGCCCGTTCGTAGCGTCCTCGTTCGTAGGCCCGTTGGACGAGTCGGGCCATTCCCAGCGGGACGTCGGGGTCGGGCGCCTGGAGTGGGATGGGGACGGTCGGCGGCGCCTGGCGGACCGACCATGCCGAGACCTCGCAGATGGGTCGATTGCCGGCACGGGCGATGGTCACGCAGTAGTCGCCCGGCGGGTGGGGACGGGCCAGGTTGAGGCGTTGGCCGCCCAGGAGCAAGTCGATTTCCACGAGGTTCACGTCGGCCCGCCAGAGGCGATCGAACTTCATGAGGTAATCGAGGCGTCCCGCGCCGCTCTTGTTGGCGGGGGAAAGGACCTCGATCGACGTGACGAGCTTTTGCTCAGGCAGGCGCAACACCTCGACCCATGTGTATCGAACCTCCACTTCCTCTTCCACTTCGAGGAGCGGGATCGCGCTTGGGCCCCAATCGGCGACGGCGGTCGCGGCGTCGTTTTCTGGGCGAGGGCCGATTGTTGGACGTCGGGAGATCATGACGTCGGGATAGGCCGCTCGGGGTCGATCGGCGGACCAGCCCATCACATCGAGGCGTTCGCCGATCTGGGCGAGGTAGTCGCCCGGCAGGTGGTCGTTGAGTTCATCACAGATCATGAAGATGAGTCGAGGATGAAAATCGGTCCAGCGACCTTGGGCCTCGACGAACGGGTCGATCCCGGGAAAGGGGCTCGGCATGGGACACCTCCCCGATCATCTTATCAGACCCCTTCAAGACGGGTCGATGTCCGCGTTCGTCGCGCGGACTTGATCGAGATGGTCTTTGAGGATGCGGAACTGGTCGAAGAAGTCGTTGGTTTCGACCCCTTCCGGCCCTTTGAAGAAGGCCGCCAGATGGGTCATCAGGCCCTTCGCCCCTCGTTGCTTTTCGAGGTCGGCGAGGCGGGCCAGGTCGATCGCCAGGGGTGCGGCCAGAAGGCTGTCGCAGCCTTGCCAGGTGAATTGCAAGGTCATCGGCGTGCCCAGAAAACCCTGGAAATGGATGTGGTCCCAGGCGGTCTTCCAGTCGCCCATGTCGGGCACGTATTCAATCGTCACCAGCGTGTTGGGTTTGTATCCCAGAATTTGATGCACCACCCAGTCTTTCGTGCCCACCTTGGCCGCCTTGTTGGCGGGGTCGTCCAGCACCAGGCCGTCTCGGTTGCCGAAGATGTTGTGTCCCACCCAACTCATCACGCGGAGGTTCCGGTGGGCGAACATCGGGGCCAGGACCGTCTTCATCAGGGTCTCGCCCGTCTTGCCGTCCTTTCCGGCGTACAAGGCGCCGGTCTTCTCGGCGAGCACCCGGGCGGCCGTGAAGGATGACCCCAAACTGGGCGTGAAATTGATGTACGTATGGCCGTATTTCAACGCGGCCATCGCATACAGGGCGCTCGAAGGAAGGGACTTCAGGTCTTCGCCGGCGCTTGGGACGTGAGGGGGCTCGGTGCTGGCCACGTTGAGGACGATGAGGTGGTCGATCGCCTCGGTGTCGACGAACGCGTTCATGTCGTCCGCCAGGCGTTCGATGACGGCGGCCGGTTCGCGTCCCGGGGCCTCTTCGCCCCAGGGGCCCAGGCGGGCGATGATCGGGTTCGCCCCCATCTTCGTCCCCGGCTTGACGCGGGCGGAGGCCGCTTCCAGGTCCTCGCGGCAGGCGGCCACCAGGTCGCGGTCAAAAACGCGGGAATCGCGCACAAACTCATCGGCCGAGGCCATGAAGCTCGTCTCGCGGAGCTCGTGGCCGCCGATGATGAAGGAGTCGAACGGGGGCAGGTCGAGCCCCGCGCAGAGGGGCAGTTCGGTCGTCAGCGCGATCGGCTTGGTCAGGCCGCGGGCCAGGGCCGCGAGGCCGAGCGTCACGGTCGTGCCCACGCCGCCGAAGGCGCCGATCATCCAAAGGCCGACGCGGCGGCCTTTCCTCGATGGGTCCACAGTGTCGTTCCAGTCTCGGTGGGAAGTCGGGGGCGGGCGCTCGGCACGACGCGGTCGCGGTCCATCCATTATGGGGTCTGGCTTCGGTCGGTTCAACCGGCCCTGGGGACCTCCGCGACCTCAGCGGCTTCCGGCCCAATCGGGGAGACCCGCGAGGAGGTCCGGAGAGGCCCCCTTGAACCAGGCGCGGCCGGTTTCGATCTTGGTGGGCGTGAGGGTCTGGGCCATGATCGCCCCGCCGATGAGTCCTCCCAGGAGCATGGCGATCCCGCCGAACAAGCAGATCATTGAGTAAGGGTCAGACAGGGTCGCACAAAGGACAAGCATCGCCACTCCGAGGAGCGCGACCACCCAGCCGATCGCGATCCCTCGGACGCGCCTGGACCGGTGTCGGAGACAGAGTGGGACGTCGACTCGAAACCGCTTCCGCATGACGAGCGCCAGGATGATGTAAATCGGCAGGCTGAAGAGGATCGCGATCGCGATCGCCGGATGGTGCCACGAGAAGTTGCGCTTGAGGCGATAACCTTCCGCCGGCGCGAAGCAACGCACGCAGTTGTCGGGCAATACCGCCCCTTCGAGAAGCACGAGCTTCCAACCGTCCGCCCACATCAACGAGCCGTCCGTCTTGAGCGGGACGGTCGACGTTTGGGGGGCCGCGTAGGGATTGAAATAGGGGTCGTCTAGGTTGTCGGGGCCGGCCTTGGGCATGTGGGGCGGTCCTCGATGGAGGTTGGAATCGATCCGAAACAAAAGGCCCTTCCACATCCTCGATCATCAACGGTGAGCGTGGTTTCGACAAGGCGCTTCTGAAATCGGCCGCTCCACGTGGGCGCCACTCCGATGGAATTCGTCATTCGACGGGTCGGGCATGGAGAATTGGTCGTCGCGCCATTATCGTGGTGGGGTCTTGAGACTGAGCGGGCCGAGCGCGTCTCGATACCAAAACGACCCTACCGGCTTTGCCCGC
This sequence comes from uncultured Isosphaeraceae bacterium, assembly GCA_937858365.1. Classification (GTDB taxonomy): domain Bacteria; phylum Planctomycetota; class Planctomycetia; order Isosphaerales; family Isosphaeraceae; genus CALLYK01. Next base: position 6,867 of record CALLYK010000075.1, on the reverse strand, counting down.
GGGCCCATTCCTTGTGGAGACGAGAGTACGACCATGCCGATCTCGATGCGATGCGAGTGCGGAAAAGAACTGCAAGCCAAGGACGAGTTCGCCGGAAGGCGCACGCAGTGTCCCGACTGCGGGCGCGAGCTGGTCATCCCTGGGCAGGCCGCGGCGAACCCGTACCAAGCCGGGCCGGTCTTCGAGCCGGGGCCGGCCAAGGCGCCTCCGGGTTTCGAAGCCAAGACGAGCGGCAAGGCGATCACCAGCCTCGTCCTGGGGCTGGTCTCACCGTTCACCTGCTTCATCACGGCGATCCCGGGGATCGTCTTCGGCGTGCTTGGACTGACCGAGGCGAACAAGAGCGACGGTCGGATCAAAGGCCAGGGGCTGGCGATCGCGGGGATCGTCGTCAGTAGCTTGGGGATGCTGCTGATCCTGCCCGCGATCTTGTTGGCCCTCTTGTTGCCCGCGGTGCAGTCAGCCCGCGAGGCCGCGAGGCGCGTTCAATGCTCGAACAATCTCAAGCAGATCGGCTTGGCGATGCACAACTTCGAGTCGACGCGTAACGCCTTTCCGGGCCAGGCGATCACCGATGCCGACGGCAAGCCCCTGTTGAGCTGGCGGGTGGCGATCCTGCCGTATCTGGAAGAGAGCTCGCTCTATCAGGAGTTTCATCTCAACGAGGCATGGGACAGTCCCCATAACAAGGCCCTGCTCGCCCGAATGCCTCGGACTTACGCCTGCCCATCGAGTTCCCCGCCGGAAGAGGTCGCCCAGGGCCTGACCCATTATCAAGCGTTCGCGGGCCCGGGCACGATGATGGACCCGAGCGTGATCCAGCGCGATCCCGACGGGATGACGAAGGGGGTGCGCCTCGCCACGGTCGCGGACGGGACGTCGAACACGATCCTGGTGATCGAGGCGGCCAACCCGGTGGAGTGGACCAAGCCCGACGACTTGCCCTACGTGCCCAACGGCCCGCCGCCGGTTGTCGGCGCGAAACACGCGGGGGGCGAGAACGCCCTGTTCACGGACGGTTCCGTCCGGTTCCTCAAGAACACGATCGCGGGCCAGGTGATGAACGCCCTCATCACGCGGGCGGGGGGCGAGGTCGTTGGCCCCGACTTCTGACGAATCGACCACGCGAACAGGAAACCAGCGAGGAACGCCCGCGATGCCGATTTCCGTGACATGTACTTGCGGCCGACAACTCCAGGCCAAGGACGAGTTCGCCGGCCGGCGGACCCAGTGTCCCGACTGCGGTCGGGAACTGGTCATTCCGGGGCCTTCGGTGGAGGGCCCCTTTTTTGAACCCGGACCCGAGAAAGGGCCGTTGGGGGCCCAGCCGAGCACCAGCGGCATGTCGATCGCGAGCCTGGTTTTGGGACTCCTCTCCCCGTTCACGTGCGCCCTCACGAGCCTTCCGGGACTCGTGCTCGGTGTCCTTGGCTTGATCTCGGCCAACAAGAGCGAGGGGCGCATCAAAGGGCAAGGGCTCGCCATCGCCGGGATCACCCTGAGTTGTTTGGGGTTGTTCGTGCTCGCGCCGCTCTTCGTGTTCGCCCTCATCCCGAGCACGATGAAGGTGCGTCAGGCCGCCCAGCGCGTTCAGTGCGTGAACAACCTGAAGCAGGTCGGCCTCGCGATGCACAATTTCCACGACAATTTCGGCGGGCTGCCCGCCCAGGCGATCACCGACGCCGAGGGCAAACCTCTTCTAAGCTGGCGCGTGGCGATCTTGCCTTACATCGAGCAAGACGCCCTCTATCGCCAGTTCCACCTGGATGAGCCCTGGGACAGCCCCCACAACAAGGCGCTCATTCCGCTGATGCCGCGGACCTACGCCTGTCCCGACGACCCGCCCGGTGAGATCGCGGCGGGCCTAACGCGCTATCAGGCGTTCGTCGGCCCGGGCGCGATCATGGACCCGGCCGTGAGCAAGGCCCAGCGCGGCGGGCCCACGATCGGTGTGGGGCTCATGACGATCATGGACGGCACGTCGAACACGCTGCTCGTTTGCGAGGCGGCCAACCCGGTCGAGTGGACCAAGCCCGACGACATGCCGTTCACGCCCAAGGGGCCGCCGCCACCGGTCGGGTCCAAACATCCAGGGGGAGAAAACGCCCTGATGGCCGATGGCGCGGTGCGGTTCCTCAAAACCGACATGGACCCAATCACCTTGGAGGCCATGATCACGCGCAACGGCGGCGAGGTCGTCAACTTGGAGCCATGACTTCGACTAATGGGCCGCGATCGTCTCGATCACGCGGCCTTGCATGTCCTCGGGCACGCTTTGCCCCATGAGTCGCAAGACGGTCGGCGTGATGTCCATGAGCTGCATCCCGCCGACCGGCCCTTTCGGCCCAATGTCCGGCCCGACCGCGATCAACATCCCTTCCGGCGCGTGGTTGGCGTCGTCGGGACCGGTGTCGTTCTCGAACGTATGCACGGGGCCGCCGATCGTGCCCACCGACCGCCAGCGAAGGTTGCCGAAATAGACGAACAAGTCGGGCGGGGCCGCGCCTCGGACTTCGCGGTAGAGGTCCTCGGGCTTGTGGACCCGCGTGCCGATCGGCTTGCCCTCCGGGTCGCCGAGCGCTTCGAGTTCGGCGACGAGGCGGTCGCGCGTGGACTCGTACTCGGCCGCCGGGATGAGTCCTTGCGGCTCGCGTCCCTGGACGTTGAGGAAGAGTCGGCCGTAATAGCCCCCAGCGCCCCAGGCCGTGGTCTTGGCCCAATCGACCTTGAGGGCCTCCAGGCGCGTGGGCACGGACGGTTGGTCGTGGAGGACGAGGTAGCCCTTTTCCACGAGCCACTGGTTCAGCGCGATCCCCCCTTCCATACATTGAGCGCCGTGGTCGGAGACAACGAAGACGTGCGTCTCCTCGGGCAAGACCTCCAGCAATTCGCCGACCTTGCGATCGACATGAACATAATAGTCTTCGATGACCGACTCGAACGGGTTGCCGGCGGTGTAACGATGGTGCGTGGGGTCCATGTATTGCCAGAAGGCGTGATGCACGCGGTCGGTCCCCATCTCGACCATCATGAAGAAGTCCCAGGGGCGGGTCGAAACGAGGTGTCGGGCCAGTGCGAACCGCTTGTCGGTCATGCGCGTGATGGCGTCGCGGATTTTCGCCTTGTCGTTCGCGCGGAAGTCGCTGACGTCGAACTCGTAGGGGTGGACGTCCGGCAGCGCGGCGATTTCCGCCTTGAGTTCGGGCGGGAACGTGTAGTTGGATTCGATCGACGGCGTGAGGAAGTCGGTCACCATCAGGCCGTTCACGGGCCGAGGCGGATACGTTTGCGGGACGCCGATGAGGATGGCTCGCTTTCCCGCCTTGCCTAGGAAGTCCCAGAGCAGGGGCTCTTTCACGGCGAGCGACGTGGCCGTCGTCATCTTCTCATACGAGCGATCGGCCCGATTGCGGAAGCCGTAATAGCCGAGGCGGCCCGGGTCCTTGCCGGACATCATCGACATCCAGGCCGGCACGGTGATCGGCGGTTCGCAACTGCGGAGCTTGCCCCAAACGCCGCGCTCGCGGAGCGCGCTCAGGTTGGGCAGGCGATGGGCGAAGCGGTCGAAGACGAGACTCGGCTCCGCGCAGTCGAGACCGATGATCGCCACGCGGGCCGGGCGCGACATGGGACGGCTCCTTCAAACGGCCCGATAACCCAGGGCGAACTTCTCGCGGCGGGCGAGTTCCAGGTCGTGCTCGACCATCATCTGGACCAGCCCCCGGAAATCGACGCGCGGCTTCCAGCCGAGTTGTTCGCGGGCCTTCGTGGGGTCGCCCAGGAGCACGTCCACCTCGGCGGGGCGCGTGTAGCGGGGGTCGAAATCGACGAAGTCGTTGTAGTCCATGTCCAACATGCCGAAGGTCAGTTCGAGGAAGTCGCGGACCGAATGGGTCTCGCCCATCGCGACGATGTAGTCGTCGGGTTTGGGTTGCTGGAGCATCATCCACATGGCTTCGACATAGTCGCCGGCGAAGCCCCAATCGCGCTTGGCTTCGAGGTTGCCCATCACCAGTTTCTTCTGAAGGCCCTCCTTGATGCGCGTGGCCCCCAGCGTGATCTTGCGCGTGACGAACGACTCGCCCCGACGAGGGCTTTCATGATTAAAAAGGATGCCCGAACATGCGAACATGTCGTAGGATTCGCGGTAGTTGATCGTTTGCCAGTGGGCGTAGAGCTTGGCGCAGGCATACGGGCTGCGCGGGTGGAAGGGGGTCTCCATCGTCTGGGGCGGCGATGCGGCGCCGAACATCTCGGAGCTGCTGGCCTGGTAGAACTTCACGGCCTTGGAGCGCGCGAGGTGTCGGACCGCTTCGAGGACCCGGAGCGCGCCCGAACCGACGACATCGGCCGTATAGAGGGGTTGGTCGAACGAGACGCGCACGTGGCTTTGGGCGCCGAGGTTGTAGACCTCGTCGGGCTTGAGTTCCTCCATCAGCATGGAGAGGCTGGAGGCGTCGGCCAGGTCGGCGTAGTGGAGACGGAAGCGGTCGCGGTTGGCCGGGTCCCGCGTGATCGGGTCGATCCGTTGGCGGTTCAACGTACTGGAGCGGCGGACGAGGCCGTGGACCACATAATCGGGCTTGCCCAACAGAAACTCGGCCAGGTAGCTGCCGTCTTGGCCGGTGATGCCGGTGATGAGGGCGTTCTTCGTCATAAGCTGATGTCTCGATGGCCCCGGCGCGAATCAGGGCAAGTGATATTGGGCCCGTTCGGTGGGCAAGAGGCCTTCCAGGGCGGGTCGCAGGGCGCCGATGAAGTCGGCGAGGGCCTCGCCGTCGTGGTCGGCCTCGTCGGGGCAGAAGACTTCGACGGTGAGGCTCGACCCGCGCGTGGCCCGGCCGTGACTGCTTCGGCTCGTGATGGGGAGGTTGCGGAGGTACTTCTCGACGGCCCCTTCACCAAAGATGTAGTACCAAAATCCGATCCGCTGGACCACCTCTCCGCGGGCGTATCCCAGGCGGCTGATGGTCATTTCGCCCAGGCGGAGTTCTCGGGCGTCTATCTTGGTGAAGCCCCCCGAGGGCAAGCAGACCTCCGGAGAGTGACACAAGTTGTATCCCTGCGTCGAGTAGTTGATCCAGAGCATCATCCGCCGGCGCGGGTCGCGTGGGTCGACATATTCGCGGTTCACGTAATCGTCGGCGCCCGATTCGGTCAGGACCCGGGGGTCCACGGTCACGTCCGAGCCTTCCCAAACACCCAAACGCAGGGGGATCGAGTTGAGACGGTTGTGGAGCGGGAGACGTTCCAGGCCGACGGCCGCCTCCATCGCGGTCTCGGCCCCGAGGCCCACGGCCAGGACGATCGTCGCCAAGAGAATGCGTCGATGGGGACTCATGCCGGTCCTCCTTGGGGGTCGCTCGCGAATGGTCTCGGTCCCATCAAGACACGGCCGGTTCGCGGCCCGCCAAGGAGCGCGGCACGGCGAGTGGTCGGGCCGCCTCTTTGGGCGTGGACGTGGTGAAAAGGCCGCACACCAAGTCGAGTCCCCGGCAGAAGGCCGCGAGCAAGGCGAGGCCCACGCCCATCATTAAGAGGCCCTCGACCGTGTGATAGGTCCCCACGGCGTAACGCGGGTCCTGGTACATGATCCAGCCGGTGAGGGTCACGCGGGCCAGGTTCGCCGCCAGGGCGATCGGCACGGACGAGACCACCACCAAGACCCGATACCAAGCCGGGCGCGGCGACAGGAAGGCCACGGCGGTGGTGAGGGCCAGGAAGCCGGTCAGTTGCCTCATCCCGCTGCAGGCCTCGGCCACGAAGAGGCGGACGTCTCCCGGGAGGGTCATCGTGTTTCCCTCGCGCAGCACGGGGATGCTCATCGCGTTCAGTAGGGCCGAGGCCACCTGGCTGACCATCATCTGCAAGGGGGACGCGATCATCGAATAGAGGGCCGTCGGCAATGGCACCATGAAGACGAGAAAGGCGAGCGGGAAGGCGTGACGTCGGAGCGCGTCGGTGCCCAGCAAGAGCGTGAAGAGTCCGACCAGGCCGACAAGCAAGGCGCCGTCGGCCACGACGCCGATGGGCACGAGGGTCGCCAGGATCCGCCCGCAGATCGCCAGGAAGAGCAAGGCCAAACCCGGCACGACGCCCGCGCGCAGGGCCACGGGGCCGCGTCGGGCGGCCTCATTGGCGAAATAGAGGCTAATCAGCGGGACGAGGAACCCATGACTGTAATTCTCGTCGGTCATCCAGACATGAACGAGATGGCGCAGATTGGTCCAGAAAATCAGGCCCAGGAGGGTGAGGCAAATTGCCGCGCCTCCCAGTTGGAGGCGGCCCTCGGGTCGTGCCGTCAGGGCGCGAAGCCAGGCGAGCAGGGGCGGCGTGTCGCCGTGCTGTGGGGTGTTACTGGATGTCAGGCTCGCCATGTCTTGATCTTCCGTGGAGGGGCGTCTTTAGCGATTCGAGGCGACCCCGAGACCCGAGGGCGCCGCGCGGCGGCGGTCGCGATCGATCTCGGCCAGAAGGCGTAGGGCGCGACGGCCGACCGGGTCGGAGAACGCTTCACCTCGGGCGGGCGCCAGGGCCTCGCGGGCGGCGTCCACTTCGCCCAGCCGGTTGGCGACTTCCGCCAGGTTATAACGCAAGGCGCGGCGCGAGGTCCCTTCTGGGGCCGCGTCCACGGCCTCGCGATACGCGGTGAGCGATTCGCCGGGGCGGTCCAGCAAGGCGAGGGCCTCGGCCCGCGCGGCCAGGTGCCAGGCCCGAGCGTCGTTTTCGGCTGGCGGCGCTTCGGCCTTCTGGACGATCCGAGAGAGGACCAGGTCGGCCTCCAAGGGTCGGTGTTCGCGGACCGCGCGGGCGACCGCGAGCCAGGCCAGGGCGACGATCACGACGATCACCCCGATCGGCACCACG
>CALLYK010000074.1 GCA_937858365.1 uncultured Isosphaeraceae bacterium | reverse complement strand
TCACCAGCGAGGCGGCTTGCGAACCCGAATTGCCACCGCTTGAAATAATCAGCGGCACGAAGAGCGCGAGCACCACAGCGCGTTTGATTTCGTCTTCAAAAAAGCCCATCGCCGTCGCCGTCAGCATTTCGCTCAGAAACAGAATGACCAGCCAGCCCGCGCGTTTGCGTACCATGCGCAACAGGCTGATTTGCATGTACGGTTCGTCCAGCGCTTCCAAACCGCCGAGCTTTTGAATGTCTTCGGTGGCTTCGGCTTCGGCGATGTCAATCAGGTCGTCAATCGTGACGATGCCAAGCAGCACGCCGGCTGAATCGGTGACGGGCAGGGCATAGCGGTCTTCGCCCAGCAGGAAGGCGCTCAGATCGAGCGTCCCCTCGCCCGGGAACCACGAGTACGAACGTCCCCCCGGCTCTCTTGAAGGCGCGAAGACCGTCCTGTCGAAACACTGGCGGCCCCAGTTTACCCTGCCCGAAAACGGCCCGAAGGGCCTTGAAGAGACGGCCTACTACCTCGATTACCAAGGGGCCCGCATCATCTCCCTCAACTCGAACGAGCGCTTGGAAGAGCAGGCGGTCTGGCTCGAACAAGTCCTCACTGGCAACCCCAACACGTGGACCATCGCCACGTTCCACCACCCGATCTACTCGTCGGCCAAGGGCCGTGATAACCCCAAGCTGCGCGACCTTTGGCAGCCGATCTTCGACAAATACAAGGTGGACCTCGTCCTTACGGGGCACGACCACACCTACGCGCGCAGCGGCTTGCGGGCCTACGAAAACGTGGGGACCGGCGTCCGGGCTCGCGTCAACGACGGCGCTACGGTTTATGTCGTCTCGGTGAGCGGCCCGAAGATGTACGACCTCAATCGGAACGATTGGATGAAACGGGCCGCCGAGGACACGCAGCTCTACCAGATCATCAAGGTCGAAGGCGGTCGCTTGCGTTACGAGGCCCGTACCGCGGTCGGCGAGCTCTACGACGGTTTCGAGCTGCGCAAGCGACCCGGACAGACGAACGAGTTGATTGAGGTCGTGCCGGTCGACCAGCCCGAACGCCTGCGTAAGAAGGCGGTCGACGCGGCCGGCCTTGATTGAACCGTCGAAAGGTCAAGGCTTCGGCAACGGGACCTGCGTCTTGTGTCGGAGGTAAGCGAAGAGGTCACGGACCTCTTCGTCGCTGAGGTCTTTGAGTAAGCCGTCGGGCATCAACGAGGCGGTCGAGGGGCGTTCCTCCTCGATCGCCTTGCGTTCCAGTGTGATCGACTCGTTCTGGGTTTGAAGGGTGAGTGTGCGGTCGTTCCGGGCCTTGACGATGCCGTTTAGGACCCGGCCATCGTCGGTCGCGACCACGACCATCCGATAGTCGGCCGTCACCACCGCGGACGGGTCCAGGATGTTCTCCAAGAGGTAATCGAGGTCCTCGCGGCCCGAGCCCGTGAGGTCCGGCCCCACCTCCTTGCCTTGACCGTAGAGGGTGTGGCACGAAGCACAGACCTTGTCGAAGATGGCGCGACCTCGCGATTTGCCGGCCGATTCAAGCGCTGCGGGCGTGAGCTTGGTCTTCCAACCCGCGATCAAGGCCCGACGATCGGCGTCGGAATCGCGGAGTTCTCCCCAAGCTTCGCTCAGCCTGGTGTTGAGTGATGGGTCGTTCAAACTGCGGACCTGACGGGCCCGGAAGGCCCCCACGTCGTCACGCGGGACCTTGCCCGCCGCGATGCCGTCCATGAGGGCCTTCGCGAACGTGACGCGCGAGACGAGCGTGTCCAGCACCGCCGAGCGTTCCGAAGGATGGAACGTGCGGTAGTTGTCGGCCAGCGCCTTGCCGATGCCCGGGTCGTCGAAAAGGGCCAGTCCGCGCACGGCCGTCTTGTTCAGGAACCTAACCTTAAGCAATCGCTCGCAGACCGCGCGCAGGTCCTCGGGTCGCGCTTCGATGAGCGATTCCAAGGCCGCGCGCCGTGACTCAATATCAGCTTTGTCGTCGAGCGCGAGTTCGCGGACCTCGTCGAGTGCCCGGCCGTCGCCGAAGACCACCGACAACTCCCGAATCCGGTCACGAAGGGCCGTGTCGTCCGACTGAGAGAGCGTCTTCGCGAAGGTGTCCCAGGCGTCGGGCCTCGCGACCTTGCGCCGCCCCTTCAGTCCTTCGGCGATGCCGGTCAAGACGTCGCGCTGAAGGGGGACCGGCCGCCGGCTCGCCAGTGAGAGCAGGGCGTCCATCGGCGCCGGGCGCTTCTCGATCTCCTCCGCGAGCCGACGCGTGGCGAGGCGTCGCGTCGTGGGCAGCTCGCATTCGGCCGCCAGTTTCGCGAGGGCGCTCGGGTCGCCCTCCGCGACCGGCATCAAGCCGTACCAGACCATGAGCGGGAGGTTGTGATCGGCCGCGTCTTCGATGCGGCGGGAGAGGGCCGCGGCCAGGGCCCCTCGTTGCGACCAAGGCAAGCGTTGGAGGGTTGACGCCAGGACCAGGCGGACCAGACCCGACTTGTCCAATGCCGCCATGCTCACGAACCGATCGAGCAGGTCCGCAGCGATTGGCGTTTCGTCCTTCGGACGCCTGCCGTACACGTCGTCGAGCGTTCGGTCATCGGTCAAGAGCCGAATCGCCCAGGCCCTGACCGATTCATGAGGATCGCTGAGTCGCGAGACGAGCAAGGCGCGGTCCGACCGGCCCGTCGCGTGCATTAGCCAGAGTGCGCGGAGACGGACCACGTCGTTCCCGTCGTTCACGGCTCGGCCCGCGAGCCAGCTCCAGTAGCGATCATCGACGCCCTCGCCGCGTCGGTCGGCCAGGACATGGCGAGCCATCCGCGCGACCCACTCCTTCTTGCCGGCGACTTCGTTTACCAGCACGTTGCCGCTTGTTTCGTCTAAACGCTCCATCGCTGGCGGACGCAGGTCGCCGCGACGGACGCGATAGATCCGTCCGGAATTGCGATGGACCCCCGTGTTCTCGTGACATTCCCCCGTGTCGCTCCAATCGAGCACGAAGACGTCGCCTCCGGGGCCGTAGGTCAGTTCGATGCCGCGAAACCAGGGGTCGTCGGAGTAGATCGGGTCGGGCTCGTGCTTGCCGACGAAGCCGGAACCGGACCGCTCCAGGCGATCGACGTTCATGCGCCGGCCGTGGAGGTTCCAGGTCATCAACTTGCCTTGAAAATCAGGCGTCCAGTTGTCGCCGAGGTAGATCATCATGCCGCTGTGGGCGTGGCCGCCGCCGCGCCGATCGTGTTCGGGAGACGTGTTCCGGGAGTCGGACCAGTCCTTCGCCGTGTCCCAGTGCCAGTGGTCGGCGTGCTGGTCGATCATCTCGTAAGCGTGTGGGTTCGGGTCGATCGTGTGCGGGCGAACCAGGTGCATCCCGGCGACCGCGTGCCAGAGGTGGCCGTTGACCGTGTTGATAAAGAACGCCTCGCCCCGCTCGTCCCAGTCGTGGCCCCACGGGTTGGTCGTGCCGTGCGTGAGGGCCTCGAAGACCTTGCGTCCCGGATGATAGCGCCAGAGGCCCCCTCGCAAGGGAACGCGCTGGTTTTCGGGGGTGCCCGGCGCGCCGATCTCTCCCGGCGAAGAGGCCCCGCAACGGCCGTATAGCCAGCCGTCGGGCCCCCAGCGCAGGCCATTGGCGAAGTTGTGGTAGTTCTCCGCGGGGACCGTGAATCCGTCGAGCACCACTTCCGCGGGGCCGTCGGGCTGGTCGTCGCCGTCGCCGTCGGATATGAACAAGAGTTGAGGCGGACACATGAGCCAAACGCCGCCGCGACCCACTTCCACACTCGTGAGGCGCTGAACGTCTTCGGTGAAGACGATTCGTCGATCGTGGACGCCGTCGCCGTCGGCGTCTTCGAAAATGATTACGCGATCGCGCAGGGTCAAATCAAACTTCTTGGCGCGTTCCGCGTACGTGTAGTTCTCGGCGACCCAGAGCCGGCCGCGTGGGTCCCAGGCGCAGGCGATCGGGTTGCGGACGTCCGGTTCCGCGGCGAAGACGGTCGCGCGAAAGGCGCGAGGCAGGCGAAACGCCTGGACGGCCCGCTCGGGCGACATCGGCGTGAGGTTGCCCGGTTCCGAGTCGTATGGCTCCGGGAAGGCCCCCTCGGGCCGTTGGCCCAGCAACAGAAGCGTGAGCATGAGTTCGAGCATCGCGGTCAGCGCCTCACGTGAGACCGATTCAAACGGCCCTGATTGTACGGAATGTCCAACGAGCGGGAAGGGGCCGCCTCCAGGGCATTGCAAAGCGATGCTCGCTCGGGCAGATTGGCGTCGTGTCACTCCTTGGGGGGCCCATTCGATGGATGATGTTCGCTTGTCGCCCATGACTCCCGAAACCGTGCGCCGGATGGCCGAGGACGTCGTTGGTTTGAAACTCCCCGCCGATCAGGCCGCCATCCTGGCGGAAACGCTGAAGGGCCTTCTCACCGAAATCGCGGCGTGCGTGCCGGCCGAGGCGCGTGGTGGCCACGAACCCGACATCTTGCCCTTCATGGAGGAGTGGTCGCGATGATCGACCTCACGACCCTTTCGATGGCCGACGTGGTGAAGTCGATCACCCGTCGCGAGCGCTCGGCCGTTGAGATCACGACGTCGGCCTTGGAACGTGTTCGGCAACTCAACGGGAAGGTCCGCGCCCTGATCACGGTCATGGACCAACAAGCGCTGGACCGCGCCGCGGCGATTGATCAGGATGTCGTCTCGGGCAGCCTCCCGCGCCTGCCCTTGTTGGGCGTGCCGATCGTCATCAAAGATAGCTTTTGGACCAAGGGTGTCCGAACGACGGCCGGGTCGAAGGTCCTCGCCGACTTCGTGCCTAGGGAGGACGCGAGCGTCGTCGAGCGGCTCGCCAAGGCCGGCGCGATCGTAATCGGCAAGGCGTCGCTTCATGAGTTCGCTTATGGCTTCACCAATCGCAACCCTCATTATGGAGACTGCCTTAACCCCTGGGACACGTCCCGAGTTCCGGGAGGAAGCAGCGGCGGCAACGCGGCGGCACTCGCGACGGGCATGGCGCTGGGGGCCGTCGGCGGTGACACGGGCGGCTCGATTCGCCAGCCGGCCGGGCTCTGCGGCGTCGTTGGTCTGAAGGTGACTTATGGCAGGGTCAGCCGATCCGGCGGTGTGCCCCTGAGCTGGTCGCTCGACACGGTCGGCCCGATGACGCGCACGGTGGCCGATGCGGCGCGGATGCTCAACGTGATGGCCGGTCACGACCCCAAAGACCCGACCACGCGCCAGGGCCCGGTCCCCGACTTCGCGGCGGACCTCGAAGGCGACCTGAAGGGCCTGCGCGTGGGCATCCCCCACGATCGCTTCCTCGCGGCAGTCGACCCGGAAGTGGGCGCCGCCATGCAAGAGGCCTTTGGCGTGCTCAAAGAGCGCGGCGCGACCCTCGTGGACGTGCGCTTCCCACCGATCGACGCGGCGATCGGCGCTCATCGCGTCGTGCTCTTCAGCGAGGCGTCCGCGGCGCACGAAACGATGGTGCGTCAGCGTGGCGGCGAGTTGAGCGACGACGTGCGACCGCTCTTGCAAGCGGGCCTCTTCCTGACGAGCGCGCAGTACCTCGCGGGCCGCCAAGCGAGGCTTCAGACGATCGCCGAATACCGCCAACTCTGGAAGGGGTTCGATGCGCTCGTGACGCCGGCCAGTCCGATCGGCGCGCCGGCGATCGGCGACACCAGCACGCGCCTCGCCGGGAATGACGTTCCTCTTGTGCGCGCCTTTCTCGACCTGACTTGTCCCTTCAACCTGACGGGACAACCGGCCCTGGTCCTCCCGGCCGGATTGACCAAAGGCGGCCTGCCGATCGGCATGCAATTGGTCGGGAGGCCCTGGGAGGAGGCAACACTCTTGCGCATCGGCGCCGCGTTTGAGAGGGCCACGGAATGGCACAAGAAGCGACCCAACCTGCTGAACGCTTGATCGATGGTATCATGGGGAGGCCGTGATGGACCTATCGGGAAAAGTGGCGATCGTGACGGGTGCGGGTTCGGGGATTGGCGATGCGATCGTCCGCCTCTACCTGGAGGCCGGCGCGAGGGTGGTCGCCGTGGACCTGGATATGACCCGCGCGCTCGCGGAATGGCCCGACTCGGAGAAAGGCAATCTCCTGCCGATCATGGGCGACGTGGCCTTGGGAGAGACGGCCGAGCGGTTCGCCAAGGGGGCGATGGAGTCGTTCGGTCGGATCGACGTGATGGTGAACAACGCGGCCGTGCCCCTCGTCAAGACGATCGCCGACACGCTGCCCGAAGAGTGGGACCGCGTGATGGCCGTGAATGTGAAGGCGCTCTACTGGTCGGCCCGCGCTGTGGTGCCGATCATGAAAAAGCAAGGTGGCGGCCTCTTCCTCAACACGGGTTCCATCTCGTCGGTGGTGGGCATTCCGGGGCAGGGGGTCTACGGCCCTTCCAAAGGGGCGGTCATCCAGATCACGCGGCAGATGGCGATCGAATACGCGCGCGACGGCATCCGTTCCAACGCCGTCTGTCCGGGCACGGTCGACACGCCCCTCTTGCGCCGGGCGGCGGAGCAATCGGGCGACCCTGATGGGTTCCTGAACAGCCTGATGGTCGCGCATCCGATCGGCCGGATCGCGTCGGCCGAGGAAATCGCCCGCTTCTACGTCTTCCTCGCGTCCGACCACGCAAAGTTCCTCACCGGGGCCGTGCTCATGATCGACGGCGGCTTCACGGCCCAATGAACACGAGTACGAAGACGCTTCCCGACATCTTGATGCTGACGCATCGAGTCCCGCATCCTCCCGATCGCGGCGACCGTATCCGCACGTATCATATTTTGCGCATGCTTTCAAGGCGCTCGCGTGTCCATCTCGCATGCTTCGCCGATGAAGACGTGGGCCAGGAGACGAGAGAGGTCCTCGAAGGACTCTGCGCCCGGGTCGCCACCATTCCCGTATCGTCGCCGACACGGCTTCGGCACGCGGTCACGTCGCTCCTCCGCGGCGGCACGGCGTCGGTGGGGGCCTTTCATGACCGCCGTCTGATCGACGTCATGTCGAGTTGGTCGCATGAGCGGCGCTTTCACTCGGCGCTGGCGTCGGCGTCGAGTTTGGCCCCCTACTTGGAAGGGACCGCGAAGGCGGGCGTGCCCGTGGTCGTGGACCTTGTGGACCTGGATAGTCAGAAATGGTTGGACTACGCCCAAGCGAGTCGCGGGCCGAGGTCTTGGTTCTATCGCCTTGAAGGGGCCCGATTGCGGGGTCTGGAACGCGACCTCGCGAAGTGGGCGCACGCCTTGACTCTCGTGAGTGAGAGCGAAGCGGAGCTTTACCGCCGATCATGCGGCCAAGGGCCCGTGGTCGCGATCACCAATGGCGTAGACCTGGACTACTTTCAAGCGCGATCGGCCCCGGGCCGCGGCGCGAACTGCGTCTTCGTCGGGGCCCTCGATTATCGACCGAACGTGGACGGTGCGTGCTGGTTCGCCTCGGCGGTCTGGACGAAAGTCCGCCGTCTTCGTCCCGGCGCGAAACTCGTGCTGGTGGGGCGCAAGCCGGTCGCCGCGGTGCGCAAGCTGAGTGGGATCGAAGGTATCGAGGTGGTGGGTCAGGTGCCCGACGTCCGGCCTTACGTCGAGCGCGCGGCCGTGGCGGTGGTGCCCTTGCGGATCGCGCGCGGCGTGCAAAACAAGGTGTTGGAAGCGATGGCGATGGGCCGGGCGGTGGTGACTTCTCCGGGCGCCTTGGAAGGGATCGCGGCGGTCCCCGGCGAACATGTCGAAGTGGCCGAGGAGCCGGACAATTGGGTGCGGACCGTCACCACGCTGCTGGACGACCAACCGCGTCGCGAAAGGCTGGGCCATGCCGCGCGTCGGTTCGTCGAGGAGCGCCACGATTGGGGGACTTGCTTACGCCCCTTCGCGGCGTTGTTGGGGCTGGACTCGAAATAGGGAACGCCCCGAACGGCACTCGGCGGGAGCGGACTACGATGGGCTTAAGCTCGGGCCGAGGATGCCGGCTTTCGACGGACCGGGTCACTCCCGCGTCTCGTCGGATGTTGGGTCGTCGGCCCGCCACAGTCGCACTGCGCCGGTGTGGTCGCACGAGACGAGGAGTCGGCCGTTGGGCGAGAAGGTCAAGGCATTGACCGGTCCCGCGTGTTCGCGCAGGGCAAGCTGGTCCTGGCCGGTCGCCGGGTCCCAGAGCCGGATGGCCCGCGATGCGCCCGAAGTCGCCAGTGTCCGGCCGTCGGGCGCGAACGCCAAGCAACGCGCGGCCCCGTCCTCGTCGTGGAATCGGCGGAGCAGTTCCCCCGAGCCCGCGTCCCAAACATGGACCATCCCGGTCTCGTCCAGTGCCGCCAGCATGGCCCCGTCGGGGGCGAAGGCGACGGCCACGAAAGGGTCCGGCCCCATTGTGATGACGCGGCCTCTTTGGTCCGTCGCGAGGTCCCAGAGCCGAACGGTGCCGTCGTTGCTCACCGAGGCGAGGACACGGCCGTCGGGTCGAAAGGCCACTTGACGCACTTTCCCTTCATGGTCGGCGAGCGTGCGGACCGCCCGGCCGGACCGACCTTCTCGGAGCCGGATCGTGCCGTCGTCTCCGCCTGTGGCCAGCCACCGGCCGTCGGGGCCGTAGGCGACGG
This sequence comes from uncultured Isosphaeraceae bacterium, assembly GCA_937858365.1. GTDB lineage: Bacteria > Planctomycetota > Planctomycetia > Isosphaerales > Isosphaeraceae > CALLYK01. Next base: position 13,089 of record CALLYK010000074.1, on the reverse strand, counting down.
TGCGGACCTTCCCGTGGTGCCCTTCGAGTGTTTTGATGGCCTGACCGGTGGCGACGTCCCAGAGCCGGAGGGTGCCCTCCGCCTCCAGGTGCGTCGAGGCGAGGACTTTACCTTCGGGGTGGAAGGCCAGGGACGCGACCGTGCCCGACCCAGCGTTCCAGCCCCGGACCAGCCGCCCGGTGGCGGGGTCCCAGAGTTTGATTGTCTGGGGGTCGTCGGTGTCGTCGCTTCCTGTGGCGAGGACTCGGCCGTCGGGGGCGAAGGCCGCGGCCCATGCCTCGTCGGTATGGCCGGCGAGCAAGTCGGGCGGGGCCTTCTCGGTCGGCCCCAGCCGCCATCGCCGCACGCTGTTCCCGCCGCTGATATACAGCGATTGGCCGTCTGGCGCGAAGAGTGGCTTCAAGGTGCGATGCCGGCGGCCGGCGTAAGTGCCCAGTGACCGCCCGGTCTTCGTGTCCCAGACGGTCACCGGCCCCGGCCCCCCCGACACGTGATGGGTGCTGACGGCGAGCTTCGACCCTTGGCGAGAGAGGGCCGTCCATTGGAGGACCTGCGTCTCCGGCTCGGGAAGCTCCAGGCGTCGAGGGGGCCGGGGCCGGCGGGCCAGGTCGTTGAGGAGGATCGTCGAGGGCGGGTACAGCCCGACGACCCGCAAACCGCCGTCGGTGGCCAGGAAATCGCTTGCATCCCCGTCGGCCAGGAGGCCGTGCGCGATCCGGAGGCCCGTCGCGGCCCGCCAGGTCGTAGCCTGAAGCCGGCCATCGAATCGATTGTGGGCGGTCAAGACCTCCAAGTCTCCATGGGTCGATAGGATTGGCCAGGACATGATGAGGTCGTCCCCCGAGGTTGACCAGAGGGCCTCGAGTGACTCGGCGTCAAAGACGGTGAGGGGTCGGCCATCGATCGGCATGGCGGCGATATGGGCGCCGGACATGGCGAAGCCGTTGGCCGTGCGGACACGCTGACTCCGGAGCGGGGCGTGCCGGCCCAGGCCCGACTCGACGTCGATGAGGTCGAGGTCGAGCACTCCGTCCCCATGCGAGTCGGAGGCCATCACGAGACGTCGGCCCGAGGGGGTGAACATGACCTCGCGGATCATTGTGTCCACGACCGCGACGTCGACTTGACGCCCCGCGGCGACGTCCCAAGAACGAAGTTCGTTTGGGGAGTTCGGGCCGTTTGTCTCGCGAGCCACCGAGACGAGGTGGAGGCCGTCGCCCGAGATGGCGAGCAGTCTGATCGGTCGGGAATGGCCCTCCAACTGCGTCCGGATCGGTCCGGCGGCGGCGTCCCAGACGAGGATGACCCCGTGCTCGTCCCCCGACACCAGGACGCGGCCGTCGTCGGAGAGGGCCATCGCGGAGATGTCGGCGCGATGCCCCTGGAACATCGCGATGTCGCGCCTGGCCTGCCGGTAGAGGTAGTTCCAGGCGAAACCTCGGAGGTCCAGCGCGCCCAGTTCGGGCCGGAGCGCTTCGAGGACCTCCTGGGCGCGCTCGACCTGTCCTCGGTCGAGGACCTGCGCGACCTGGTTGAGCCGCGCGTCGAAGAGGTGCCGCTCGACCAGGCGCCGCTGGTCCTGGACCGCGGTCAGGGCCTCGGCCGTCCGCTGTTCGGCCGTCGTCGCCCGGACGGCCTGCCAAAGACTCACCGCGGCCCCGCTGATCAGGACGAGGGAGATGAGCACCGCGGTCGTGAGCGTACCTCGGTTGCGGCGCGCGAACTTCCACAACAGATAGCCCGCCGAGGGCGGGCAGGCCTTCACCGGCCGGTCGGTCAGGTAGTTCATCACGTCGTCGGCAAAGCCGTTGGCCGTTTCGTAGCGTCGCCTCCGGTCCTTCTCCAGGGCCTTCAGGGCGATCCAGTCCAGTTCCCCGCGCACCACGCGGTTGAGCCGCTTCGGGTTGGACCCACGCCGCGCCGAGACCTCCGTCATCGTCTCGCTCAGGACGCTGAGGCGCAGGCTGGGCCTTTGCGGCTCCTGCTCGCGGATGATCCGCCGCATCTCGTCGAACGCGGCCTTCTTCAAGGTCTCGGCGTCGCAGGGCGTCGTGCCGGTCAGGAGCTCGTAGAGCACCACGCCGAGCGAGTAGATGTCGGATCGGGTGTCGACGTCTAGGCCGGACATCTCGGCCTGCTCGGGGCTCATGTAGAGCGGCGTGCCGACGAGCTGCGCGAGGCCGGTGTAGAGCGTCTTGTCGATCAGGCCTTGCCCGGTGGCCTTGGCCACGCCGAAGTCGATCACTTTGGGGACCGGGACGCCGTCGTGGAGCGTTATGAGGACGTTGGTGGGTTTCAGGTCGCGGTGGATAACGCCCTTCTGGTGCGCGTGCTGCACGGCCCGGCAGACCAGGGCGAACAGCTCCAGGCGCTCGCGGATGGGCAGGCCCTCGCGGTCGCAGTACTCGGTGATGGGCAGCCCCCGAACGAGCTCCATCACGAAGTAGGGCCGGCCGCTCTCGGTCGTGCCGCCGTCGAACACCCTGGCGATATTGGGGTGGTCCATCATGGCCAGGGCCTGGCGCTCGGCCTCGAACCGAGCTATCACTTGCCGGGAGTCCATCCCCGGCTTGATGACCTTCAGGGCGACCTTGCGGCGCACCGGCTCGCGTTGCTCGGCGACGTAGACGATCCCCATGCCCCCCTCGCCGATCTGCTCCATCAGGCGATAGGGGCCGATCAAGGTGCCGACGGCCTCGGCGGGCCCCACTACTTCGTGCCCAAGCCCCGTGAGCGATGCGGGCCATTCGAGGAAGTCGCTCGCCCGGGCGTGGACGGCTAGCAACTCCTCCACCCGCGCGCGCAAGGCCGCGTCGCCCTTGCAAGCCTGGTCGAAGTAGGCGGCACGATCTTCGGGCGAGTCGAGGTCGAGGGCCTCGTTGAAGATCGCCATTGGGCTCCTCGGCGCGGATTGGCGGTCCACGATCCTGCCCCTCCTCGTATCGGTCTCCAAAGACGTAAGCACCGTCCGCGGGCGCGGTGCGACATGGGACGCCCGATTCTCTCTCAACTTGCCTTACCCGTGCCGTCGGATTCCAGCGCATGGAGGAGCCAGGCGCGGGCGTAGGCCCAGTAGCGGTCGGCGGTCCGCCGGGAGACGCCGAGGACCTCGGCCGCCTCCTCCAGGGTCAAGCCGGCGAAATACCGGAGGTTGACGAGTTGGGCGCACTGGGGCTCCTCGGCGGCCAGTCGGGTTAGCGCCTCGTCGAGAGAGAGCAGGTCGAGGCCGTCGGTCTCGTACCCGATCTCGACTTCGTTCAGATCGACCCGCCTCACGCCGCCGCCGCGCTTCAGGCGGCCCTTGTCTCGGGCGCGGTTGATCAGGATGTGCCGCATCGCCTCGGCCGCCGCGGCGAAGAAGTGGGTGCGGCCCTGCCATCGCTGGTCGGGTGCGCTGCCCACGAGGCCGAGGTAAGCCTCGTGCACCAGGGCCGTGGCCTGGAGGGTCTGACCGGGTCTCTCCCGTGAGAGCCGCCTGGCCGCGAGGCGCTTCAACTCTTGGTAGACCAGCGGGACCAGTTCCTCGGCGGCCTTCGGGTCGCCCCGCTCGACGTCCCGGAGGATGCGTGTCACGCCGTTCATCGTCGTTCCCTGTCGGGTCTCAAGCCATCTCCGGGACGAGTGTCCTTTCTAGATTTGAAGCTTGTCGCCTCGCGGGTCAAGGGGCCTTCAGCGACGTCGCGTCCCGCAAGGCTTGGGTCATCTTTCCCGGGAAATTGCCCCGTTCCATCCTCCGCGTTGATGGACCATCGTCCCGATGTCGGACACGCGAGAATCGCAAAACCTGTTCGGCCAACCCGGCGGACGACGACCCTGCCACGGCTTCCCACCGGTCAAGCTCGCGGCCCTCTTCCACGCCGGGAAGGGCATTTCGCTTGATCGCTTTGCCGCACTCTCGCGAAGTCCCGAACCAGCCTTGTCCATATCGGACGTCGTGTCCCGTCGTGAGACGACGTCATGGTCGGCGATTCGGCGACGGCGCATCGTCGTCATGGATGGTACGCAGGGCCTGCTCGGCGCCGCTTGCGGAGTTGTCCCCCCCGCGGACGTTTCCTGAGCGACCAGGCCAAACCCGGGAAGAGAGAAAGGGGACGTCCCTCGACAATTACGCGAACTTCGGGCCCTGGCTTTTAGACCTTCTCCGAGACTAGCGAGTCCGAATACTGCTGGAGCTTGCGCCCGTCGGCGTAAAACTTGCGGATCCCTTCAGCGAGCTTGTCGGAGGCCATCGCGTCCTCGTTGTGCATCCAGCGGAACGTCTTCTCATCGAGGTCCAGCTTGGCCTCGACCGCCGCTTTCGCTCCTTCAACCGAGAGCACGGGCGCCATCGTCCCCGACGTCTCCGCCATCTTTTCCAGCAGGTCGGGACTGATTGTGAGCAGGTCGCAGCCGGCGAGGCGCACGATCTGGTCGACCTTGCGGAAGCTGGCACCCATCACTTGAGTCTTGTAACCGTGATTTTTGTAATAATTGTAAATGCGTGTGACCGACGCTACGCCCGGGTCCTGATCGGCCGGGATGTCATCTACCTTGCGCTCTTTCTTGTACCAATCGTAAATGCGGCCGACGAAGGGGGAGATCAGGGTCACACCCGCCTGGGCGCAGGCCACTGCCTGGGCGAAGCTGAACAGGAGCGTGAGGTTGCAGTGGATGCCGTCTTTTTCCAAACTGGCCGCCGCGCGAATGCCCTCCCAGGTGCTCGCGATCTTGATGAGGACGCGCTCGCGCGCGATGCCGGCCGCTTCGTAGAGGCCGATCAAGCGATGGGCCTTCTCGATCGTCCCTTCGGTGTCGAAGCTGAGTCGGGCGTCCACTTCCGTCGAGACGCGACCCGGGATGATCCCCAAGATCTCGCGGCCGAAGAGGACGCCAAGATGGTCCATGAAGGCCGCCGCGCGTGCGTCCTTGCCGGTCGCTTCGGCAGCCGCCGCGTCCAGGGCCTTGGTCACGATGTGCGCGTATTGTGGCATCTGAGCGGCGAGCAGCAAGAGCGACGGGTTCGTCGTCGCGTCTTGGGGTTTGTGCTCGGCGATCGCTTGAAAGTCGCCGGTGTCGGCCACCACGGTCGTGTGTTGCTTGAGGGACGTCAGCAAGTCCATCGGTTCGCCTCGTCGGTACGTGCTTTTGGTCGTTTCAGGTGTTCCCTTTTATACCCGAGGGTCGGGCCCCGTGGCGACGGCCCCTTCGCTTCGACTAGAATGACCATAGTCGAGACAGCCCCCGCTCCACCGCCCCGCCCGCCCTGGGTAGCCCCATGAACCCTCCCGCCACACGTTGGTTCGCCCTCCTCGTTCTGATCGCGCCGGCCGCCGCACTCGGGCAGGAACCGAAAGACATTGACTTCTTCGAGTCCAAGGTGCGCCCCGTTCTGATCGAGCATTGTTACTCGTGCCACTCGGCGGATGCCAAACGCCTGCGCGGTTCCCTCCTCCTCGACACCAAGGAAGGCTGGATGAAGGGCGGTGACTCCGGCCCCGCGATCAAACCGGGCGACCCTGAGAATAGTTTGATCATTGAAGCGGTGAAATATGAAGACCCCGCGATGCAAATGCCCCCCAAGGGCAAACTGCCCGAAGCAACCATCGACGTGCTGGTGGACTGGGTGAAGCGAGGTGCTCCCGACCCGCGCACCGGGCCCGCGAAGACGGCCGAGAAGAAGACGATCGACATTCAAGCAGGCCGCGAGCATTGGGCCTTTCAGCCGCTTAGGGTCGTCGCGCCGCCCAGCGTCGAAGGGGCCGAATCGCTGGGTCCGATCGATCGGTTCCTCCGGCGCGGCTTGAAGGACAAGGGGGTTGAACCGAACCCGTCGGCCGATCGTCGGACCTTGATTCGCCGGGCCCATCTCGACCTGCTCGGCTTGCCTCCCGAACCGGCCGACGTGGATCGCTTCGTGAACGACCCCGACCCCGAAGCCTTCGCCAAACTCGTCGACCGACTTCTGGACTCGCCCCATTACGGCGAGCGCTGGGCGCGTCATTGGCTGGACCTCGCGCGCTGGGCCGAGAGTCACGGGTTCGAGCACGACTACGATCGACCCACCGCCTACCACTACCGCGATTTCGTCATTGAGGCCCTCAACCGAGACCTCCCTTACGACACGTTCGTGAAATGGCAGTTGGCCGGTGATGAGTTCGCGCCCAACGACAACCTGGCCCTGAAGGCGACCGGCTTCCTCGCGGCCGGCACGCACAGCACGCAGATCACGGCCAATCAAGTCGAGAAGGAGCGCTACGACGAGCTCGACGACATGCTCAACACCACCGGCACGGCATTCCTCGGTCTGACGATCGGCTGCGCCCGCTGCCATGACCACAAGTTCGACCCGATCCCCTCGGCCGACTACTACCGGCTCCTCTCCACGTTCACGACGACCGTGCGCAGTGAGGTGGAACTCAAGCTCGACCCCGAGGGAGACCGTAAGGCCCGCGAACGATACGAAAAGGAACACGGGCCCTACGTCGAATCGCTCGCCCGCTTCGAGGCCGAGCAACTCGCCGATCGCTTCGAGAAATGGCAGGCGCGCCGGGGGACCGAACGTCGCGAAACCACCGAATGGGTCGTGCTTGAACCGTCCAAGGTCGTCTCGAAGGGGGGCGCGAAGTTCGTCAAGCAAGGAGACGGGTCCTACCTGGCTACCGAGAAGAACGAGAAGTTCGACACCTACACGATCACGGCCGCGTGCGACCTTCCCAAGATCACGGCCGTCCGCATCGAAGCGCTGACCGACCCATCGCTCCCGCGCGGAGGACCCGGCCGCGCTGGGAACGGTAACTTCGCGCTCACGAACGTCGCCCTCAAGATCGGCCCGCGTTACGGGATCGGCACGAACTTCGACGCGACCCTCGTGAACGCGCAGGCCACGTTCGAGCAAAAGGGCCTCCCCGTGGCCGCGACGATCGACCCCGACAAGAAATCGGCCTGGGCCGTTGATCCCGAATTCGGCAAGGACCACGCCGCTGTGTTCGAACTGCTGTCCGACGTCCTTCCCGACGGCGGTGCGACCTTGACGTTCACCCTCGACTTCCAGAACAACGACCAGCACAACATCGGCCGCGTGCGCGTATCGGCCACGTCCTCGCCCCTGCCTGTCGGCATCGCCGGCGACGGCATTCCCATGAGCGTTCGCTCTCTGGTTGACAAACCCAGCGCCCAGCGCACGGCCGAGGAGTCGTCCGCCGTCCTCGGCTGGTACAAGACGATCGACCCCGAGTGGCGCAGTCTCAAGAAGGCCCTCGACGACCACGCGCGCACCGAGCCCAAGGCGACCGTCGCCAAAGCGATGATCTCGACCGAGGGCCTGCCAGCCGTGCGGCTCCACACACAAGGCGGCGACTTCTTGGAGAAGACCCACTACCTCAAACGAGGCGACCCCAACCAAAAGCTCGACGAGGCGGCCCCTGGGTTCTTGCAAGTCTTGATGGGGAGCGAAGAGGACCATTGGAAAGAGGTCGCGCCGGCCAACTGGCGGACCTCGTACCGTCGTCGCGCGCTGGCGAACTGGCTCACCGATATCGACCGCGGCGCAGGCGCCTTGTCCGCGCGCGTGATCGTCAATCGCCTCTGGCAACACCATTTCGGTCGAGGCATCGTGGCCACCCCCAGCGACTTCGGCAAGCAAGGCGAGGCCCCTTCCAACCCCGACCTGCTCGACTGGCTGGCCGTGGAATTGGTCCACAACGGCTGGAAACTCAAACCCATTCATCGCGCGATGATGCTGAGCGCGGCCTATCAGCAATCGTCCGCCGTGAACGACGCGAAGGCGAAGCTCGACCCGGACAACACGCTCGTCTGGCGCTTCGCGCGGCGACGTCTCGAAGCGGAACCAATCCGCGACAGTATGTTGGCCGTGAGCGGCAAGCTCGACCGCCGAATGTACGGCCCCGGCTCGCTCGACGAACGCATGACCAGGCGCAGCATCTACTTCACCGTGAAGCGAAGCCGGCTCATTCCGATGATGGTCGTCTTCGACGCCCCGGATGCGCTCGTCCCGCTGGCGAGTCGATCAGAAACGACCGTCGCGCCGCAATCGCTCCTCCTGATGAACAGCCCCGTGGTGCGCGACTGGGCCGCGGCCTTCGCCCGCCGCTTGATGCCCAAGGACGGCGGGCCCCGGGAAGGGGCCATCGACTCGGCCTATCGCATCGCCCTGTCTCGAGGACCGACCGAATCGGAACGGGCCGACGCCCTGGCCTTCGTCAACGCCCAGAAGGCCGCTTACGGCAACGTCGAACCGGCGCTTGCCGACTTCTGTCTCGTGCTCATGGGATTGAATGAGTTCATGTTCGTTGAGTAGGCCATTCACTTTCGGGATTCTCCGATCGAGACCGCCATGACACCTGAACGTCCCCACCTGATCGCCGCGCCGGCCGCGACCTTCCCCGATCGTCGGACCTTCCTGCGAACGGCGGGTAGCGGCGTCGGCATGTTGGCCCTGATGGACCTGCTCGACCAACAGGGCCTACTCGCCGCCGACGCGCCGACCGATCGTCGCCTCAATCCGCTGGCCGGCCGCGCGTCGCATTTCCCCGCGAAGGCGAAGTCGGTCATCTGGCTCTTCATGAACGGCGGTCAGAGCCAGGTGGACACCTGGGACTACAAGCCGGAACTGACCAAGGCCGACGGCAAGGAACTGCCCGGCTTCGACCCCAACACCGGGTTCTTCAAGGACCAGGTGGGTCCGCTGATGCGCTCCCCCTTCAAGTTCGCCCAACACGGACAGTCCGGCGCCTGGGTCTCGGAGATCTTCCCGCACGTCGCCCGCCATGTGGATGATCTCGCGTTCCTCCACGGATGTTTCACCGAGACAAACAATCACTCCCCGGCTCTTTTTCAAATCAACACAGGTTTCAACCGCATGGGCTTCCCATGCGTGGGTGCCTGGGTGACCTACGGTCTGGGGACCGAAAGCCAAGACTTGCCCGGTTTCGTGGTGATGTACGACACGCTGGGTCGCGGCTTGCCCAAGGGCCACGCCCAGAACTGGGGCGCCGGCTTCTTGCCGGGAATCTACCAGGGGACCGCGCTGAACGCGCAAGGGGCCCCGATGGACAACCTCGACCGACTCGCCCCCATGTCCGACGCCCAGCAACGCGCCCAACTCGACCTGCTCGGCAAATGGAACCGCCAACACCAGAGCGAGCACCCCGGCGAGGCGGCGCTCGCCGCGCGCATCGAGGCGTTCGAACTGGCCTATCGGATGCAAATGGCCGCGCCCGAGGCCCTGGACGTCCAACGCGAGAGCGCCGCGACGAAGGCCCTTTATGGCCTCGACAATCCCAAGTGCGCCCACTTCGCCAAGCAAGTCTTGATGGCCCGCCGCATGGTCGAGCGAGGCGTGCGCTTCGTGCAGATCTACTCCGGAGGGATGGAGAACGAACGAAGCTGGGACGGCCACTCGAACATCGAACAGAACCATCGAGGCTTCGCGCTCGAGACCGACCAGCCTATCGCCGCCCTGCTGACCGACCTGAAATCGCGCGGCCTCATGGATTCGACCCTGGTGATCTGCTGCGGCGAGTTCGGCCGCCTCCCGATCGCCCAAAAGGGCTCAACCGGCCGCGACCACAACCCGCACGCCTTCACGACCTGGTTCTTCGGCGGAGGGACCAAGGGAGGCGTCCACCACGGGGCGACCGACGAAATCGGCTTCAAGGCGGTGGACGGCCGAGTGAGCGTCAACGACCTGCACGCGACGATCCTGCACCTGTTGGGACTCGACCACACCAAGCTCACGTTCCGCTACAACGGCCGAGACTTCCGTCTCACCGACGTGGCGGGGAACGTCGTGACGGAAGTGCTGGCGTGAAGCGGACGCGGAGGTCTCGAGTCAAAAAAGAGAGTGTTATTTTGTCGATCGTTTACCGTCCGGGCGGGTCGTGCTCATGCCGCGTTCCTTTTTGCAAGGTCTCACCGGCTGCTTCGGCTTTCCGGTCGCCGAGAACCCTACCCAGGCGATGATGGAAGCGGCCTACGCCTCCTTGGGCCTCGACTGGCGCTACTTGACCGTCGAGGTCCGCCCCGAACAACTCGGCGACGCCGTCCGCGGGGCCCACGCGATGAACTGGCGCGGGTTCAATTGCACGATCCCTCATAAGATCGAAGTCCTGCAATTCCTCGACGAACCAAGCAAGGCCGCCAAGGCGATCGGCGCCGTCAATTGCGTCGTCAACCGCGACGGCCGACTCATCGGCGACAACACCGACGGCAAGGGGTTCGTCCAGTCGGTCCAGGCCGTTCGCGACGTGCAGGGGATGAGGTGCGTCGTGCTCGGGTCCGGCGGCGCGGCCCGCGCGATCGCCGTCGAACTCGCGATCGCGAAGGCCGCCCGCGTCACGATCGTCGGGCGCAGACTCGGCAAGATCGCCGAAGTGAGCGACGCCGCCCTCATGTTCACGGCCTCCGACGTGGTCGTCTGGAAGGACAATTATCGGGTCCCGGCCGACGTCGACTTGCTCGTCAACGCGACCTCCATCGGCCTTTTCCCTGATGTTGATGCCCGTGTCCCTGTGGACGTGAGCACGTTTCGACCCGGCCTGATCGTTTGCGACGTCATCCCCAACCCGCCTCGCACCCGCCTCATTCGTGACGCCGAGGAGGCCGGTTGCGTCGCCCTGGACGGCCTGGGGATGCTCGTTAATCAAGGTGTGATCGGCATCAAATTGTGGAGTGATCTTGATGCCGACTCGGCCGTGATGCGCCGGGCCCTCGAGGAGGTGTTCAAAACATGATCGCGCTGGCCCTTCTCGCTTGCCTTGGTCTTGATGACGACCCGATTGAGTTCTTCGAGAAGGACGTCCGTCCGGTCCTGGTCGGGCGTTGCCAGTCGTGTCACGGGGCCGAGAAGCAGAAGGGGGGCCTTCGGCTCGACTCCAAGGCAGCCGTGCTCAAGGGGGGCGATTCGGGCCCGGCGGTCGAACCAGGGAACGTGGCCGAGAGCCTATTGGTCGACGCGATCGGCTACGCGGGCGACGTCAAGATGCCGCCCCGCTCGATGCTCGACGACCGCGAGATCGAGGTCCTCAAGCGCTGGGTGGAACGCGGCCTGCCCTGGCCGGAAGCGTCCGCCCCCACCAAGGTCCCAACTGAGGCGTTCGACCTGAAGGCGCGTCGCGAGGCCCACTGGGTCTGGCGCCCCGTGACGGCCCCGAACGTGCCGGAGGTTGGCGACGCGACCTGGCCGCGCGGGCCGATCGATCGCTTCGTCCTGACGAAACTCGAGGAAACCGGCCTGCACCCAGCACTGGGGGCCGATAGGGGCGTCTTGCTCCGCCGCCTCACGTTCGACCTGATCGGCTTGCCCCCCACCGCCGAGGAAATCCAGGCGTTTCTCGCCGACGAACGGACCGACGCCTATGAAAGGGTCGTCGATCGGCTCTTGGCCTCGCCCCACTTCGGCGAGCGCTGGGCCAGGCACTGGCTGGACCTGGTCCGATACGCGGAAACGCGCGGTCATGAGTTCGACGCGGTCATTCCCAACGCTTATCAATATCGCGATTATGTCATCAGGGCGTGGAACGACGACGTGCCATACGACCGTCTCGTCCGCGAACACCTGGCCGGCGATTTGCTCGAGGACCCAAGGCGCAACGCGCTTCATGGGTTTGACGAGTCGGTCTTGGGAACGGGTTTCTGGTTCCTGGGTGAAGAGGTCCACTCGCCGGTGGACGTTCGCCAGGACGAGACTGACCGAATTGACAATCGCCTGGACGTGTTCGGCAAGACATTTTTAGGAATGACGATTGCTTGCGCTCGATGTCATGATCATAAATTCGACGCGATTTCTCAACGCGATTATTACGCGCTGACCGGCTTCCTCGTTGGCGGCTCGTATCGCCAGGTCCGATTCGAAACACGCGATCGCGAACATGAGGTCGCCCAGCGTTTGGAGACCCTGCGTGAAGAAGCGCGGGCCCGCCTCTTGCCTCGGGCGACGCGAGCCGGTTGGCTCGAAAACGGTGAGGTCGGTCGCTTACTCGCCGCCGCGGGCGAGCTTCTTCAATCGGCCGCGCTCGCGCGGCCCGACCATGAACGGGGCCGATTGATCCAGGAAGTCGCGAGTCGTCGCAAGCTCGACCCCGCGCGCGTCGAGCGCTGGCTTGAAGAGGTTGCCATCGCGCGCGGTGACCATCGCCATCCGCTCCACGGTTTCGCGCGGCTCGTCGCAGAGCCCGACTCCAGCGACCCGGAGCGCTTCGCGGCCCACGCTCAGGCCCTTCGCGACGAGGTCCGCAGGCGCGTGAAGGACCTCGAATCGCCCGAGAACGTGGTGGTCGATTTCGGTGAAGACCCGCGTGCTTGGCGGCCCGATGGTTCCGCGTATGGTCCGCGTGCCTTGCGCCTGGGAGACTTGCGATTCGGCGGCACACCCGAACGACCGGCCCTTGAAGTCATCGACAGAGCGGCGGCGTATCGGGACCCCATGTTCGAGTCGTTGCGGACCGCGTCGGACAACCATCACGACCACGGTCGTTTGGGGGAATGGGACCGCTCCGGTCTCACGATCCGTTCGCCCGAGTTCGTCGTGAAAAGCGGTACGCTTTGGTATCTTGTGAAGGGGCCTCTCCGCGCTTACGCCAATGTGCATTCGCATCTTCTCATCGCTGGGCCATTGCACGGGGCCCTCTTGCACGAGTCGAAGGGGGACGAACACTGGCGCTGGGTCCGGCACGACCTCGCGGCCTACAAAGGACTTCGCGCCCATCTCGAATTCAGTCCGGCCGGTCCAGGGCCCTTCGCGATCGCGCGCGTTCTCGATGCCGCCGAAGCGCCGGCCTTGGTCGAACCCGCCGACCTTCTCGTCGATGACCTTTTAGTCAAGGCCGAGCCGACCGATACGGAAGCACTGGCCCGGGCCTATGTCGGCGCGATCCAAAAGGCACTTGGTCAACTGCGTCGCGGTACGCTTTCGCGTGAGGGACCACCTTGGGCGGCCGGCGCGGCGCGATGGGTCGTGTCTCGCCTTGAGTTGTTCGATGGGCCTGACCCTTCGCTTCGCGACGAAGTCGCGGAGGTCCTTCGCGCCGAGTCCGAGATCGCGGGGCCCCTCAGGGCCGCCTCGCGCGCGGCGCCCGCGATGGTCGAGGGCAA
>CALLYK010000073.1 GCA_937858365.1 uncultured Isosphaeraceae bacterium | reverse complement strand
GAAGAACCGGGCTTCGGACTTGCTGACGAAGTTGGGCTCCTCGGTGAAGCGCTCGTGCCTGAGCTTGCAGAGGTAGTTGCCCCGGCCCTTCATCACCGCGGCCTGGAAGGGCAAGCCAATGCGGCTCAGCATGGGCAGGTCTTTGTGGACGAGCTGGTCCTGGAGGGTCTTGGTGGCGGTGTCGTAGGAGATCGTGCCGAACGCGTTGAAGCTCAGGTCGCCGTTGGCTTCGTAACCGCGTCCTTCGATCACTTTGACCGAGCCTTCAAGAAACGGCCCGATGCGCTCGGTCTGCGTGATCTGGTGTTTTTCTCCCGACGGACGGAGGGTCCAGGCGGGGCCTCGCCAAATACCGTCCATCTTGGAGAAGGCGGCCATCGCCTCGCGCTGAGACGCGATGAGGGCCTTGGGGTCGGGTGGTCCTTGGGCTGAACATTCCTGGGCGACCAGCGCGAGAACGAAGCCGAACGTCAGGATATGCCGCGGACTGGTGTTCTTGAACATGGTGGGCGTCCCAGGGTTGAAAGTCGCCGACCATGTTACCTTGGCGTACCGGGCGCGTCATCTTGTCGGGGTCGGCGAATTCACTCAGAGGGTGAAGTGGAAGGTCTTGGTGATGAGTCGCCAGAGCCACCAGCCGAGGCTGCTGTGGCCGCCGTCGATCTTGGCGAAGCCGCGGAGGCCTGCTTGGAGGAGGAGGTCTTGGTTGTCGACCGGGATGACGACGTCGTAAACGGCCGTCACGGGCTTGGCCGATTGCGGGTCTTTGGGGTCGGGCTTGGTGGCGATCTCGCCGCCGGCCTGGTGCGAGAGTTCGGGCGGCACCTGTTCCCGGTTGCGCTTGGAGATCTCGGAGACCTTGCCGTGGAAGGTCGTCTCACTGAGGCCGTAGATCTTGATCCAGGCTTGGCGATCGGTGCGGATCAGGTCCACGTCGGACTGGTCGAGGATCAAGCGGGCCTCGAGTTTGTGGGGGTCGGCCACCTCGCAGAAGGGCTTGCCGGGCTTGAGGTGCTGGCCGATCGTCTCGCGCTTGGGGACCTTCATGGCCACACCGCTCCGGGGGGCGGTGATGGTCAGGTCGCGGATCTGGTCGTTGATCCGATCAATGACCTCTTCCAGGTCGGCGCCCTGTTCCTGACGCACGCGGGCCATGGCCCGATTGCCGGCCGACTGGGTGTGGTCGAGCGACTCGAACCAGGCCATGTGGACCGCCTGTTCCTCCTGGCGGGCCATCCGTTCCCGCTGAAGCTCGGGGTTGGAGAGCCGCGCGATCACCTGGCCTTCCTCGACCGGGTCTCCATCCTTGACTTCCAGCGAGACGAGGCGGCCTGGGGTCTCGCCGTAAACGAGGGCCGGCTTCTCGGGCGCGAGCACCAGCGTGCCCTGAACGCGCAGCGGGGTCGGGATCAAGAGGACCCCGGTGATCAGCGCCGCGACCCCGGCGAAGAACCCGGCCGTGCGCGCCTTTTTCATCTTTCGCAACCTCCCGGGAGTACGCAGGAACTTGATGATCTGGTAGATCGGCATGAACGCCAAGGGGATCAAGGAGCAGACCGCCAGGATGTAGCCGATCGACTCCAACTTGTACGGCTTCAAAACGTTGATCAGGAAGAAGACGATGCTGAAGGTGATCACCCAGCGGTAGAGGAAGCTGGCGACGGCGTAGGTGACGAAGAGGAACCGGCGCGAGCGGGGCATGTAGTTTTGCACCGGGATTTCCAGCCCCATGATCTTCTCTTGGAAGAGGTAGCCGAAAAACTGGGTGCTCTTGATGCGCAGGTTGGGGACCTCGAGCCAGTCGGCCATCACGTAATAGCCGTCGTAGCGGAGCAGGGGGTTGGCGTTGAAGAGGATCGTGTTCACCGAGCAGATGAACATCGTGGCCATCATGAGGCTGTTGAGGAGCCCCGGGTCGGTGTAAAACCAGATCCAGGTCGCGATCGCGGCGAGGGTGCATTCCACATAGATCCCGGCCGCGGAGATCCAGATGCGGTGCCATTTGTTGGGGAGGAGCCAACTATCGGTCACGTCGCAATAAAGGGCCGGCGTGAGGACGAGGAAGAGCATTCCCATCTCGTGGACCTCGCCGCCGAAGTGCTTGGCGGTGAGGCCGTGGCCGAACTCGTGGATGACCTTGACGACCGCCAGGCTGCACCAGAAGGCGACGATCGTCCGCCAGTTGAAAAAGCTCTGGAACTCGGGGAGCTTCGCCTGGAAGTCTTGCCATTGGCTGATGACCAGGATGATCGCCGACAACATCAGCATCGAGCTGAGGAAAATGAACGTCTTCGTGTAGATCCATTTGAAATAGGGATACATCCAGGTGAGGAGCTTTTCCGGGTCGATGACCGGGATCTTCACATAAAGGATGTTGGCCATGAAGTTGCCGAAGCGCTTCCATGTGTTTTTGCGTCGGCGGCGGATCAGGACCTTGCCCTGGTCGGGGGTGTCCACCTGGGCGATGCCCGCCTCGTGGAGCTGGGCGCCGAAGCGCATCAGGTCGTCGATGGCGATCGTCTGGGGGCGATATTTGCGCTCGAACGCCTTTTTGACCTCCTGAAGGGGTCGCCGGCCGTCGAGCTGTTGGAGCAGGAAGTACTCCTCGGGCTTGAAGCGGAAGTACTTCAGGCCGATCGGGTCCTTGATGACGTAGTGGGTGACCCCCTCATAAAACTGGGGTTGGACCACCAGGTCGGGACGCAAGCGGACCTGCAAATGCTCGGCCGACTGGCCCGAGGGCAACGCGGGTGTGAGGACGGAGGGGTCGGCGCTCATCGTGCTCGGGCCTTATGGGTTCGCGAGAATTCCACCACGGCGTCACGGAGGACCGGGAGAAGAGGGGGAGCGTACATGGGTCGTTCTCTCCGATCTTCTCCAGTCCCTCCGTGACTCCGTGGTGATGTCTCTGATGCTCTCAAGGGATCAGCGGGCGCCCACGGTGTTGGGTTGGCGGCCGAAGCGGATGGTCATCACGGCTTTTAGACCGTTGCGGAGCAGGTGCGGGCCTTCGCCGTTGGGTCGGGGGTTGTCCAGGGTCGCGTGGACTTGGACTTCGGTTTGCTTGACCACCTGAGTGTCGGGCGAGATGAACGTGATCTTGGCGGGCAGGCTCATTTTCTCGACTTCCAGGTCGGCGTCTTTGATCTCGGCTCGGACCTCCACGTTGTCGCCCACCTTCAGGCGCGAGGCGACCTCAATGGGGACGTAGCCGCTCCAGCGGAGGCGGTCGATGTTGATGATCTTCACGACCGGCTCGTTGGCCCCCACGCGCTCGCCCGGGTGTTTCATCACCTCCACGATGATGCCGCTGATCGGGGTCGTGATCTCGTGTTCCTTCTCGATCTGCGCGGCGATGGCCAATTCACTCTCGTTGACCTTGATCGTGTCGTTGGCCACCTCGATCATTGCGGTGGCGAGGGTGACGTCCGCCTTTTCCTTGTCGAGCTGATCGCGGGAGATGAAGCCTTTCCCTTCTCCGGCGAGTCGAAGGCTTCGCGCGTAGATGGTCATGGCCACTTCCTGCTGGGCCTTCGCCTTGTTCACTTCACCGCGGTTTCGGGCCGTCGCCTCGGCCTTCTCGCGACTCAGGCGGGCCACGTCGCTGTTCAAAAGGGCGATGTGGTCCCCCTTCTTGACCTCGTGGCCAACGTGGCGCTCCATTTTGGAGAGCACGCCCTCGCGGAGCGAGGCCAGGTCGCAGCGGTCGATCACGTCCAGGTTCCCCAGGACCGTGACGACGTCGGCCGAATTCGACGACGAAGTGGCGGGACCGCCCTTGGGGGATTGTTTGCCCCA
>CALLYK010000072.1 GCA_937858365.1 uncultured Isosphaeraceae bacterium | reverse complement strand
TGGCCTGCCAGCCGACGGCCGGCCATGGCCAAAAGCGATGGCGCCTCGCCGCCCTGGTCCGTGTTCACGGCCATTTGTCCTGGCGCTCCCTTGGCGCGGGAAGCGGCCCGCGCCATGCATTCGTCCGAATCACCGCCATAGTAAGCGGCGCATTCTGAAGGATATAAGATCGGCGGTTCGGCGCCCAACGTGTTCGGCGCTTGACCGCAACCGCCGCTGCGGCCTTGCTGATGCTCGGGGGCGCGCAAACACAGGCGGCCGAACATCAACTGACCAAAATCAACCATGACGCCCAGCGCAATCTCACGGTTCTTGATCTGGTCATGTCGATCGACTGGGACTTCGACAACCCGCCCGCCGGCCGCGACAAGGCCTTCATCGAAGGGATCATCCGGCAGCTCGACGTCCAGCCGCTCCAGGTCTTGATCGAAGCGGTCATCTTGAGCGTTTCGCTCGACAACAGCCAATCGCTGGGCGTGAACTTCTCGGTCATCGACAACCTGGACCGATTGGCGGTCGCCGCCGGCAATCAGAACCTCGTGAACCTTGCGGCCGGTTTCACGCCGGCGGTCGTCACGGGGATCGCCAAGGCGGTCGAACCGATCTCGACCCCGCGCCCCGGGCAGCTCGTCTCCGGGTATCTGGGACAAGACCAAGGGATGAAGTTCGGCTTCATCAGCAACAACGTCTCGGGCTTCGTGAAGAACCTGGAGACGATCAGCAAGGTCAACGTGCTGGCGAGTCCGCGCATCCTCGTCGTGAACAAGCAGCGCGCGGAAATCCAGCTAGGCCAACGGCTGGGCTATTTGAACACGTTCACGAACTTGACGAATTCGTTGCAAACCGTGCAGTTCCTGAGCGTGGGGACGCTCCTGACGCTCCGTCCGTTCATCGCGTCGGACGGGATGATCCGAATGGAGATCCACCCTGAGAAGAGTTCGGGCAACATCGACCTGAAGGGGGTCCCGCAGGCGCGGACATCGGAATTGACGACCAACATTCTGGTGCCGGACGGGATCACGGTCGTCATCGGCGGCCTCATCGACAGTACCGATACGGGCAATAGCGACGGCTTGATCGGCCTCAGTCGCCTTCCCTTCCTTGGACCCCTCTTCCGACAGCAGGCCTCGATCACACAGAAGACCGAGTTCCTGGTCTTGCTCACGCCGCGGATCATCACACGGGGCAGTCTGCCGGCGCCTCAACCCGGGATCGCGCCCAACGGTTTCTCCGGTGTGCCGAACTCGGGACCCATGCCGGGCCCCGGGGTGGGGCACCTCACGCGGCCGGTCTCGCTGGAAGGTCTGCCTGAACTCCCAGGTGAGATCGGACCGGGCTGGGGAGAGCGGCTGCGATCGACCCCTTCCGACGCACCCGTGGACCCGAACCGCTATTTGGGACAGCCCGAACTGACTCCCGTCCCGCCCGTATTGGGAGGTCGCGACGCGGCACGGCGGCCCGAGGTCCTGGGTCGATCGACCCCCGCGTCGAACGAACCCGAGGTCAAGCCCAAGGCGACCGTGTTGGCTCGCGATACGAGGAAACCGGCTTGGCCCGTAGAGTATGACGATCGCGTCGCCAAGGCTGACGGCAGGGCGGCCCTGAGACCAGGGCCTTTGGAATCGTCCAAACGCGGCTATCGTCCCGGCGACATCAGTCGGGCCCTTGTTGAGAAGGCCCGGGGAGCGTTCGGCAAGAAGGAGGCGGAGAAGAAGTCGGAGGTCGTGCCCGCGAGCTTTAGCACGCCCCGGATCGACACCAAGCTGGATGGTCCTCCTCGCCTTCTGACCAAGGTCCAGCCGGTCCTGGGATACCGGCATACGGTCCAGTATGGTGAGGACTTCGCGAGCATAGCACGGGCCCATTACGGCTCGGCCCTCATGGGGCCGGCGCTTTGGTCGGCGAACCGCGATATCGCGCCTTCGGCTCGAGGACTGCGCCCGGGCCAGACGATCGTCCTTCCTCCCGCCGACGTGTTGGAGTCCCTGATCGAGCGGGGACTTGACGAATGGTCGTCGCGTCCAGGGCGGTGAGGCGGGGCCCGATCCGGTGGTGGCGGCATACCTGGACTGCCCGGCATCGCCGCTTGGCCCGGGCTTCTTTCTTTGACACCGCGCGCTTCTCGACCTAAAGACCACTTGGACAGAGCAAGTGAGTTCCAATCGACCGACGCAGGTCGCGTGAGACCCGGGCCTCTGAACGGCGACACGCCAGTTCCGGCCGGCGTCCACGCACTCCGGTTGTGCGGGAGCGGGCCCGCGCGGGGAAGTCGGCGGTTGGGACCAATGCACCTTCTCGAGGAACACATCATGACGGCGACGTTCGCGAAGCAACGCAAGGGGTTCACGCTGGTCGAGTTGGCGGTGGTCGTGGTGATCATCGGTGTGTTGGCTGCGTTCGGCGTGCCTCGCTTCCTGCAATCGGTGGAACGCTCGAAGGCGTCGGAAGCGTTCGCGTATCTCTCGGCGGTCCGCACGGCCCAGGAGCGGTATCACGCTCGCGAGGCCACCTACGCCGACCAGGTCTCCAAGCTGGACATCCAAGCGGCCTCTCCCAAGTACTTCAGCACCGATGGGACCGTCGCCGCGGGCTCGACGGGCGAACTGCAAAACAGTTGGACCCTGACCTTGACCCGAGCGGGCTCCTCGGCCGGCTATGGGGCCTACACCGTCACGTTCACCGATCAGGGGTTCGACAAGGCGAACAGCACCATCGTGGATGACATCAATCCGATCGGCGCCCAGGCGGCCAAGTCGAAGTAACCCTCGCGGAGACGAACGGAGCGGGCCCCACCTTTGGTCGGGGTCCACTCCTTGGTTGCTCTCTGCCGGAACGTCCGTCTGAGTCATCGCCCCCATCCGCGGGTCGCCGCCGATGGGGGTTTTTTGTAACGCATGCGGTCCCGAACATTTGAGAGGAACTCGATGGGACTGGCCTCGCGGCTCCCCTTGCGACAGACGATCGGCGTGGCGATCGGCGAGGATGCGATCGTCGCGGTCCGGGCAAGCAGCGCGCTCGGGCCCGACCTTCGCGAAAAGCTGATCGTGCCGATGGAAGGAGACACGGCCGACGACGGCCTTCGACGCGCGCTCGGCGAAATGGCCAAACGCAAGACCTGGCGCGGCCTTCCCTTCGCCATCGGTCTGCCACCGCTCAACCTCTTCTTCTCAACGCGGCCGATTAAGTCGATCCATCACAACGCATCACCGCAGGTCATGCTCCATGAGGTGCTCCGCTCGTCGAGCCTGAACATCGACGACATGGAAATCGCCATGCGCAAGGTCCAGCCGGCCAAGCAAGCGCTGGCCAGTCTGGTCGCCTGTCGGCGAAAGTACCTCGCGCCGATCACCGCCGCGCTCGGCGAGTCCCATGTCGGACCCGAGCAAGTCGAGCCGTCACCATGCGCCTTGCTGCGCTTGGCTGTCATGCGCCACAAGACCCCACGATCCGCCGCGACGGCGCTGCGGGTCTTCCTGGGCGAGAAACAGGGAATCGCGCTGCTCACCGCGCGCGACGTGCCCCTCATGTGGCGGGCCTTCGACGTCCACCCCGATCGTCTCGCCGGCACCTTGCGGGCCGTTTACCGTTCGATCGTCAGTCTGGGGCGGTTCCTCGGCGTGGATGAAACACCGGGCGCGGTCCTGGTCCATGGACGCCCCGACCTCGGGTCCGTGCATGAGGGGCAGGACTGGAAGGGCGAGACGGTCAAGACGGTCCGTTTTGACGACCCCAGCTACGACCCGGAAGCGATCGCGCTCGGGCTGGCGATCGGTTGCCAGCCCACGTTCGAGGGGTTCAATCTGGCCCCGTCGCTGCGCCCCTCGGTCAAGCTGGCGCGACAAGTGCCCTGGGTCATGATCGGTGTCGAGGCCCTGGTGCTTGCCGGTGTCAGTTTCTTCATGAACGACACCGCCCACGACGTGGAGACGGCCATAGCCACCCTGCGCATGGAGCAAGACTCCTTCGAGTGGGTCCGCAAGCGCACTCTCAAGGAGCTGACCGAGGAACGGAAACAACTGGACAATCGCGTATCAGCGCTGGCCAAGTTCTTGGGCCCGAGCGTGAGCTGGACCAGCTGCGCTCGCGAGGTGTCCGCATGCTTGCCCGCGACGGTGAATCTCACGAGTCTGAACGGGGTCGCCGAGTACACCGCGGACGCCGCCAAGACCGCGGGCGTCAAGAAGTCGCTCACGTTGCAAGTCGAGACGACCATCCCTGAGACCGGCATCATCCCGCGCGAAGTGGACGAATTCGTGGGCGGTTTGCGCAAGCAGACGACGCTGAAGAAGGCCCTCCCCATCATCGAAATGGGGGGACTCACCTACAACAGCGGCAATCGCAACAGCGAGCCGAAGGCCACGTTCACGGTCACTTGTAAGCCGCCGGAGGCCAGCAAGAAGGCCCAGCCCAAGGGAGGATAAGCGATGGCCGACGCCTCCGACAGCCAGGTCTCCAAGGTCGTCAACCTGGTCAAAGAACTGCCTCAGTTCTCGATCCGCTTCAAGCTGGCCATCACGGCGACGATGGTGGCCGCCTGGTACGGCGCCTTCTTCTTGCCCACGACCAACCGAATCGACACGGCGAAGTCCGTGCTCGCCGAGGAACGGAAACGGACCGCGCTGGGGCGCGACATCGAATCGATGCGCGCCGAGATCAAGAGGGCCGGAGAACGCCTGCCCTCAACGACCGACCGCCACGCCTGGGTCGAATGGATCCTGGAAGGGGTCCGTAAACAGCCCGTCAAGGTCCTGAAACTGGACCCCAAACCCAACGTGGAGGTAGGGCCGTATCAGGCCGCGGTGGCGGTCCTGCACGTGTCGGGCTCGTACACCGAGGTCGACGAGTTCCTCCAATGGCTGGAGGGCCTTCCACGCCTCGTGCGTGTGACTCAGATCACCGTCAACCCGAAAGACGTCCAGGGAGCGCCCGGGACGAAGAACAAGACCGTCATCGAGGCGCAAGTTACGATCATGGGAATTTTAGGCTGACATGAACGCATCACGTTTGGTGAAATCCTACGCGCCCCTGGGGCTCTTTCTGGGTGGGGTCGGCTACCTGGCTTGGCCTTACATCGACCCTGAGAACGAACCGGCCCAGGCCAAGGCGGAAGTCCCGGCGCTCGAGGCGAAATGGCTCGCACCCGTATTCCCGCCGTCGGCGAAGCGCGACCCTTTCCGCATCGTCCTTCCCGTCGTCGACGAGAAGGAGGCGCCGGGCATCGGCCCCAACGAGAGAGAGGGCGCCGTCGCGACCGCGCGAGGTCCTCGGGAAGTGCCCAACCCCACCTATCGTCTCGGGGCGACCTTGCTCGGGGGGCGCCGACGCGTCGCTGTCATTGACGACCGTGTCTATCAAGAGGGGGACCAAATCGAGGAAAACGGCAAACTTGGGCTGTGGAAACTCGCCCGCGTGGAGGATGGTCACGTGGTCATCGTCGGACCGCGCGATCGGCCTTTGAGGATCGAGTTCCCCAAGCGATCGGAAGCGTCGGACCCGAGAACCGGCGCGCTCGCCCAAAGCAAATCCAAGACCCAGGACAAGCCGGATGCCGTCCCAACGATCGGGCCGATCGACGTGCTCTCCCTCCTGAAGAGCGGCGGCCTGACCGGTGGGTCCACGTCGGCCGCCGAGTCGCTCCCCAAGGGCCTCCTTCCCAAGGGTCTCTTGCAAGGTCTCGACACGAACGCGCTTCTCGGCCAAATCGCCGGCCTTGGGGCCCAATGACCATGAGTCTCGCCCTCGCCCCTTCCCAACCGCTCCTCATGCAGCTCCTGATGGAACGCGGGCTGTTAGACCCCGCCAAGCTGCGAGATCTGCGCGCGCGTCATCCGCAACTCGAGACCGAGGTCTTGATCGAAGCGGGTGTCGTGACCGAAGGCGACGTCGCCAACATTTACGCGAACCATCTGGGGGTGTCCCTGTATGAGCCGCCCGAAGGAGCGCCGGCGCCGGACCCGTCCTTGGCCCGCGTCCTGCCCGAGCAGCTTTGCCGCGACCAACTCATCGCCCCCCTTGCCGTCCGCGACGATTCCACACTCGAACTCGCGTTCGCGTCGCCTGACGAGATGCTGATCATCGACGAGATCCAGCTCTTGACCGGGATGCGCGTTGCGCCATGCATCGCCGCCCAATCCGCCATCGAGGCCCATATCGAGGCCCTTTTCAACACGGGCGGCGGCTTCGTTGAAGACGCCGAGAGCTTCCGTGAACACGTCGACGAGGAGGACGAGGAAGAAGAACCGGACGACTTCGGGGGCGGGGTCCTCAACCTCGACGCGCCCCCACCGCCCGGTCGCAACGGCCGCGTCATCCGCATGGTCAACCAAATCCTGGAACAGGCCATGCGCAGCGGGGCCAGCGACATCCACCTTGAACCCTTCGAGGACAACTGCAAGCTCCGGCTCCGCATCGACGGCCGCCTTCAAGAGCTGCCCCCGATCAATCGCGTGCAGTTCGTCAAGATCATCTCCCGCTTCAAGATCCTGGCGAAAATGGACATCGCCGAGAAACGCCTGCCTCAAGACGGCGCCATCGCCCTGAAAGGAGGCGACAAACGCATCGACCTGCGTGTGAACACCGTGCCCACGGTCCACGGGGAGAAGATGGTGATGCGCCTTCTCGACAAGGCGGCCATTCCGCTCGACATGAAGCTGCTCGGCTTCGACGAGCGCCAAACGACCGACCTGGTCGAGTCCATCCACATGCCCCACGGTCTGATGCTCGTGACCGGACCCACCGGCAGCGGCAAGAGTACGACGCTCTACACATGCTTAAATCTCCTGAATGAAACCCACAGCAACATCTGCACGGTGGAAGACCCCGTCGAATACAAGTTCAAGGGGATGAACCAGGTCCAGGTCAAGGCCCAGATCGGCCTCAATTTCATGTCGGCCTTGCGCGCCTATAATCTGGGCACGTCGCGTGGGCGGATGCGCGCTGCGAATTTTTGTGCCTTCATTGCCACCCTCAAGGACGACGCCCCGATGAGCTTGCCGTTCGATCTACTCACCCACGGAATCACCGCCAAAAACATCGTTCGCAATCCGCCAGTCGCCTGCCTGTACGAACAGGGGGTGGTGGCTGGAGATTTGATTACCTCGGCCGGAGCGCTGGCCACGGTGTCGGGCGAAAAAACCGGGCGTAGCCCCAAGGACAAACGGATCGTCGAACATCCGGCGAGCGCCGATGATATCTGGTGGGGACCAGTCAACATCAAGCTCACGGATGCTTCCTTTTTGGCCAATCGCCAGCGGGCTCTCGACTTCTTAAGCGCTCAGCAGCGGCTGTACGTCATCGACGGCTATGCCGGTTGGGATCCGCAGCGTCAGCTTAAGGTACGCATCATCTGTGCGCGTCCTTACCACGCGCTGTTCATGCACAACATGCTCATCCGCCCCACGAGCGACGAGCTCGCCACGTTCGGCAAGCCCGAGTACGTGATTTACAACGCTGGCCAGACCACCGCCGA
>CALLYK010000071.1 GCA_937858365.1 uncultured Isosphaeraceae bacterium | reverse complement strand
CTTCATCGCGACCGCGTTCACTTTCACCGGCGAAAGCCCCGCTTCCTTGGCGGCCAGGATGCCCGCGATCACCTGTTCCAAGCCGGGCCGCCTGGTGATTTCCTGAAAGCGCGCCGGGTCGAGCGTGTCCAGACTGACGTTGATTCGGGAAAGGCCGGCGTCGCGCAGGGCGGCGGCGTGCTCCGCCAGGAGGATGCCGTTGGTCGTCAGGCCGACGTCTCGGATGCCTGGGACATTCGCGAGCATCGCCACGAGGCGCGGCAGGTCTCGACGTACGAGCGGTTCACCGCCCGTCAAGCGAACGCGGTCGATCCCCAGGGGGACCATCACGCGGACGATCCGCTCAATTTCCTCGAACGTGAGTAGCTCCGTTCGAGGGAGAAACCGGACACTCTCGGGCATGCAGTAGACGCAGCGGATGTTGCAGCGGTCGGTCACGCTGATCCGCAGGTTGTTATGGGTCCGGCCGTAGTTGTCGATCAGCGGGAGCATCTTGGCCTCGGCCTCGGTCGGTTCGCGGGTCCCCCATCGTAGTCGTTCCGGGGCCCAGTTCCCAGGTTCAGCCCTTGGGACAAAGCCCCGGATGGACCCATTCGTCGGTCCCATCGGCGTAGCGTTCTTTTTTCCAAATCGGCACGTCTTGTTTCAGGGTGTCCATGATCCACTGACATGCCTCGAAGGCCGCCGCGCGATGCGGGGAACTCACCGCCACGACGACGCTGATCTCCCCCGGGCCCACACGCCCCAATCGGTGGACAATCGCGGCGTCGATCAAAGGCCAACGCTCGCGCGCCTGGGCCTCAATCGCTTCCAGACGCCTGCGCGCCATGGGAGCATAGGCCTCGTACTCGAGCGTGAGCGTGCGTCGATCGCCGGTGACTTCCCGGGTCGTGCCCAGGAAGACGCAGACGGCCCCCGCGAGGTTCGAGCGGACCCGCTCGGTCAGGGCGGCGTGGTCGATCGGCCCTTCTGTGATCTCGATCATGCCCGTCCCTCGCTCATCCACCGCTCACCGGCGGGACCACGACCACTTCGCTTCCAGAAGCAATCATGTCGCCATCTTCGGCATATTCTTGATCGATCGCGAACTTGAAATGAGGGACGAGCCCCGTCAACTCAGGCAAGGAGCGGACGAGGGCACTTTTCAGGTCGGCCAGACGCGAGCCTTCGGGCAAGTCCAGGACGACGGAGGGTCGTCCGGCCCGCTCGCGGGCGATGGCGTATAGGCGGACCTCCACCTGCATGGACGAGACCTCGGTGAAGTTGCGAGACGGGGCGCGACCCGAGTAGTCTGATCGCTTCGGGCGCCACATGCAACGGCGGATCGCGAGGATGGACGGCGGGATGAACGACCCGAGGTCGGCTGGGAACAGTGAAGGGGCCATCCTTGTTCGCGGCGCGCGGACCCACAACTTGCGCGGGGTCGATGTGGACGTGCCCCTCGATTCCATTGTCGTGCTGACTGGCGTGAGCGGTTCGGGCAAGAGTTCACTCGCTTTCGACACGATCTTCGCCGAGGGCCGCCGGCGCTACATTGACGGCCTTTCCACCCACGCGCGGCAGTTCCTTGACCAGATGGAACGCCCCGACGTCGATTCGATCGACAGCCTACCGCCAACCGTCGCGATCGACCAGCGCTTCGGGCCGGGCTCGCCCAGGAGCACTGTGGCGACCCTCACCGAGGTCCATGACTATTTGCGTCTTCTCTTCGCGCGGTGCGGCCTGCCGCATTGTCCGTCGTGCGGGCGCGCAATTCGTCGGCAAACGCCCGAGCAGATGATGGGGTCGGTGCTCGCGCTGGGTGAAGGCCGCAAGGTGATGGTGATGGCCCCTCTGGCACGCAGTCGGAAGGGGGCGAACTCCGACGCCTTCGCCGCGATTCGCCGGGCCGGCTTGATCCGGGCCCGCGTCGATGGCGCGATCGTCGAGATTGGTCCCGACGACCCCAAACTCGCCAAGACGAAGGCCCACCACATCGAAGCGATCGTCGATCGTCTTGTCGTTCGCGAGGGGGTGCGGGCTCGGCTTGGCGAAGGACTCGACCTGGCCTTGAAGTTGGGCGAAGGAACGGTCGTCCTGGCGATTCAGGACGGCGACGGCTGGGAAGACCGGGCCCTGAGCACTCACTTCGCCTGCCCCGATTGTCACATCGGCCTGACGGAAGTCGAGCCGCGAACGTTCAGCTTCAATAGCCCGCACGGGGCCTGCCCGAGTTGTCAAGGATTGGGCCAAGTGCGCGCCTTCGACGAATCGCTCGTGCTGCCCGATCGCTCGCGGACCCTCGGTTCGGGGGCCGTCGCTACGTGGGAGTTCGCACGGCCGGACGAAGGGGCCTTTCAAGCGTTCCTGCGCCGACAACAGAAAATCGCCAAGAAGGCCCTGCGCGAATGGCCCGAGAAGACCCTCGAGGCCCTGATTCAAGGCGACGAGGAGGGCTGGCCGGGGTTGCTTCCCGAACTACGTCGCGCTTTCAACGAAGCGACGCGCAAGTCGGTCCGCAAGCGCCTGGACGCCTTTCGGACCAGCCTGGTTTGTCCTGGCTGTGCGGGGGCGCGGCTGCGACACGAAGCGCGGTTGGTGACGCTCGGAGACCGCGCGATCCATGAGGTCCTCGCCCTCGACGTGCCGGCGGCACGAGCCTTCCTCGGGTCGCTCAGTTTCGTCCCGTCATTGGACCTTGTAGGCCCGCCTCTGGTCGCGGAGGTCGATCGCCGGTTGGCCTTCCTGGAGCGCGTGGGTTTGAATTATCTGACCCTCGATCGCCAGGCCGACACCCTTTCCGGCGGCGAGCACCAGCGCGTTCGACTGGCCACGCAGATCGGCTCCGGACTCGTCGGCGTCTGCTACGTGCTCGACGAACCCACGAGCGGTCTCCACCCGCGCGACACCGATCGGCTCCTGGCCGCCTTGAGGGACCTGCGCGACGCGGGCAATAGCGTCCTGGTGGTCGAACACGACGAGGCGACGATCCGAGCGGCCGACTGGCTCATCGACCTGGGTCCCGGCGCGGGCCCATTCGGAGGGAACGTCGTTGCTTGGGGGACGGCCGAAAACCTGTTCGAAACGTCCCCTGGGCTTTCCCTCACGAAAAAGCACCTGGAAACGATCGCATCGGGGGCCCCTTTCACGTCGATGACGCAGGCGGGCGCAGCGGGCTGGCTCGTTGTCCGAGGAGCTCGCGGCCACAACCTTCAAGGGATCGATGCTCGTTTTCCTTTCGAGTGTCTCACGTGCGTCACGGGTGTTAGCGGCTCGGGAAAGAGCACGTTGGTGTTGGACGTTCTCGCCCGCGCGGCCCGGCGGCGCCTGACCGGCGGCGGCCCCACTCCCGAGGCCCACGAGGCCATCGACGGCCTGGAGCGCTTCGAGCAGGTCTTGGTGATCGACCAAGGCCCGATCGGCAAGACGCCCCGCGCAACCCCGGCGACTTCCACGTGCGTTTTTGATGAGGTCCGCAAGGTCTTCGCCAAGACGCGCGAGGCCCGCGTTCGAGGCTTCGGGGCGGCCCGTTTCAGCTTCAATCGCCCGCCCGGTCGCTGCGAGTCCTGCCAGGGGCAAGGCGTGCGCAAGGTGGCGATGTCGTTCATGGCCGACTTGTTCGTGCGCTGTCCTTCGTGCGAGGGGCGGCGCTTCGATCGCGCGACGTTGGGGGTCCGCTATCGAGGTCAGACGATCGCCGATGTTCTCGACATGCGCGTGGACGAGGCCCGCTCCTTCTTCGAAGCCGTCCCCAAGGTCCGACGCGGTCTTGACGCACTCCGCGACGCGGGGCTCGGCTATTTGACCTTGGGTCAGCCCGCCTCGACCCTTTCCGGAGGCGAGTCTCAGCGCGTGAAGTTGGCGGCCGAACTGGGACGCGTGAGTGCCGGGCGTTGCCTTTTTGTCCTAGACGAGCCGACCACCGGCCTGCACTTCGCGGACGTGGCCGCCTTGCTTAAGGTGCTCCGCCGCTTGGTGAACGAAGGCCACACGATGATCGTCATTGAGCACAACGTCGACGTGGTGCGCCAGGCCGATTGGGTCGTCGACCTTGGTCCGGAAGGAGGCTCGGGCGGTGGCCGTGTGGTCGCTGCGGGCACGCCCGAACAACTCGCGGCGAACCCGGCGAGCTTCACGGGACGGCACCTATAACGGCCCGCCCGAACGATCGCCGTGTTCGTTCCGACCGTTTCGACCGGAAGAGGGACCGTGATCCGCACGGATTTCCCGCTTTTACCCATTTTGGGGGACCATCCGACATTTCCCGATCCGCGCGGCATATTGCAGTGAAGACCCATTGATCGCTGTCCCCCTGGGAGGATGGACCCCATGAGCCGTGCCATTCGTTGGTCGCTCGCCGCTGCTTGCCTTTCTTCCACAATGATCGGTTGCTCGGCCCCGCGATTGCGGATGCCAATGCCGTCGTTCCTCTCGCGGCATGGTTCGTCGGACTGCGGTTGCGGTTGCGGTGGGTCGGTGGCGCCGATGCCAATCATGCCCGCGCCGGCGATCGTGCCCGCGCCGGCGATCGTACCGGCGGCCCCCATGACGACGATCCCGAGCGCGCCGAGTGTCGTGCCCTCGATGCCGAGCGCTCTGGGCCCCGGTGTCGTCCCCAGCAAATGAGCGTTGGTCGTCGTACTGGATTTCACTTGAGCGCGGACTCGATCGCGTCGAGGTCGCGTTGGGCCTGAAAGTGGCCGGGGCCTGGGCCCAGTTTGAGCTTGGCCTTGGTCCCCTTCTGGACCTCGGCAATCAGGTCGGCGATGTGATCGTCCTGTTCGAGCTTCGCCAGTTTCTCTTTGAGTTCGGTCCACTTGAGGCGTAGTTCGCCGGAGTCCTTGGCAAGTCCATCGCGGATCGTCTCGTCGGTGCCGCGTTCCTTCTTGAATGTGGTGAGACGCTGGTTGGCGGCCTTGGCGTTCTTGGCGAGTTCGTCTTCCTCCGTAAGATGGACGGTGGTCTTCGTGATCGTGAGGCCAAGGTCGTCGAGTTCGTCGGTGCATTGCCGGACCACGTGTCGCGCGTAGGCGGCGATCGGGCCCAGGGCAACTTTTGGCCTCGCGTTCTTGTTCAGCGTCCGGAGCGCCTCGACGACTTCCTTGTCCTTGTAAAGGTCCTCGTATTGCTTTTGGACCTTCGCGATATCGTGCTTGAGCGTGGTATGGTCTTGCTGGAGTTTCTTTTGGTCGGCGTCGAGGTCTTTGCGGTTTTGCGTGATTTTCGCCTGGACCTGAGGGTCGCGATGGGCCCCGCCCTGAAGCTGACGCGCGCGATTCTCGAGGTCGTTGATCTGCGATCGAAGGTTGCTTGAAGCGGCGCGCCCCGCGCGACCCGCACCAGCGAGCTGCTGTCGGAGCATCGCGGCCTGGTCACGCAGCATCTGGGCCTGTTGCTGATCGTGGGCCAGCGTGGCCTGGTGGTCCTGCTCCAGCTTCAGGGCCTGGGCGACCTTCACTTCCAGCTTCTCGACCTGTTTGCCAAACCTGGTCACGCTCAGTTCCTCGTCCAAAACGAACGAGTTGTCCACGCGTTTGAGACCGGCCTTTTTCAAGACGGCGTCGGCGTCGGCCTTGGATTGGCGCGCGAGGCCCGACGTGCCGCTCATCAGAAGGACCGCGACGACGAGGCCCCCAATGACCGTTAGGCGTGAGAAACCGTTCATTTCTCGCTCACTTTCGTCCCAGGAGCCGATCGAGCGCGTCGGAGGTGTACTCGATCAAAGCCTCGGGATGGAACTGGAACGGGTGGAAGTATTCGAAGGTCAAATATCCTTTGTAGCCGACTTCGGCGAAGGAGTCGAGCACGGCGGGCCAGTTGGTGGTGCCGTCGAGCAACGTCCGGAAGCTCTCCAGGGAGAAATCGGTCCCCTTCTTTGAGAACTCCTTGAGGTGCACGTTCTTGATCCGTTTGCCCAGGGCACGCACCCAATCTTCCGGGTGCTGGAACAGCATGATGTTGCCCGTGTCGAAGTGGACCTTGAGGTGGTCGGAATGGAACCCATCAACGTAGGCGATCATATCACTCGGGCTGAGGAGATAGCCATTGAAGAAGATGTTCTCGATGTTGAGGTGGACGTTGGCCTTCTCGGCAATGGGTAAGAGTTTGCCGATCGCTTCCTTCGATCGCTTCTCGCAGTCGGCTAGGGCCACGGGTTGGCTATCCTTGAGCCAGGGAATGTGGACCGAACCGGCGATCGTCAGGAGGTTGTCCGTGCCCAGGTCGTGCGCCGCGGCGATCATCTTTTGGGCCAGTTCCAGGCCGCGGGCGCGCTTGGCCGGATCGTTGTCGGTGAGTGAGTAAGGCCAGTAAAGGAAAGAGCAGAGGCCGCTGATCGCGATGCCGATGTTCTCGGCATGGCGCCGGACCGCTTCGAACTCGCGCGTGCCGGCGCTGGGGGAGAGGTCGCTTTCCAGATCGTAATTCAGCTCGATCCCGTCGAAACCGGCATTCTTGGCGAGCTTCAGGCAGTCCACGAGCGATCGCTTCTCCGGGTAGGGAAAGGCCCAGAGATTGATGGACTTCTTCATGTCGTAACGTTTCTGGGAAGCGGCGGGCGCGGGGCCCGAGGCCTGGCCCAGGCCGGCGGCGACGATGGCCCCCTTCAGGGCGTCGCGACGTGTGAGGTTGGGCATCATGGGTGTTTGGTCCTTTGGGGAGAGGTCAACTGGCCTGAAGGGCCCTCTCGCACCAGGCGGCGATGGCGAGCAGGGCCGCTTCACCGCGGGGCCGGCCGATGAGCTGAATCGCCAACGGCAAACCGTCGGGTGCCAGGCCGATCGGCATCGAAACGGTGGGAAGTCCGCAGTAACTCCATGGGGCGTTGAATACGGGATCGCCCGTGGTGGACAGGTCGGGGGCCGGGCCTGTCGCGGCAGGCGTGATGAGCGCGTCGAACGTGTCGAATGGGGCGGACATCGCCGCGCGCAGGCCGGCCTGGTGGCGGCGGGCCGCTTGATAATCGTCTTCGGTCACGGCCATTCCCTCCGTGACCAGGGCCATCAGTTTGGGGGGATAATCGGCCTCATGTAAGGCGAGGATGGGACGATGATAGTCGGACGCCTCGCGCGCGAGGATCGTCCGAAAGCGGTAAAGGACATCGTCGAAGAGGGACGGAAGGGTCGCGTCGGCGACCTTGGCCCCGGCCCGCTCGAATCGCGCGAGGTTCGCATCGAAGGCGTTCGCCATGACCGGCGTGGAGCGTTCGTCAAAGAGGCCGCGGACCCGTCCGATGCTGGGTGGCCCGCTCGATGGCTCGGCCGGTTTGGTGCCCGACAAGACCTGCCAGAGCAAGGCGAGGTCCGCGACCGTTCGAGCGATTGGTCCGGGGTGGTCCAAACTGGGAGCGAGTGGGACGAGACCCTGGACGTCGAGGGCCCCGAAGGTCGGCTTCAAACCGCAAACGCCGCAATAGGCCGCCGGTCGAGTGATGGAGCCGCCGGTTTGCGAGCCCAGGGCCCCAAGGCACATTCCCGATGCGACGGCCGCGGCGGAACCGCTGGAGGAACCGCCAGGGGTCCGGGTGAGGTCCCACGGGTTGCGCGTGATGGGCGGATCAACCCAGGCGAACGTGGTCGCGACCGTCTTGCCCAAGATGATCGCGCCGGCTGCGCGCAGGCGGGCGACGACCGGTGCGTCCACGTGGGCGAGCCTGTCTCTCCAAGGAGCGAAGCCCGCTTCGGTGGGAAGACCGGCCACGTCGATCGTGTCCTTCACGCCGATCGGCAGGCCGTGCAGAGGGCCCGTGGGTCGCCCCGCCGCGCGATCGGCGTCGAGGGCCTTGGCCCGATATCTTGCGTTCTCGCGGTCCACTCGCACCCAGGCGTGAACGTCGGCCTCAATGGCGTCGATGCGCGCCAGGCACCATTCGAGTCGTTCCACGGCCAAGCGGTCGTCCGACGGGGTTTCCGTGAGGGGCGCGATCAGACTCATGAGGGGGCCCCGAAATCAGGCGCTCAAACCGCTTTCGCACTCGCGTCAAGTTGGTCGTCGAGTCTTGAGGGTGGACCGTCCGCCTCCCCCAGTCGGACCTCCGCGAGGGAACCGCCCAGAAAGATAGCGGTAGGCACGAGGGTCAAGGTCACGACCCAGACCCAGATCGGGTGCGGCAGGGACAATAGGTTTGCAAGGGTCGCGAAGAGGAACAAGCCGCCCGCAACCCAGCCGTGGGTCTTGGCTTGTCGGCGGGCGATCAGTCCCGCCGCCCAACTTCCCATCATGCCCGCGAGCACCCAGGAAAAAAGAGGCGGCACGAACACGGTGAACGGCTGTCGGAGGAACTTCTCACGGACCTCGGGTCTGGCCATCTCCGCTCGGACCGCGACGATCTTCTCGCCCATGTCAGTCATCTCTCCGATCGGCCGCATGACTTCCCGTACCTCTTCCGAGGGGGGGAAGACGTTGTGGCCCACGCCTTCGATCAGCGACACGATCGAGATGCTGAGAAGCAAGGCAAGTACGACCGCGACCACGCTCCGCAACCACTTCATTGAGGGGCCTCGGTCCCCGACTCATTTTGGGGGCGGATCAATTCGAAGTACTTGCGGATTGTTTGGCGGTGCCCAAGGGGGATCGGCTCCGACTCAAGGACCGCTTCCGACTTCGCCTTCGCTCGCTCGTAGGCCTCGCGGAAACCTCGCTGGGCTTCTTGCCGCCCTTCGGGATTATGGACCGTTTGGACCTCACTGGGGCCATCACCGGGCGTGCCTGTGATGTCTTGCCGCTCGCGGTTCAGGCCCTTGTCGGTCTTCTCGCCTTCGATGTTGCCGCTGATCGCGGCGCCTGCGTTGCTCGACGGTGACGTGGACTTCTGCGGCATACGCACGCGGAAGGCCTTGTCGCATTCACATTGACCCTTACATTCTTCGAGTTTATCGATCTCGATGTCGAGGATTTCCTTGATCTTCTTGCGGCTCGCCTGTTTGGCGGCGAACTTGGCGACAGCCTTGGAGCCCTTGCCGAACTGGCCGTTGGGGGGGTCGTCAAGCCCTTCCATCATTTCGGAGACGCCTTCGGCTATCTGGCCGAGGCCCGCCTCGTTCATCTTCTTGGCGACCTTCTCCAGCTTTTCCTTCAGGGTCTTGGCCTCTTTACGATCGAGCTTGCTCGGGTCGATCGGCTCTTCGAGTTCCTTGGCCGCCTTATCGTACTTCCCTTCCTGGAGGGCGGTGGCGGCGGCTTCCAGGGCCTCGGCCGCGCTCATCGCCTCGCCCAGCGACTGCATTTGGCCGTCCACCAGTCCAAGGTTCATCTCGGCCTGAAGGGCCTGGATCGACTGTTGCATGGCCGAGAGCTTTGCCATCGCGTCGCGGGTATCGACACCTGGCTCTTTCATTTCCTCGGCCAGGTCCTTCATCTCCTTGAGAAGGTCTTTGAGTTCTTGGTCTTCCTGCTCCTCAGCGACCTTGTCGAGTTCCTTAAGGTCTTCGGCGACCTGTTCGGCCACGGCCACGATGTTCTCATCGGGAGGCGTGGGGGCCGCGGCGACCTTCTTGCTGACTGGGAGGCTCAGCATTAATGCCCCGAGCCCAAGTATGACCAGGGCGACCGGCAGCAACTTCGACACCTTCATCGGCACGGCCTCGGCCGGTGAGACCCCCTTCAGGTGTTCGGCCGCGTCGGCCACTTGCAGGGCCTGCATCGTGGTCCGATCCGACTTCTTGAGGAAATCGACCGCCGTGAGGGTCCGGTCCTTGAGCCGGTAACGGGCGTCCACAGTCAACGCGGCCAGACGCCAGTCGCGCGGCCAGAGCAAACCGAAGAGCAAGCCGATCAGCGGCGGAGGCACGATCGCGCCGACGACGAGCCAGGCCGGGACCGTGCCCGACGCGGCGAAGAATAGGCGATAGGCCCCCAAGGTCAATCCAGCCAGGCCACCCACCAACAGGCCGAACGCCAGACAGCGCAAAACGAGGAGGGCCCGCAGGCGCCTTCGCACCGGTCGCAGCGACTCATGAACGTGCCGATTCATCGCGGGACTCCTACGGGTAAGCCGACGAGTAAGAGGACAATACGTCAACCGCGAAAGACGCTTGATCTTACACGCCGATTCGCGTCAAGGAAACGAGAAGTTCTCAAAGACCCAAGACCCAAGGCCAGGTCTACCCGGCGCAAGGCCACGTCCACCACGAAAACGAGCGCCGCGATCGTGACCAGCCAGGGCCAGAGCGGCGTCACGCGAGGTGCCATGCGCTGGTCGGCCGCGAAGACCTGGTCGGGGCGCGGGTCGAAGACGCCCCCCGTCGCCCGAGCGATCTCCGCCAGAAGGTCGCGGTTCGTCGCCTTCAACCGCAGCTCGTCGGGATAGCCGACGGCCAGGCCGCGCCCTTGGTTGTAGAGGGGTTGGCCCTGGTATTTCTGGGCGATTTGAAGATGATAGTCCCCCGAGCGGGGGGTCTCGAAAGCGGCGGTGTAGCGGCCAGGGGCGACTTGCGTCATCGGCAGAGTGGTCCGGTCTTGCGCCGGCCCGAGCACGGTCAGTTCCGTGTCGGCCTGGTTGAGGTACTTGCCCGAAGGCTCGATCGCGTCGATGGCGACTTGCACCGTGCGGCCCTTGCGTTCCACCTGCGCCACGATCCCGCGTGTTTCGGGCTTGCGCATCGCGTGGCGGACGACCTGTGCCCAGAACTTGGCGTAACCGGGCCAGGCGAGCCACTCGGCCGCCCAGCGGTTCTTTGCGTCCGACGTGAACGCGACGCTCATCCCCAGGCCATAGCGCCACCAAGCCAAGAGTGGCTCGCCGCTTTCGGTCGCCAGAATGACCTCGCTCGTCGGTTTGGGTCGTGTGACCACGAAGCCCAGAAGCAGAGGGGCCTCGTCCAGGCCGAGCTCGCTCAAGACACGGGTCGGCCGCACGAGCACGGGGCCGAACGGTTGTTCGTTGATGGCCGACTTGCTCGCGGTGACGGTCTCCTTGGCGAAGATCTGGGGGACGGTCGTCGGGTCTTCGACCAGGTAATGCCGGCCGCCACCGATCCGGGCGATCTCTTCGAGCAGCTGCTTGTCCACGTCCATGCCGACTCCGACGGTGGTGACGGTCATCTTGGCGGTGGCCATCTGCTGGCTGATTCCCTCAAAGTCGCCGGGGAGGGAGATGCCGTCGGTGAGGATGATCACGTGTTTCAGCTTGGCGATCGTGCGGACGAGGGCATCGTGGGCCTCTTCCATCGCCGGATACATCGCGGTGCCGCCACCCGCCTCGATGGATGAGATCTTA
Organism: uncultured Isosphaeraceae bacterium; assembly: GCA_937858365.1. GTDB lineage: Bacteria > Planctomycetota > Planctomycetia > Isosphaerales > Isosphaeraceae > CALLYK01. The sequence goes on along the minus strand of CALLYK010000071.1, from coordinate 3,717 downwards.
TCGAGGATGAACGGCTTGTCGCCGGCCGGGTGGACGTCGCAGATCCAGAAGGGTTCCCCATCGAACGCGATCACTCCCACCTTGTCGCTGGGGCCAAGCAGTTCCACGGCCGCCTTGGCCGCCTCCTTGGCCATTTCAATCTTCTCGCCGCCCATCGACCCCGACTTGTCGATCACCAAAACCATCGCCAGGCTCGGCTTCTCCTTCTCCTTCTCGAAGTCGGAGCGGACCGGCAGCACCTCTTCGACCGATGTCTTGTAATAGCCGCCCAGGCCGAACGACTGGTCGCCCCCCAGCATGATCAGGCCGCCGCCGAGATCTTGCACGAACGTACGGGCCACGTCCATTTTCTTGAGCGAAAGCGCCGTAGCCGGCACGTTCGAGAGGACCAGGCATTCATAGTTCTGCATGTCGGCGAGCGACTCGGGCATCCCTTGCGGGGGCCGCGTGTCCACTTGCATCCCCTGCTCCTCCAAGGCGTAGGCCAGGTCGCGCGAGCCGGCGCGAGCGTCACCTTCAATGAGCAGGATGCGTGGCTTGCCGGCAGCGAAAACCAGGGCGAATTCGCTGTTGTTATCGAGTTGCGTGTCTTGGAAGCCGGTCACGCGGGCGGTGATCTTCGCCAGACGTTCCCCTTCGATGACCTGGGGGAACTTGAACCGGTTTTCTCCTTTCTTCAGGGTGATCGTTTGGCTGCCGACCTTGATGTCGCCGCGATAGAGCTCCAGCGTGCCCGCGTTGTCTTCACGGTTCGTGTCCACGACCACCTCGATCGCGAACGGTTCGTCTCGCGGCACTTGCGCCGGTGCTTCGACGGCCGAGACTTGGACCTCGGGGTCGTCGCGGGCCGGCAGGGGGACCGTCGCGATCGGCATGCCCGCTCGTAGGGCCGCCTTCAGGGAGTCGCCGCTGGTCGCGTTGCCGTCGGTCAAAAGTACGAGTCGAGGCACATGGTCGGGCGGCGCGGCAGCGGCGGCCACTTCGATGGCCGCGGCGATGTCGGTCCCCTTGTCGTCCAGGGTTGGGTCGGGGGCCTCGACGCTTTCCAACAAGGTCCCAGGGACCGCCGCGAAAGGCAGTTTTGCCACCTTGTTGGGACCGGCCCGCGCGGCCGCTTCCTTGACGAAGCGGTCGGCCATTTGACGGGCCTCTTCCCCCACTGAGAGACTCCGATCGACGGCGAAGACGACGAAGAGTTCACGTGTCGGCCGCGAAAGCCCCAAACCGGCCAGGGCCAAGACCAGCAAGACGACGATCAGGCCTCGCGCCGTGAGGGACGCGACCCGTTGCCACTTCGCGAAATCGACCAGTCCCCAGGCGAAATAGAGGAGCAAGACCGGCAGCATCAGCAGGCCGAAAAGCCAAGTCGGGCGCGTCAATTCCAGGGAGAACGCGAAAAGCGACATCTTACGAAATCCAGCGGCGTTGATAGAGAAACCACTCCAGGCCCGCGAAACCAAGGGCCGCGACGATCAAATAAAACCAGACGGGACGACCGAATGGGCCGCTCGATAGTGTCGAATCGGGCGGCCCCTTCCAGGCTTCGGGCGGTCGAAGGTCGCTCTCGCGTCGGTCGGCCAAGTTGCACGCGATCGCGCGCAGCTCGGTCCCTTTGGCGATTTCGGTCTCGGTCTCGGATGCCGGCATCGCGAGAACGCGCCAGGTACCCACTTGGTCGAGCGGCCCCACAGGCACCTTCACCTTGCCTTGTGGCGCGCTGAGGCCGCGAGTGGCACCGTCGGGCGCTAGGAGCACGAGGCGCGACCCGGCCGGTGTCGCGAGTTCGAGCTCGACAACGCCTCCCGTCGACACTGATTCCTGCAATTCCCCCTTGTTCCCCGAGAACCAGGCGAGCGCGTTCGTCGCCAGGATCGGGAAGGCGGTCTGAAGGGGCAACTCGCTCTGTTCCAGGTCGGCCAGGAGGACGAGCACCTTGCCGGTCGGTCGTTCGAACGCGACCAGAAGCGGGTCGCCGGAAGGAGACTCGGCCAAGACCTTCGCGGGGGCCTGGGTCGAGAGCTTCCGCGCCTCGGGCATCACCAGGTCCATGATCTTCACGTGCGTCATCAAGGGCGATTCAATGTTCTGTTTGGCGACGATTGGGTCGGTCAGGGCCTCGCCCAGGTCGAAAAGGTCACAGCCGTTGCGCGGGTCGATGATGAAGACGGGCCCGGAAGGCAGCGTTTCGGGTGGCGTTCGATGGAAGACCGTCAATCCCAAGGCCGCTTCGGGCGCCTTCGCCGAGACGGACAGCGCCACAAGCGCGTTGGCCTGAAAGACCTTTTCCAGATAGAGATTTCCCTTGGTGACAAGGTTGACGGGTTGGCGTTCCCTTCGTGGCAGCAAGGCCCGCGCCTCGTTGTCGCTCGCGAGCGCGTCGGGCCGCGTCAGGCGTGCGATCAAGGTGCCGCCGTTGGCGGTCGCCTTCTCGAAAACGCGCGTGTACTTGCCGTTGGGCTCGAGCTTCAAGGCGACTGCGTCGATCGGTTGCGTCTCCGTCGGACCTTGCAAGTCCAGGTCGAGCCGGCATTCGACGGTCTCGTCGGATGCGTTTTCGACTTCGACCAGTACCTCGTAGCCGACCGGGTCGATCAAGCTCCGGCGGGCCTGAAAGCGGGTGATGCCCAGATTGCCCGCCTTCGTTCCCACGGGAACGACCATCAGGTCGGACGCGCCGGCCAGATCATCGGCCCCTTCGAAGCAGCCGTCGGAAACCACGACGATGCGCCGCTTGGGATGGTCGGCCAAGAGACGACGAGCCAAGTTGACCGCGTCGACCACCCGAGTGGGGCCGTCACTCAGACCCACGCGACCGACCGCGTCGCGCAGGGTGCGTTGATGACCCGTCAGGCCGCTGAAGACGGTCGGCTCGGTCCCCGCCGCGACGACAGCCATCTCGTCCCCCGAGCTTAGGGCGTCGATGATTCCCAGGGCCCTGGATTTGGCGGCTTCCAGACGGTTGGGAGAAACGTCGGTCGCGCGCATGCTCGCGGAGTTGTCCACGACCAAGACGATCCGCTTGCGACCCAACAGTTCACCGCGCAAGAGCGGCTGCCCAAGGGCCAAGACGAGGAGACCGAGCAAGAGGACCTGACAAAGCAGCGAAATCAAGTGCCGAAGGTGCTGCCACAAGGAGCGCGGGCGCTTCTCCTCGAAGATCTGGTCCCAGAAAAGCGAAGTGGACACGGGAACGCGACGCAAGCGCACTTTCAAGATGTACAGCGCGATGATGGGCAGAAGAAGCGCGGCCCAGGCCAGGGCAAGCGGGTGGGCGAAGCTCATGTGTTGCTCATCTCAGACCTCAAGCGGGTCATACATGAAGGACCGATCATGTCAGGGCCCCCGCCGTGCGCATCATCTTGAGCACGAGTTCGTCGAAAGGGACGTCGGTGGTCGTGCGCGTGCAGCCTAGGCCATACGTGTTGCAATACGTTTGGACCGACGTCAGGAAGTTGGCGAAGAGGCCCCGATACTGCCGCAAGACGCGCTCCGTGACCGTCACTTTGCGGACCGCGCCCGTCTCCATCAGCGGGCGGGGCACGGCCGGCTCGTCGGTCGTCAGCCCGAGCCAGTTGGCCAGCGGCACGAAGCTGACGCCCTGCAGGATCGTGGAGATCACGACGGCGAAGAACACGACGTTGAAGATCTCGGTCGCGTGCGGCACGCCGCGCAGCACCGGGTACGTCGCGAGGATGATCGGCACCGCGCCGCGGAGCC
>CALLYK010000070.1 GCA_937858365.1 uncultured Isosphaeraceae bacterium | reverse complement strand
GAGGACCATCCGCTGGCGAGCGAAATCCTGCCGACCATCGCCAACCGTCGCGCGCTCTATCTCGCCGTCTTCCTGCACGACGTCGCCAAGGGGCGCCCGGAAGACCATTCGATCGCCGGCGCGGAAGTCGCGCGCAAGCTCGGGCCGCGCCTGGGGCTGAGCGAGGCGGAGACGGAGACCGTCGCCTGGCTGATCGAAAAGCACCTCGACATGTCGAACACGGCGCAAAGCCGCGACCTGTCGGACCGCCGCACGATCGAGAATTTCGCCAATCTCGTGCAGACGCCGGAGCGTCTGAAGCTGTTGCTGATCCTCACCGTCTGCGACATACGCGCTGTCGGGCCAGGCGTGTGGAACGGCTGGAAGGGCCAGCTGCTGCGCACGCTGTACTGGGAGACGGAAGTCGTCCTCACCGGCGGCCACTCGGCGATCGACCGTAAGTCGCGCGTCAGGCAGATGCAGGAGGAATTGCGCCGCTCGCTGCCGGGCTGGTCGGATCCGGATTTCGACGCCTATGCCGAGCGTCATTACCCCGCCTACTGGCTCAAGACCGATCTCGCGCGGAAGATCCAGCACGCAAACCTGCTGCGACTGACCGAAGTCGAGATGCGGTCGCTGGCGACGGAAGCGACGACCGATTCGTTCCGCGGCGTGACGGAGCTGACGGTGGTCGCGCCCGACCATCCCTTCCTTCTGTCCACCATCGCCGGCGCCTGCGCAGCGGCGGGCGCGAACATCGTGGACGCTCAGGTCTTCACGACGACCGACGGCCTCGCGCTCGACACAATCTCGATCTCGCGGCAGTTCGACATGGATTCCGACGAATTGCGCCGCGGCAATCGGATTGCCGATTCGATCGAGAAATCCCTGCGCGGCGAGATCAAGCTGGTGGATATGATCGCCGCCAAGGGCGCAGCGCAAGGCCGCTCGGATGCGTTCAGCGTCGCGCCGGACGTCGTGATCGACAACAGCCTGTCGAACCGCGCGACCGTGATCGAAGTGTCGGGGCTGGACAGGCCGGGCCTGCTCTACGAGCTCACCAATGCGATCTCGAAGCTGAATCTCAACATCGGCTCGGCGCATATCGTCACCTTCGGCGAGAAGGCCGTCGACGTGTTCTACGTGACGGATCTGACCGGCGCGAAAATCGTCAATCCTGCCCGGCAGGCCGCGATCAAACGTCGCCTGCTCGACACGCTGGGCGGCGAACGCAAGCCGCAGAAAGCCGCCAGCTGACGTTCGGCGACTTGATTTTTGAGGGCCGCGACCTGATATCGGGCGCGACCGAACCTATGGATTTGCAATGAATTCGACCGAAAAACCGGAAAACGCCCAGAACGGCGACGGTTCCGCCGCTCCCGAGCACGTCTCCTCGCTGGCGGACGCCGCCGCGCAGTCGACGACGGCCGAGCCGGAGCCCTTCACCGAGCTCGAGAATCTCTACGCCGAAAACGCCGCGCTGAAGGATCGCGTCCTGCGCGCCATGGCGGAAGTCGAGAACGTGCGCCGCCGCGCCGAGAAGGAAGTGGCCGACGCCCGCGCTTATGGCGCTTCGAATTTCGCGCGCGACATGCTGACCTTCGCCGACAATCTCGGCCGCGCCATCGAAAGCGCGCCGAAGGATGCCGAAGGCGCGCTGAAGACGATGATCGAGGGCGTGGGCGTGATCGCCGCCGATTTCCAGTCGCGCCTCGCGCGTCACGGCGTGAAGAAGATGGAGCCGCAGGGCCAGAAGTTCGATCCGAACCAGCACGAGGCCCTGTTCGAAATTCCCGACGAGAGCGTTCCGACCGGCACGGTGCTGCAGGTGATGGAAGCCGGCTACACGATCGGCGAGCGCGTGCTGCGCCCCGCCAAGGTCGGCGTCTCGCGCGGCGGTCCGAAGGCCTGATCTCTCCCGGCGCGGTCAGTGCGCCATGAAGACCGGGATCTCCGCATAGGCCAGAATGTCGGCGGTCGCGCCGCCGAAGATCATCTGGCGGAGCCGGCTCTGCGTATAGCCGCCCTTCACGAGTAGGTCGGCGCCCAGCATGGCGCATTGGTCGAGAATCATGCGGCCAGGCGCGCGGGCCCCGCTTTCGACTCGACGCCGAGACCTTGCGCGATCAGGCCCTCTTCGCCTCGGGCCTTCTCGTCGAGAAGATCGGTGGGCCGAGTGTGAAACCGCCGCAGCCCTCGGGGCTTTGGGAGGCGGTCGGCTACACGAGCAGCAACACGGCCAAGTTCCAGGCCGACACCGGCGCTGAGAAGGTCCATCGGCGAAGTCTCTACATCTTCTGGAAGCGGACCTCCCCGCCACCGCAGATGACCATCACCGACGCCCCATCGCGCGAGTCATGCACCGTCCGGCGCGAAAGGACCAACACGCCCCTTCAGGCCCTCTTGCTCATGAACGAGCCACAGTATGTGGAGGCCTCACGTGCTTTGGCTCAACGCGCCTTGAAGCAGGGAGGGGAATCCGTGGAAGGTCGCCTCGTTTACCTCTTCCGCCTGGTCACGTCGCGACGGCCCGAATCGAACGAATTGGCCGCCTTGAGCGCGGGCCTGCGGGACCTCCTTGAGCATTACCGGAAGGAGGTCGGTGCGGCCAAGGATTTGGTCGCTCAGGGCGAAACCAAGGCCGACCCGGCCATCGACCCGAGCGAATTGGCCGCCTGGTCGATGATCGCCAACGCCGTCTTGAATCTGGATGAGGTCGTGACCAAGGGGTGATGGTCCCCGCAGCGGGAGCAATCGCAATGGACCCTGTCAGCGAACGTATCGAGCAACTCACCCGGCGCCACTTCTTCAGTCGGACAGGCATCGGCCTGGGCGCTGCCGCGCTTTCGTCGTTGATCGCGGCCGAAACACGCGCGGACAGCACGGCCCAAGGGGGCCTGCCAACCTTGCCGCACTTCGCGCCGAAGGCCAAGCGGGCCATCTACCTGCACATGAACGGCGGTCCCTCGCAGATGGACTTGTTCGACTACAAGCCGACCATGGCTGAGTGGTTCGACAAAGATCTTCCTGATTCGATTCGCAAAGGGCAACGTCTCACGACGATGACCAGCGGTCAGTCACGTTTCCCGGTGGCGCCGTCCAAGTACAAGTTCCAGCAGCATGGTCAGGCTGGAACCTGGGTCAGCGAACTGCTCCCGCACACCGCGAAGATGGTGGACGACCTCGCCCTCATCCAGACCGTCTGGACCGAGGCCATCAATCACGACCCCGCCGTGACCTACATCTGCACGGGTAACCAGCTCCCAGGGCGGCCCAGCCTCGGCTCTTGGCTGAGTTACGGTCTCGGCACGATGAACCGCGACTTGCCCGCGTTCGTCGTGATGACCGCATCCTGGTCCAGCAAAAAAGACGCGCAGGCCCTCTACAATCGCCTCTGGAGCGCGGGTCCCCTGCCGAGCAAACATCAGGGTGTTGCCCTACGGGCGACAGGCGACCCCGTGTTGTACCTATCCAATCCGGCCGGTGTGGACCACGCCACGAGGCGCCGGATGCTCGACACCTTGAACACACTCAACCAACGAGAGTTCGAGACCATCAGCGACCCCGAAACACAGGCGCGGATCGCCCAGTATGAGATGGCGTTTCGGATGCAGACCTCGGTGCCCGATCTCATCGACATCAAGGGTGAACCGAAACGCGTCCTCGACCTCTACGGGCCGGACGTGGAAACGCCCGGTACGTTCGCCCGTTGCTGCTTGCTCGCTCGACGCCTTGCGGAGCGGGACGTGCGGTTCATCCAGATCTTCCATCGCGGTTGGGACCAGCACGGCAACTTGACGGGCGACCTGCCCATGCAATGCAAGGACGTGGACCAGGCCGGCTACGCGCTCATCACCGACCTGAAACAACGAGGGCTCCTGGAAGATACGCTTGTGATATGGGGTGGAGAGTTCGGCCGTACGATCTACTGTCAGGGCAAGCTGACCAAAGACAATTACGGCCGCGACCACCATCCCCGTTGCTTCCCAACTTGGATGGCGGGAGGCGGCATCAAGCCTGGCGTCGTCCACGGGGAGACCGACGAGTTCAGCTACAACGTCGTGAAAGACCCCGTGCATATCCACGACATGAACGCGACGATCCTCCATTGCCTGGGGATCGATCATCGACGCCTCTCGTTCAAGTATCAGGGGCTCGACGTGCGGTTGACGGGCGTTGAGGACCACGGTCCCGTGAAGGGCATCCTCGCCTGAGCCGTTGCCGGCCGTGGCGAATCGCCCTCGGCGTCAGGGGCCCACTCCAAACCCGCGATCTCAGACGTGGCGGTGAATTCGCCGGTGCGAGAGCGGGGCGAAGACTCGATGGCGATCATGCCCCGGGCCCGCCGTCGAGCCATTCGGCAAGTTCTCGAAGGCAGTGCGGTAGGTCGCGAGGTCGATCGAAGACCTTCTCGACACGTCCCAGATGGATGTCCACCGCCTTCCCGTTGGCGTCGCGATCGACGACGATTCGGGCACCGGGGACCATCGTGTCCAGGACCGCGTTGAGCATCGCCAGCTTCGTGCGTTCCCACGGTTCCTTTTCGGTGTAAGGACCGCGCTGATAGACCATCGGCTCGCCCACGAGGTCGGCCAGGATTGTGGGGTCAGGCGTCGTCACTTTGGTCTCGGCGGCGCGCTCTTGCGAAAGGACCCGGTACATGTAGCAATCGCCCGGGAGGCACGAGGGGTCCATCGTGCAGCGCCCGCTGGGCTTGGTCTGACATTGGGCCATGACATGACTCCAGGGTGGGAACAAGTGGGCGAACGAGCGTTCGCGATCAACGGCCTTCGGCCGGCTGGAAGTAAGGGGCCTCGCGGTCACCTCGCGACATCAAGTAGGCCATCAAGTCGAGCACTTCCTCTTCCTTGAGTGTGTTGAGGAGCCCCTCGGGCATCATCGAGACGGGCGACGGCTTCAGTTCCTCGACCTTGCGTCGGTCCACGTTCACGAGGGAGTTGGGCTCCAACATGTTGGGCATGATGGTCATCACGTCGCCGTGCAGGTTGATGATGCGGCCCGTGACGACACGGCCTTCCTCGGTGGCGATGACGACGGCCTCGTACTGGTCGCTGATCGTCTTGCTGGGCAGCATGATCGACTCCAGCAGGTCTTTGGCGCTGAAGCGTCCGGCGAGGCCCGTGAGGTCGGGACCGACCGCGCCGCCGTCGTTGCCGAACCGGTGGCAGGCGTAACATTGGGCCGCCGCGAACATGGCGCGGCCACGATCGTAATCGCGCCCCTTCAGGCCGTTTTCGATCGTCCCGGCCAATTCATCGAATTTCCACTCCTTAACGAACTCGCGGGGAGGGCCGAGCGCGACCTTTGTCCCGGTCTCGGCCTTCGCCTCGATCGCGTCCTTGAGTTGTTCCTTGTCCGACTCGCTCATCGTGGCCAGGGCGTCGTTCTTGATGTTCCGCAGGAAGCCCTCGAAGCTGTTGCCTCCTTTGAAACCGGCCGCCTTGGGGAACCACATCAGGTACTTTCGCCGGAGCTCGGTGTTCCAACCAGCTTCAAGGAGACGCAAGCAGCGAGCGTAGTCGAGCGACTCTTCTTGAGTGACCGCTCGGTCCATCAGGGCGAGGGTCTTGGTGGCGACCGCCGGTGACTGATAGGCCACCAGCAACTGGCAGAGTTCGATGTTGAGCTCTCGGCCCCGCGTCGGGAAAAGCGCTTCAAACTTGGCGAGCAGTTTCTCGCGACGGTCGCCGTCGGGTTTGCCAATCCGGTTCAAAGCGACCTGGAAGACCCGGAGGTATTCGAGTTTCTGCCACTCTTTCAGGGAGTCCCAATCGAGCTTGAAGAGTGCGTCATAGATCGAGCCGGCGAGTGCCGGGTCGGCCGTCGGGTCTTTGCTCGCGCGATGCACCGGGTCGCGATAGCTCGTCCTCACGAGCGCAAGCAGGGCGTTGATCGCCGTGGTGGGGTCCGACTCCTTGAGGGCGCGATCGGCCCAGAGCGCCGGGTCTTGCGCCTCCAGCGCCACCCTCGCGGCGAACCGCAAGAAACGATCGGCACTGCCCAGGTGCGACCAGGCCATGTCGATGGCGCGGGGCTCGCGTTTGCCGTGGAAGGTCTCGAGCTTGTGCCGGATCGCGCGGGCCTTGGTGCCGACGTCGTCCGTCATCGGCGCGGCGGAAGTGAGGGCGGCGCCGGTGTAAGTGACCTTGTAAAGACCCGACTGCGTCCGGCGACCGCCCACCGTGAAATAGAGGGCGCCGTCGACTGGGTTCACGACGATGTCGGTCAGGGGCAGGGGGGTGCCGGCGACGAACTCCTCGACTTCGGCCTCGTAGCTTGCCCCCTTGGGGCGCAGATGCACGGCATAGAGCTTTCCGTAGCTCCAGTCACAAATGTATAGGGCGTCTTGGTACTTCGCGGGGAACTTGGCCCCGTAGCCGAAGGTCACGCCCGTGGGCGAGCCCGGGCCGATATTGACCACCGGCGGCAGGCTGTCCGGATAGTACACTGGCCACTTTCCCGAACCGTTGCGATAGCCGAAGTCGGACCCGCTCGCCACCATGCAAACGCGCGTGGGACGATACCAGGGCAAGTTCATGTCCCACTCCATGTCGGAGTCGTACGTGAACAGCTCGCCTTGCTTGCTAAAGGCCATGTCGTAGGGATTTCGGTAGCCCATCGACACGAGTTCCCACTTCTTGCCTTCGGGGTCGACCTTGCAAATGTAGCCGCCGGGCGCCGTCTCATTGGCCATGAAGCCGCGCCCGTCGGGCATGTGCCGCAGGGTTTGGTCCTCCCCCCAGAAACGTGGGACGAGGGAACTGGAGAGGTCAGGAAGGCGTGTCGCGTTGCCCGCGATGACATAGAGGGACTCGCGATCGGGGCCGAGCAAGACCGCGTGGGGTCCGTGCTCGCCGCCCCCTTCAAGTTTCCGCAGCAACTCGACCGAGTCGAGCATGTCATCCCCGTTGGTGTCTTTGGCGCGGTAGAGGCCGCTCGCATATTTGCTCCCGCGATTGACCACCACGTACAAGCTATCGAAGGCCCAAAGCAGGCCCTGCGCCTCGCCGATGTCCACGGGTATCTCTTCGATCTTAAGTGCCGGTGCCGTGGTCACTCGGTAGAGCTTGCCGTACTGGTCGGAGACGATCAGGCGTCCCTTGGGGTCCACGGTCATGCTCACCCAGGACCCTTGTTCGTCTTTGGGGACCGTGTAAACGAGTTCCGCCTTGAACTCCTTGGCAACCTTCAGGCCGAGGGCCGACTCATTGGCGACGCCCTTCGCGGTGGTTTTCTTCTCCGGGGCCGCCTTCTTGGCGGGCGCGGCCTTCTTGGCGGGCGCGTCGAGCTTCTTGGCGTCGGCGGGGACGGCCGTGTCGTCGAACTTCCCTGGTGGGGTCGTCGGCAGGACCTTGAGCATCACTTCCTTGATCTCGACGCGCATCGCCGGACCCGCGTGGATTTGAAATGCAAGGATTCCCTCGAGTTCTCGCTCCGACTCCTGGAAGTCGTCGAGTTCCATCGCGACCTTGCCGTTGAGCTTGTGCGTGAGATGGGCCCCACGGGCGATGATCTCGTAGTCATTCCAGCCGTCGGGGTCCGCCGGCGCGGGGCCTCCCAGCGAAGTGACGAAGCGATTGCCGTTCGGGTCGATGACCACTTTCTGGCCGTTCTCAGCGACGATCCCACGGCCACGTTCGTCATAGAGCATGCCGTTGTAATTGGCCTGAGGATGGATGTCGCATTGATAACCACCCACGGAATAGGGGCCCACGTTTTTCAACTCGGCGCTCCGATACTGAATGCCCGAGTTGTTCCCTTTCTGTTTGACCTTGGCCTTGAGGTGAAAGTCCTTCACGGTGCCGCCGCGCCAAATCAAGAACTTGTTGTAAGGGAGTGGGGCCTCCTTCGTGGTCGTGCCCACGATGACGCCGTCTTCAACCTTCCACGTCGCCGCCTCGCCGTCCCAGCCGGCAAGGTCCTTGCCGTTGAAGAGGGGCTTGAACTCCTCTTCGTCGCGTGCCGACGCCATGACGACGCATCCAAACGCAAGGATGGCGGTCACGGTCGTCGCGAACCTTCGGGGAAACCGGGTCATCTCAGTCACCTCATCGCTTCTTGGTCTTCAAGGGTGTCGGCGGGCGGGCCACCAATCGTCGATCATTCGAGTCAGGTCGCGAACGCGATCCGGGAGGTTCGCGCTGAGGTCCTTCTCCTCGTCGGGGTCGGTACTCAGGTCGAAGAGTTCGACTTTGGCGTTGGGCTCGTTGCCCGGTTCGGGGACACACAGCTTCCAGCGGCCTTCGGCAATCGTCCAGCGAAATCGCAAACTGGAGACGGGATCATTCACGTCCACGGCGTTATGGGTGAACACTTCCCCATAGATGGCCCCACGCCCTTGGACGGCGCCTTCATCGGTCAAGTCGAGGCCCGGCAAGCTCGCGGGCGGCTCGACACCGCACGCCTTGAGGACCGTGGGGGCGATGTCGATTGACGAGACGGGAATGTCGGAAAACGCGGGCCTGACCTTGTTCGGCCATCGGACCAGGATCGGCGTGCGCAGGCCGCCTTCGTAGGGAGATTGCTTGGAGCGCGGAGCGTAACGATCGGCGTTTCGGTCCTGGAGCCAGCCGTTGTCGGCGAGGAAGATGACCAGCGTGTTGTCACGGGCCTTCAGCTCGTCAAGATGGTCGAGCAACTGGCCCACCGTCTCGTCGAACCACTCGACGCAGGCCCAATACTTGGCCACCTGCAAACTCGGGGCGACGTCTCGATACTTCGCGAGGAGTCGGTCAGGGGGGTTGTGGGGCGAGTGGGGCAGCATCGGGGCGTACCACATCAGGAAAGGCCTCCCGGCCCCGACCGCCTTGTCCATGAAGTCGGTGACCGGGCGCATGGTCTCGCGACCGATGGCCAGTCCTTCGTCGCCGTGACGCCCCCCACGCACGGGATCACCGTGGCTCATACCGTCGGTGAAGCCGCCGCGGGAGTAATGGCCGCCCCACCATTTGCCCGCTTGAAAACTCGAATACCCCTGAGATGCGAGCAAACGCGGCAAGCCGGGCACGCGTTCGAAATTGGCCACGAGCGCCTCGCGTCCTTCCTTCGTCACGGGCGCGGGCGGGTCGTTGCTGGTCACGCGGTGTTCGTGGGGGTATCGCCCAGTCAAGATCGAGGCGAGGCTTGGCGAACAGAGGCTCGACGGGACGTGTCCTTGGCGATAAGTCAAAGACTCTCCGGCCAACTTGTCGATTCGAGGCGTGCGGACGTGGGGATGCCCCATGAAGCCATAGTCTCGCCAACCTTGGTCGTCGGCGATGATGAGGACCACGTTGGGGCGGCCGGGATCCTCTCCCCGCACTTGTGAGGCGAGAAAGCAGGCGAGGACCATGACGGCGAGGGTCGTCTTCATGCGGGCGGGTCTCGACCCCATTGGCGAGAAGGGAGTTCGACCCAAGATGATACCGGGCCTTGGTCCGTTACGGTAGGGACGCTCGCAAGGGGAAAGTGCGCCTCATCCCGGACGCCGACTGGGTATCATCGGAGGGCCGATCGACAAAGCGGCCTTCGAGAGGACGACACATGATTGTGGGACCCGTGTTCCATTTCGAATTGGTTCGGATCGCCAGGCGATGGCAACTCTACGTGGTCCGCTTCGGTTTCGGCGCCCTGCTTCTGCTCATCATCTGCATGAACTACCTTCAGTTCTTGGATTGGGACCACCCTTGGAAGGTGTTGCTGGCCCCCTCGGTGTCCATCGCCGAGCTCGCTCGATTCGGCCAAACACTTTTCTACTCGATGATCTGGGCCTTGGGGGCGCTCGTTGTGGTCCTCGCGCCCGGCCTGGTCGCCGACTCGATCGCTGGCGAGCGGCAGCGGAAGACCCTGCATTACCTGATGAACACGCGTCTTTGGGCCGTCGAGATCGTCCTGGGCAAGCTGACCGCGCGGATGCTCCATCTAGGGGTCTTCGTCGCCGTGGTCTTGCCGATCTTGAGTTTGCTCTCACTGATCGGCGGCATTGACCCGGTTCTGCTCCAGTGGTCGGTCCTCTCGATCATCTCCACGGGCTATTTGCTCGCGACCCTATCGATCCTGGCCTCGGCGACGACTCGCCGTCCCCGAGACGCCTTCGTGGCCGCTTACGCCTATGGCACCCTCTTCCTCATCGCCCCTTACTGGCTCTCCTCGTTGCGGTCCGTTCCTTTCGGATGGTGGTCCCCCATCCTCGACGCCTTTCTCGATCTCAATGACTGGGTCTGGCCGGCCAGTCCCTTGGGGCTCTTGACCCGTTCAAACGTCATGATGGTTTTGGGGCTGACGCCGAACACGATGGTCGACCAGCTCTCCTTCATGATCATATTGCAAGTCGCC
>CALLYK010000069.1 GCA_937858365.1 uncultured Isosphaeraceae bacterium | reverse complement strand
TGGCGCGACTGCCCCGGGACCAGCGTCTGGCCGTCGAACTTCACTACCTGAGCGGCCTCTCGGTACCCGATGTCGCCGCCCGGATGTGTCGAACGACCGTGTCCGTGACCGGTTTGCTCTATCGCGGCAACAAGGCCCTCCGGGGCTTGATGGGTGGTTTTCCATGAAATGAAATGAGGCGGGCATGACGGGCGACCTCGACGACTTGTCGGACGCGGAGCAACGGTTATGCGCGGCGCTCGCGGCTTATTTCGAGGCCGTGCAAGCCGGTCAGGCCCCCGAACGTGAGGCATGGCTGGCCCGCTACCCCGATCTGGCCGACGAGCTGACGGTCTTCTTGGAGGATGAGGAGCGCCTCCTGCGCATGACCGAGTCACTCGGCGCGGCGAACGGCTCGGCCATTCCGCCCGGACGTCCCTCATCCAAGGGCAATTGGGCCCCCCACACCTTCGGCGATTACGAGTTGCTCGATGAGATCGCCCGCGGCGGCATGGGCATCGTGTACCGCGCCCGGCAAAGGAGCTTGAATCGCCAGGTGGCTCTGAAGCTCCTCCCGGGGGGAGTGCCGGTAAACGATGAGGACGCGCGCCGGTTTCGCCTGGAAGCCGAGGCGGTCGCCCGGCTCGACCATCCCAACATCGTACCGATCTTCGAGGTGGGCGAGCACTACGGTCATAGCTACTTCTCGATGAAGCTAATCGAATGCGGCAGCTTGGCCCAGGCGATGACCGCCAAGACAGTCGACACGCGCGCCGCCGCGCGTCTCGTGGCGACAGTGTCCCGGGCCATTCACCACGCCCACCAGCGCGGCGTGCTTCATCGCGACTTGAAGCCCTCGAATATCCTGATGGACGCGGCGGGCCAACCCCATGTCACCGACTTCGGCCTCGCCAAGCGGATCGAGGATGACTCCGACCTGACCCTCTCAGGCGCGATCCTCGGGACGCCGTCTTACATGGCCCCCGAGCAAGCGTCGGGCAAGAAGAACGCGGTCACCGTCGCGACCGACGTGTACGGCCTGGGTGCCGTCCTTTACGCCTTGCTCGTCGGCAAGCCCCCCTTTGAAGGGGGCTCCGTGCTGGAGACGCTTGAGCAAGTCCGGACGGCTCGGCCCGAACCCCCCAGCAGTCGCGGTGCGAAGATGGACCGCGACCTCGAGACGATCTGCCTGAAGTGCCTGGAGAAAGGGCCCGAGGGACGCTACGACTCGGCGCTGGCGCTCGCCGAGGACCTGGAACGCTGGCTACGCGGCGACCCGATCCTGGCTCGACCCGTCGGCCGACTTCGACATGCCTGGCGCTGGTACCGAAAGGAGCCTCTGGCCGCGAGTTTGGTCGCCTTGGTCCTCGGCCTGATGATGTCGGGGTTGGCTGGCTTGTTTCTCGGCAACCGCGTGCTAGTGGTGCAACGCGACGACGCGCGAAAAAACCTCGCCGAGGCGCGGCTCCAGAGGCAACGGTCGGCCTACAACTTCAGCCTGATGCTCGAGAGGGCCGCGCAATTGGTGGAACGGCTGCGCGAATCGGCCCCGAATGAAGGCCCCGAGCAACTCGCGCTGCGAAGTTCGATGACCGAGCAATCGCTCGATTTGATTCGCATCTACATCAAGGACTATGCCAACGATCCCAACTTGCGCATCGAGACCGTTTACGCCCATCGGGTCCTCGGCTCGCTCTACGCCGAAATCCGCACCCGCGAGGAGTCGTACGCGGAGTTCGGGCAGGCAATGCGGCTCGCCGAGGCCCTGGTGGCGGACCATCCCGATATCGCCCCGTACCGTGTCGAGTTGGGTCGAATCCACGACATCGTGGCCCACCACCACGACGCCGACGGGAAAGCCGAGGAAGCGGACGTGGAATACCGCCGGGCCTTGTCGGAGTTCCTGCGGGCGGTCGAGGTCGAGCCGACCAACGCGAACGCGCTGAACTTCGTCGCCTGGCAACTCGCCCAGGACATGCCGCCCCGCTATCGCGACCCCGCGCGGGCGGTCCGTATCGCCAGACAGGCCGTGGCGGTGGCGGAGGACCAGGAGGCGCCTCGGGTCTGGAACACGCTGGGCATCGCGTATTACCGGGCCGGGGACTGGCGAGCCGCCGCCGCGGCCCTCAAGAAGGCGTGCGAGCTGAGGCCCGGAGACGGCAACGATCACGACTTCTTCGCCCTGGCGATGGCCCTGTGGCGCTTAGGAGAGAGGCCCGATGCGCGCCGCTGGTACGACCGCGGCATCGCCTGGAACCTGGACCACGCCTTGAAGCCGGAGAGGGCCCCCCTCTTCGCCGAGGCGACGGCCGTGCTCGGCCTGACGAGAGCGGACGACCGCCGGCCCTGAAGCCACCCCCGACCGGCCGGGCGGCCCAAAGTCGAGGATGGCCGCGTCCCCGGCGGACACCGGAGCCGGTGCCAAAGCACCCCAAGATCAAGTCGGTCACAAATTAATCCGGCAACGCGCGTGAGTTTTTCGCGAGGGAGCGTCTCGATTCTTAGGGGGTCACGAGGGCCCCACAACGCGACGACAAGGATCAGGACCAGACCGACGATATCGCGTTCGGCGAAGAACTCACCCGGACAACAACGTCGAGTCCCCCAACCCAAACCCAGGTCGCGAAAGGAGTAACTATGTATCGCTCGCAGACAATCTTGGTGATCGCGTTAGTCGCCGTTTCCTCCTCGGTCGCTCAGGGTCAAGAAGTGAAACAGTCTGACAAAGTCACTGTTACGAAATACTTCGTCGCGGCACGCACGAAGCTTCAGCCGGAGGAGCAGAGGGTTTCCAATGACTTTGATGACGAAAAAGATGCTCTCGCCCGCAAGAAAGAGTTTGACTTCGACCACTCACCAAAGGGGCTGTTAGCGGCAGATCCGCTGATCTCGTCACGCGTTCTTAAGGTAACAAAGCTCGTGGACAGGAGGCCGACGAAGGTAGAACAGGCCAAAGATCTCTTCGGCCGCCTTAAGGAAGCCAAGGAAGCAGTCGATCGTGGCAAACGAGCGGCAAAGGGTGACGAGCCGCTGCTAAGGGCATCGGAACGGAAGCTCGGTGACACAACCAAGGAATACAAGGATACGGTCGCGAAGTCCTTCGCTCAGGTCACCGACGCAAAGAAAACGCTTACCGGGGGCGTCACGTCGCTGACCGACGCGAAGTTTCGCCAAGTGAACGGCCTGATCGACAAGTACAACCGCGAAGTGACAGATTTTCAGTCTGTGATGGGAAAGGACGCCAATCTCGGGTTCAGCCCGCTGGCGCGCGTTGAACCATTTGACCCGAAAAAGGCTCGCGCGGACGTCGTGGGGACTTGGAAGGGCGTCTCGGTGGAAGGCGATAGCCGGCTCGGCTACGTCGTCGTTTTCAATGACGACGGCACGGTCTCAGCTCGCTCGGAGAAAGGTGGCACGGGTATCGGTACATGGTCACGGGATGGCGACACAATCACAATCATGTGGTCTTCTAACGGCGTGAAGGTGAGTTGGCAATTGAAAGACAGCCGGCTCGGTGGAAGCGGAACAACGAGTCGTGACCAGCCGTGGTCGATGTCGCTCCGTAAACAGTAAGCGGGCGGGTGGCACGGTCCCGGCCTCGGGACCAGTGTACGGGATCTTCACTCGAGGCCAGGCCAAACCGGCAGGGTCCATCAGCTCGCACCGGGCCTTCGGTCACGGGGTCGCTCGCGAACCCGTGCCACCCGACGCCATCGAAGCGTGCGAATGGCCTCGTGCTCAGGGACCGTGCGCCATGAGCAGGTCTGCTGAACTTTGAAGGCCGGGCACGGGCTGGACGCCCCGGGTCTCTTACCGGACGTCACGAAAAATTCTTGTGAGCAGGCGTGAGATTCGTCGAGGTCGTGCGTCTTCGACATGTAGAGAGTATCGACCCGATACCGAAGTCGTCCGGCCGATTCACCAGGCTGTTGGCTGGGTTGTTCGCCTGCGCGCCCGGACCGATCCACGACGCAAGTGTCGCAGGCATCCTCAACGAAGGGACCGCACCGATGAGCCGCAAGATATCGCCCCGCCGTCCTGGTTCCGGATCCGCTTGGGGCCTCCTTCAACAGGACCGCCGGCGCATCTCGGCCCGGCGCACACCCACTCTGGAACGTCTTGAGGACCGTGAGTTACTTAGCCTGTCGACGATCACCTCGCTCACTCTTCCCCCAACCGACCCAGTGGCCGGTCGGCCGTTCTCGCTGACCGCGACCGTCACCACGCCCTCCGGCGGCACGCCGACCGGCACGGTCACGTTCTACGACGGGCCCGTGGCCCTGGGGACGGCCACGCTGGCCGACATCGGCGGGGTCGAGACGGCCACCCTGGACGCCCCCGCCCCGGCCGCCGGCCCGCACCTCGTCTGGGCCGTGTACAACGGCGACAGCTTCGACACCTACGGCAACCCCAACGGGACGTACGGTCAGAGCAGCTCGATGAGCGGGAGGGTAACCACGCTGGCCGGCACGGGCGTGAACGGCTACTCCGGCGACGGCGGGCCCGCCACCGCGGCCCAGGTGAACGCCCCCCGGGGGATCGCAGTCGACAACACGGGGAACGTCTACTTCGCCGACTCGGGTAGTTATCACGTGCGGAAGATCACGCCCGACGGCATCATATCGACGATCGCGGACGGGTCGGACTTCTCGCTCCGCCCCAGCGCGCTCGCGGTGGACCCGTCGGGGAACGTCTTCGTCAGCGACGGCGGCGACGTCATCAAGCTGACCCCGGCCGGCGCCCGGAGCACCGTCTTCTCCTATTCCGAACACCCGATCTACTCGCAGAACGCTTACTACCCCATCGCGGTGGACGGGGCCGGCAACCTCTTCGTCGGGGCGGATAGCGAGTGGGGAAACAACACTCCCCATGGATATCCCATCATCTACGAGGTAAAGCCCGACGGCTCGACCACCCTGATCGCCGCGTTCGATAGTTATCAACCTATCAAGAATATGACGGCGGACGCCTCGGGGCACGTGTTCGTCTACGCGAGCGGCCAGGTGAGCCTGGTAGAGCCCGATGGGTCGCTCACGCCCCTCTTCCACAACTTCCCGGGTGCCGCCTACATGGGCCTGGCTACGGATGGTGCGGGGAATCTATTTGCCACGTCTTGGCCGGGCGTATACGAGGGCCGGGCCGGCGGCGCCGTCGCCCCGGTCTTCCCGCGCTGGGCGGCCGTCCCGGAAGGCCCCAAGGGGCAGAGCGCGGGGCTCGCGCTCGACGCCGCGGGCAACCTGTACATCTCCGATACCTTCGGCGCCCGCTTGCTCCGCGTGGACCGCACCCCGAACCTGAACGTCCGGCCGCTGACCTCGGTGGACGTCCAGTCGCTCCTGGACGCCCCCGGCTCCGGCGGGTCGGTCACGATCCAGCCGACCTCGAGCGCCGTCGTCTCGATGGCCGTCGACGCGATCAACGGGCTGAGCGCCCCTCCCTCGGGGACGGCAGAGACGGTCACCCTCGACCTCGGCGGCGGGTCGTTCACCACCGACACCCACATCCAGGCCCCGGCCGGCGTGACGGTCGTCGTCGTCAACGGCACCCTCATCGGCGGCTCGCCCGCGCTGATCGTTGATTCGGGGAACGTCGTCTTGCGGGGCGTGACGGCCCGCAACGCCACGGACGCCCCGACGATCGTCGTCAACGGTGGCACGCTGGTCGTCCGGAACAGCGTGGTCGAGGAATCCACCGGGTACGCCCAGGTCGCCATCCGGATCAACGGCGGCACGCTGGACCTAGGCACCGCCACCGACCCCGGCGGGAACTACATCAACACCAACGGCGTCGGCGTATTCATCCTCAACGCGAGCGGCAGCCCGTTCACGACAGCGATCGGCGACACGTTCAGGGCCGACGGCGCGGTCCTCGCCAGCACGGTCAACGGGCTGACCCAGGCGCCGCGCAGCCTCTCCGGCATCGTCTTCGCCGACTTCAACAACGATGGACAGGTCGACTTCGGCGAGCGGGGGATTTCCGGGGTCACGGTCCGCCTCGACGGCACCGACTTTCTCGGCAATCCCGTCCACCTTTCGCAGCCGACCGACGACGCCGGCGCGTACGTCTTCCAGGGTCTGCGGCCCGGCTCGTACACGATCTCCGAGGCCCAGCCGGCCGGCTACACCCAGGGCATCAACTCCATCGGCACCGGCGGCGGGAGCGTCTCGGGCGACAGTTTCACCCTCGCGCTCGCCGCGAACTCCAACGCCCTCACCTACAACTACGGCGAGCGACCGGCCGCGGGCGGCACGGTGCGCGGCGGCCAGACGGCCGGGATCGGTTTCTGGAACAACCGCAACGGCCAGGCGCTCATCCAGGCCCTCAACGGCGGCGCCACGAGCACGCAGCTTGGCAACTGGTTGGCGACGACCTTCCCGCACATGTTCGGGGTGTTGTCGGGAAGCAACAACCTCGTCGCCAAGAACAACGCCTATGTCGCGGCCTATTTCCAGTCGCTCTTCACGGCGCAGGGGCCGAAGCTCGACGCCCAGGTCCTGGCGACGGCCCTCTCGGTGTACGCGACAAACACCACGTTGGATAGCACGGGCGTGGCGGCCCAGTACGGTTTCACGGTTTCCGGCTACGGAGCGGGGACGGCCACGGTGAACGTCGGCGGCAATGGCGCGGCCTTCGGCGTGGCCGACAACACGGTCCTGACCGTAATGGACGTCCTGCTGGCGGCCGATGCTCAGGCCGTCAACGGGGTGCTTTACAACCGCGACACGGTCAAGAGGAATAAGGCCAACAACGTGTTCTCAGCGATCAATCAGGCGGGGCGTCTCTGAAACGGGGCGAAGGCGGCGACCGGAAACGGGACGAAAGCTCCCCGACCAATGGGGGCTGGACGCAACCAGCCGGGCAGGTCCGGCACGAGGAAACAACTTGGTTTTCACACGACCTTCCGCATCACGGAGTCATCGACGATGACGCGCACCCCCGACCGAGAAGCTCGTTTCAACTCGTCGCCTCGGCCCGCGCACCGCGGCCACCGGCGCACGCCCCGGCTCGAACGGCTGGAGGACCGAACGCTCATGGCTGTGCTCACGGTGAACACGACAAGTGACAACAATGTGGGTGGCAACGCCCTGTCGTTGCGCGCGGCGATCTCCCTGGTGAACGACCCATCGCTGCTCAGCTCGAGCGCGACCCAGGCCGAGAAAGCGCAGGTGACCGGGACGCTCGGGGTCCCGGGCACGCCGGACGTCGTCCACTTCGCGATCCCGGGGAGCGGTGTCCAGACGATCGCGCCGGCGACACCCCTGCCGACGATCGCCAGCCCCCTGATCATCGACGGTTACTCGCAGCCGGGGACCCGGCGCTACGATCCGGCTGACGGAAGGGACGCCGTCCTGCTGATCCAGGTCAACGGCTATTCCCTGCCGCCAGGGGCCGCCGGACTCGACATTCGCGCCGGGTCGAGCACCGTGAGCGGGCTGGTTTTCCATGGGTTCAACGGGGCCCCCGACGCGTACTCCACCGCGATCGCGCTCAGACAAAACGGCGGGAACACGATTGAAGGCAACTTCATCGGCACCGACGCTTCGGGGGACCTTGCGCCCGACGGCCCGGCCTTCGTCGGCACGACCCCGCGTGAGATCAATTACGGTATCCACGTCCTGGAGGGCTCCAGCTTCAATCGCATCGGGGCCACGGGGAACAATCCGGGCCAGCGCAATGTCATCTCGGGGCTCTTCATGGGGATCGTCCTCCGCGGGCCCGCTCACGACAACGTTGTCGCCGGGAACTTCATCGGCACCAACAGTGCGGGGACGGCCACACTCGGCAACTACGTGGGGATCTCGACCCTTCAAGGAAATCACGACGATGTCCTGGGGACGAACGACAACGTGGCGGCGGAGAGAAACCTCGTCTCGGGCAACCTCGTCGGGATCGCTTTCGGGTCCGGCTTCGGGGCCCCGACCTTCAACTGTCAGGCCGTCGGCAACCTCATCGGCACCGATATCCACGGGCAGCCCCTCGGGAACGTGGGGACCGGCTTGCTGGCCTGCTTCGGGGCCCACGACTTGACGATCCGGGACAACACGATCGCCAACAACGGCCACGATCTTGGCAATGGCCCCGGCGTCCTCGTGGCGAACTGGTTCGCGACCCCCTACAACGTTCGCATCCACGCCAACCGAATCTTGAACAATGCCGGCCTGGGCATCGACGTGGCGCAGGGGGGCGTCACGTTCGGCGCCCTGCCGGAAATTGATGGGGTCAACGACCCGGGTCAACCCGACGGTCCCGGCACGGGGGCGAACGACCTTCAGCACTACCCGGTCTTGAACTCCATTCAGGGAGGGCCTGTCACCAGCATCAGCGGCTCGTTGAGCAGCAACAACACCGGCCCGTTCACGATCGACTTCTACGCCGGCCCGACCGCCAACCCCAGTGGTTACGAAGAAGGGGCGCGGTATCTCGGCTCGGCCTCGATCGGGTCCGTGGGGCCGTTCTCGCTTGACTTGCCGGCCACGACCACGCCCGGTGAGTGGATCACCGCCACGGCCACTGACGCGAGCGGGAATACCTCGGAGTTCTCGCTGGCGGTCCAGGCCGGGTCGATTGACAATACTCGTCTGAAGCATGCCCTGGACCAGAACGGGGGCGCGGTAACACTTTCGACGACCTCGAACAGTGCCGTCACCACGGCCGTGCAGGGTGTCAACGCCCTGAGCAGCCCTCTGGCGGGGACGACCGAGACCGTGACCCTCGACCTCCGCGGCGGCACCTTCACGACCGACACTCATGTGAATACCCAGCCCGGTGTCGTGCTGGTGATCGTCAACGGCACACTTATCGGAGGGTCGCCGGCGCTGATCGTGGACTCCGGGGTCGTCTTCCTCGACCATGTGACCGCCCTCAACGCCACGAACGCCCCGACGATCCTGGTCAACGGCGGCTCTCTGAAGGTCCGCAACAGCACGATCCAGGAATCAACCGGCTTCAATCAAATCGCAATCCAGGTCACCGGCGGCACCGTCGATCTGGGCACGACGTCGGACCCCGGCGGGAACACGATCAACGTCAACGGCACGGGTGATTGGGTCCACAATTCAAGCCCGAACCCGGTCTCGGCCGTCGGTGACTTGTTCACCATCAATGGAGTGGTCACCCCGCCTTCGAGTCTCTCCGGCGTCGTCTTCGCCGACTTCAACGCCGACGGCCAGGTCGACTTCGGCGAGCGGGGGATTTCCGGGGTCACGGTCCGCCTCGACGGCACCGACTTTCTCGGCAATCCCGTCCACCTTTCGCAGCCGACCGACGACGCCGGCGCGTACGTCTTCCAGGGTCTGCGGCCCGGCTCGTACACGATCTCCGAGGCCCAGCCGGCCGGCTACACCCAGGGCATCAACTCCATCGGCACCGGCGGCGGGAGCGTCTCGGGCGACAGTTTCACCCTCGCGCTCGCCGCGAACTCCAACGCCCTCACCTACAACTACGGCGAGCGACCGGCCGCGGGCGGCACGGTGCGCGGCGGCCAGACGGCCGGGATCGGTTTCTGGAACAACCGCAACGGCCAGGCGCTCATCCAGGCCCTCAACGGCGGCGCCACGAGCACGCAGCTTGGCAACTGGTTGGCGACGACCTTCCCCCACATGTTCGGCCGCTACGCCGGCGGCAACGACCTGGCCGGCCGGGGCAACTCCTACGTCGCCACGTTCTTCCAAACGCTTTTCGTCGTCCACGGCCAAAAGCTCGACGCCCAGGTGATGGCGACGGCCCTGTCGGTCTACGTCACCAACGCGACGCTCGACAACACGGGGATCGGGGCGCGATACGGCTTCACGGTCTCCGGCAACGGCGCGGGGACGGCGACGTACAACGTCGGCGCCAACGGCGAGGCCTTCGGCGTGGCGAACAACACCGTGATGACCCTGATGGACATTCTCCTAGCGGCCGACGCCCAGGCCGTCAACGGCGTCCTCTACAACGGCAACACCACCCGGCGCAACAAGGCCAACACGGTCTTCAGCGCCATCAACGAGGTCGGCGGCATTTGACCCGACGTAGGCCCCCCGCCGATTGCGGCGTCGGCGGGGGAGATTGGTGTCCTTGGCCGTGTTGAAGGTTACGAACGGCCCCAGACATCAGGAGGGTGGAAGCTATGGACATTGGCTTGGTCATGACTTCTCAATGGCGTCGTGCCATTCGGCCATTCGTGTCAGCCGTCACGCCGCCTTTGACGGCACCCGAGCTGATGAGAATGCGGGCGAGGATTGTAATTTGAGATGGCTTCCCGGCACGGTACAGACGCCGAAATGATCTTGGTGCTACGGGCCCGCGTGTCAGCCTGGCGGATGGCATCGCGCGAACCCGAACTTGTCGCCCGCG
>CALLYK010000068.1 GCA_937858365.1 uncultured Isosphaeraceae bacterium | reverse complement strand
GGCGCCGCTTACGCCGGGCGACCTTATGGCACCTACTACGCTTCCGCCGCCGGTTTGGCGGCGACAGGCGCTTACACGCGCGGCGCTTACGGGGCCAACTACTTCTCGCCCGCCTGGTACGCGCGCTATCCGTCCGCCTGGGCGCCTGCCGCTTATGTCGGCGCGCCGATGGCCGGTTGGGGCGGCCTGTCCAGCTTCTGCGGTTATCCGGCACAGCCGAATTACTACGACTACGGCGGCAACGTGGTCTCGCAGCCCAACGCCATGTACGTGAACGGCGACCCGGCCGGTTCGCCCCAGCAGTATGCTGAGCAAGCGGGGCAAATCGCCAACGCCGGAGGCGCCGCCCAGGCCGACCCCAATGACGCTTGGCAATTGGTCGGCATTTTCGCCGTCGCGCCCAATGGCGACAACCCGCCCAACGAGTTCTTCCAACTCGCGATCAACAAGCAAGGCGCATTAAGGGGCAACTACCACAACGCGGATGGCGACAAGACGGCCCCGATCGCCGGCGGGGTCGACCCCAAGACGCTTCGCGCCGCCTGGACGATCGGCGACAGCAAGGCACCCGTCTTCGAAGCGGGCATCGCCAACCTGACCAAAGACGAAACGACGATGCTGGTGCACGGTCCCGACGGCCAGTCCAGTCAAATCGTGCTCGTGCGAATGCCGCCGCCCGACCAGCAGCCCCAACGTTGAACGCCAAAGGCCATCGTCATGCCTTGCCCGCGTCGTGAAGGCCTTTCAGGCGTCGCATCGCGGGCCACTTCCAGGCGGCGGCCAAAACGACGAGGATCGTCCCCACGCCGCCGCCCACCACGGCGATCACCGGGCCAAAGAGTCGGGCCGCCAGACCCGACTCGAACCCGCCCAGCTCGTTCGACGTGCCGATGAACACGCTGTTGATCGACGAGACCCGACCGCGCAGGCCGTCGGGCGTGAGCACCTGCACGAGCGTCCCGCGCACGACGACGCTGATGTTGTCCAGGGCCCCGGTGATGGCCAGCATCGCCATCGACAGCCAGAAGTCGCGCGAGAGGCCGAAGACGATCGTCGCCAGGCCGAAGCCGGCCACCGCGAGCAGGAGCGATCGCCCAGCCCGACGCATCGGCGGCCGGTGGGCCAGCCAAAGGGCCATGCTGAGGGCCCCCAAGGAAGGGGCCGCGCGGAGCCAACCAAGGCCCATCGGCCCGACTTGAAGGATGTCTTTCGCGAAGACGGGCAGCAGGACCACGGCCCCACCCAAAAGCACCGCGAACATGTCGAGCGTGATCGTCGCCAGGATCAGCTCGGTTTGAAAGACGAAGCGGGCGCCGGCGAGCAAGGAGCTGAAGGAGAGCGATTCCGCAGGCCGCTCGTTGACCGGTTCGCGGACCGGCCAGAGGAGCGAGAGCGAGGCCAACGTTAGGAAGGCGTCGATCAGATAGACGAATTCCGGGCGCTGCCAAAGTGCGAGAGTCAGGCCACCCAGCGCTGGGCCCGAAATGGCCGCGAGCTGCCAGCCGCTGCTCCGCCAGGTGACCGCGTTCGTGTACGCATCCACGGGGACCAGGTGGGGCAACAAGGCCCAGCGCGCGGGCAGGGCGAACGAGCGTGTGGTGCCGTTGAGGGCGAGGCAGGCGTAAACCCAGGGCACAGGCGCCTGGTAGCGCGAGACGAGGGCGAGGCCGATGGATGCGACGGCCGAGATGGCCATCGTCACGATGACGATCAACCGTCGGGGCACGATGTCGGCCGTGTGCCCCGCGGGCAGGGCGAAGAGGAAGACCGGCACGGCCTGGACGAGGCCCACGAAACCCAGGCCGAGTTCCGACCCTGTCCGCTCGTAAAGCTCCCAGCCGACGGCCACCGATTGCATCTCGTGGCCGATCGACGCCAAAACGCTCGCCGCGAGGAAGAGCCGGAAATCGCGTGAGCGCCAAGCGTGATAGGGGTCGTGCCCCGTCTTCGCGGTCATCGTGACGTGACGCCGTCGCCTCGCCGGTCCCGGGCGCTCACTTCTGAAGCACCAGGATCTCGACCTTGCGGAACTCAATTGGGTGGCTCTCGGCCTGAAGGCTGATGTACCCGTCGCCCACTTCGACCTTGCCGTCTTTGATGAGCTTTTTGGCGTCGGCGTCCTTGTCGTCGAGCTGGGTCTTCTCGTACTCGATCACGAGTTCGCCGTTGATGAAGTGCTTGATCTTGCCGTGACCATGCACCTCCACCTCGGCCGTGACCCACTGGTCACCGTGATACGTTTTCGACTTCGAGTTCGTGCAGTGCCTCGTGATGAGTTGGCCGTCCATGACGATATGTGTCCCGGGCGTGCAGACGTTCCCGGTGGGCCGCTCGTCTTTGCCGTTGCCGCCCAGGAACTGGACCTCGACCGAGACCGGGAACGATTGGTCCTTCCCCATCGTTTCGGGCGCTTGACAGTGGACCATCGCGCCGCTGTTCCGAATCGCCCAGCCGGGGCCGCCGGGGCACTGGTCGCCCACGAACCGGTATTCGATTCGCAACCGGTAATCACCAAATTTTGTCTTATAAAAAAGATGTCCGAAGCGGTCGTTGAATTCGTCGTACTTGTCATAAACGACCTTGATGACGCCATCTTCAACACGAAACGTGTTGTAAGGGTCTTCGCCGAGGGCGTGCCCCTTGATCTTGGGCGACCAGCCGTCGAGGTCCTTGCCGTTGAAGAGGGAGACCCAGCCCTCGTCGCTGGGCGGTGCGGCGGAGAGGCCGATCACGGCCGCGCAGACGCCAAGTAGGATCGGTCGGATCGGGCGGGGCGGTTTGGCGACGAGCATGGGAGGTTTCCTCAGCGCGGTCTCGGATGATCGCACGATGATGGCCTATTCGGCGAGCGAGGGGAAGGCCCTATCCGGCGACCAGGGACCGATCGGCAGTGTCGTCGTCCCGGTGGCCGCAAGGTCGGCGAGGGCCCGTCCCACGAGGTTGGAGAACTTGAAGCCGTGGCCGCTGCACGGACTTGCCAGCAAGACGTCGTCGCGCCCCTTCAACGGACCCACAAGAAACGCCTCGTCGGGGGAGATGGTGTACAGGCAGACCTCGGTGTTCACAACGGCCGCCGCGGCGAGCGCCGGTATCTGACCGCGCAGGAACGATCGGACCGTTTCGACATAGTTGAGGTCGATGGTCGAACTTGGAGTGTTCGGGTCGGTGAGGGGCCCGAAGTGCCGCGCCGCCTTCACGCCCGCGCCTTGGAAGTCGGGCATACCGTAGAAGGCTTCGTCTTCGGCCTCTCCTTTGTAAATCCAGACGGGAAAGCGGCCGATCGCGAACGCGGGCGCGTCTTCGGGTCGGAAGTAGAGGACCTGTTGCCGGGTCGGGCGAAGCAGGTCCTCGAAGGGTGGCAGGAGTTTGCCGACCCAGGCGCCGGCCGCGACGATCAGACGTTCGGCCTCGATTTGAAACGCGTCGCAGACCACAACGGGACGAGGGCCATCCAGGTCGATCCAGCGGACGGGGCAATCGGCGCGGACGTCGGCGCCGCGATCTCGGGCCAGTTCGACCTGGACCTGGACGATCCTGCCGGCCGCGAGCAGGCCCGCGTCCGGCTCGAAGACGGCCTCGTGGTCGTCGGGTAATGTGAAGGCGGGCAGCGCGCGTCGGAGTTCCCTGCCGGTCAAACGCCGATGCGGCACGCCAATCTCGGAAAGGCACGCGGCGACGTTCGCCACGTAATCGACCCCGGGCGGACTGATGCTCACCCCGCCCGTGCGGACATAGAGCGGGATGCTCGCGTCGGCTTCAAGTTCGCGCCAACCACGAAAGGCGTCGATCATCAAGGAGGCGTGAGGCACGTCGGGATACGAGTGGCGCGTGATCCGGGCCAGGCCATGCGAGCTACCCCGATCGTGGCCGATGGTGAACTGCTCCAGCAGGACCACGCTTTCGCCCCGCTTGGCGAGGTGATAAGCGGCAGCCGAACCGACCGCGCCCGCGCCGATGATCACGTTGCGGGTCGCGAAGGTCTCCATCAGCGTTCGTCTCCGGGCTCATGGAGAAGCTGGTCGGCTTCCCGTCGCGCCAGGTCGGCGATGAGCCAATCGGGCCAGGCGTCGCCGTAGTCACCGGGCCGCCCATATTGGCCCAGGCGTTCCTTCACTTCCTTGAGGTCCTCGCGTGCCGCGTCGACTTGCCCCAGACGATGACGGGCCATCGCGCGATAGGCCAGCGCGGCGACCCGGCAGAGGTCCTTGGTCTTACCGATCGACCGGCCCAGCATGAGGACGGCGGTCTCGTCGTCCCGGGCGCGGTAGGCGGCCATGCCGCGGACCAATTCGAACCAATGCGTGAGGCCGTCGCTTCCGTCCAGACGCAGGGCCGCTTCGGCGAGTTCGGTGAGGGCCGCGAGGTCCTCGGGCGGTGGGTCGCGCATCAGGCCGACCTTGGCGGTCCGCTCAAGAGAGGGCGCCCGTTGGTCCTCGGCGAACTGCGCGCGCATCGCGACGGCGAGGGCCCGGTGCCCCTTCTCGTCGCCGAGCATCAGGTAGAGGGGCGCGGCGTAGAGCCAGGGAGCGCTCTCATTCGGGGTAAGCTCGATGACCCGGAGAAGGTCGCTCAGGGCCTCTTGCCACTCGCCCCGTCGGGCCAGGAAGCTCCCTCGTTCGAACCAAGTGCTCGCCTGGTTAGGGCGCTCTTCGATCGCGCGATCGAGTTGAGCGCGCGAGGGGTCGGGCGCGGCCGGAAAGGGACCGCGGGTCATCTCGTGGACGACGCGCTCGCCGGTCGCCGCTTTTTCGAAGACGACGCGGACCGTGGAGCCGAGAGGACCCCGTATGTGCGAGGCCAATTGATTCGGGTTCAGTCCTTCGAAGGTGACGCCGTTTTCGATCCCCACGGCGAGGTCCCCCACGTCGAGCCCGGGATGTCCATCGGCCGGGCCGCCCGGCACGATCTGCGCGATGCGCGGTCCTCGGGGCGAGCGGACCCACATGATCCCGATGGGATATGTCCGACCCGGGGGCGCGCTCAGCGCGACTCGGGAGGGGCCCGCCTCGAACGGGTCGCGCGGGAAGGTCCGATCGAGCATGAGGGCCTGGAAGTCGGCGCGCCCGCGCAAGGGGTCGAGGTCCGCGTCGGAGTCCATTTGCGCGAAGTTGCCGAGGCCCCGTTCCACGGAACGGGTGAGTTGGTCCACGGCCCGGGCCAGCGTCCGTTCGCGTTCGTCGTCCGGAAGGGGGGCCCCGCTCGCCTCGCCGAGCGCGACGATCTGGGCCAGGGAGCACGCGAGGTTGTAAAGGTCCAGAGGACGCTTCACCGCGAGCGATTCCAGGAGGGCGACGCTCTCGAGCGCCGCGGGGAGCGCCTCCGCGGGCCGTTTCGCGTCGCGCAGGGCGCTGGAGAGGAACCCGACACTGATGCTCAGCCCCTGGACCAACGAGGGGTCGCCGGGGCGAGCGCGGAGCAGCTCGCGATAGCGATCGCGCGTGAGCGGCAGATCGCGCAGGGCCTCTTCCAGCCGTCCCTCGAGGAACGCCTGCGTGGCGGAGGAGAGCAAACGGCGGGCCTCGGCCAGTTCAACGGGGTCCGCGTTCCCGGGACGTAGCTCGCGCACACTCCGCGTGTTCGGGCGGACGGGTGCGTGACTGCGGGGTCCCTCCCAGAAAAGGCCCGCTTCGGCGAGACCCCGGCGGACCTCGTCGACGTCCCAGAGCGCGACGTCGGCGTCGGCGCCGACAAACGCGAGCCATCGCCCGGTGGCGTCGAAGGCGAGTCCCTTAATCACCCCGGTCCACTCGGGTAATCGGAGCAGGGGTTGGAAGGTCTGCGGATCGCGCAGGACCACCCGACGATCGTCGCCGCCGGTGGCGAGGAGCCGACCGTCGGGACTCAGCGCGATCGCCGTCACGGATCGCTCGTGGGCCTTTTCCAGTCGTCCGGTCTCTTCGAGGTCGGGCAGCGAGAAGCGCAGGAGCGTACCCGTCGTGGTCCCCACGAGGGCGCACGTGCCGTCGGGGAGGACCAGGGACCCATAGATCGGATCGTCGACCCGCGCCGCGCGCGGCCGTCCCTCCCCCTCGATGTCGAAGTAGCCGCAGCCGCCCCCCATCATGCCGACGAAGATGCGCTTGTCGTCGTCGAGAAACGCGAGTGTGTTAATCCAACCCTCGGATACGACCCAGCGCCGCGTTTCCCGCGCGGTCGCCAGGTCCCACATCACGACGGTCCCGCTCTCGTCGCCGCTCACGAGGTGTTGGCCCCGGGAATCGAACGCGAGCGAGTGGACCCCGCTTCGAGCGCCCGAGAGCCTGTGACGCACCCGGCCCGTGGCCACTTCCCGGACTCGGACCTCGTAGGTGCTCATCCCCTCGGAGACCCCCTCGGCCGAGGCGAGGAGTTCACCGTCGGGAGAGAAGGCCAGGGCCGAGACGTAGGCGTTCTGTGCCTTGTCCCAGTGGCGTAGCGCCTCGCCCGACGTCGCGTCCCAGAAGAACACGCAATGGTCGTCGGCCCCGGTGGCCAGCAAGGACCTTCGGGGATGGAAGGCAAGCGATTGCGCCCCGTAGAAATGCCCCGCGAGCCGGCGCCGGACTTCACGGCCGTCGATCTCGTAAACGCTCACGCGATTGCCGCTGGTGCCCACCACGAGTCGCCGGCCGTCGGGGCTGAAGGTGACGGACTCGACGAACCAGGCCCCGGGAAGGACGGCCAGGGCCTGGCCGGTCCGGGCGTCCCAGACCCGCGCCGTGTGGTCGTTGCTCGACGTGGCGATCCAGGCGTTGTCGGGACTGAACGCGACCTGTGTGGTTCCCTCGTTGTGCCCGCGCAGGAACAAACGCTCCCCGCGCGAGGCGACGTCCCAGACGACCACGGCATGGTCGGCGGCGAGCGAGGCGAGTAGAGACCCGTCGGGACTGAATTCCAGGTCGAAGAAGTCGCGGCCGAGGGCCCTCTCGAAGACGACCTTGGGCATGTCGCCGTCCACGCTTTGCAGTTCGATCGGACGGCCCTGGTGTTCCGTCGCCAGCCATTTGCCGTCGGTACTCAAGGAGAGTCCTCGGGTGTCGTTGGGCCCGCGCCGGACGAGTTTCCCGGTCGTGCCGTCGAAAACGTCGATCGAGCCGTCGAACCAACGAATGACGAGTCGCTTGGCCTCGCGGTCGCGGAGAAGGTCGCGCGCGGCAAGCCTGCCGCGACGATAGGGCGTGGTCGCGAAGGTGCCTGAGGCCGGGTCGTACGACGCGACCCCCTGGTCTTCCGTGCTGAAGAGCAATCGACCGTCAGGCAGGAACGAGAGGGCCCTCGCGTGAGTGCGGAACTCCGGTTGCGACCACGGTCGAGGCTCGGTGATGACCGCGACGTGGCGGCCCTGCTCCATGTCCCAGAGATGGACCTGATGGCCCGCGAGGGTGGCAAGGGTCCGCCCGTCGGGGCTGATCGCGACGGAGTGGAGTTGGCCGGCGTCGCTCCGGACTTGGAGGACCTCTTGAATGTCCGGCACGCCTAGGCAGGCGACCAGCTCGGTCCGAAGCTCGAAGACGTCGCTCCGGGCGGTGGGCATCACGGCTAGCTTGGCGAGGTTGGTCAGCGCGGCTTCGCGCCAACCGGGAGGATGCCCCGCGCGAAGGGCCCGGACCTCGCTGATCCCCGCGCGGTAGGTCTCGGAGAGGGCCTCCAGACGCGCCGACTCCGCCTTGCCGCGCTCCGCGTCGGCGCGTTCGCGGGCCGTGGTCGCCTTGATCTCGGCCGCGAGGGCGTTGTTCTTCTCGTCGGTGGCCTTACCCAAGGCGCCGCGAATCTGGAAGTACGAGACCACGCCCAGCCCAAGGAGGGCCGCCAACGCCAAGTGCAAGGCGACGACAAGCGCCGCGATCGCGGGGCGACGCCTGGCCCACTTCCAACCGCGCTCCCAGAAGGCGACGGGGCGAGCCTGGATCGGCTCGCCGCGTCGGAAGCGCGCCAGGTCCTCGGCCAGGTGTCGGGCCGACGGGTATCGCTTGGCGGGGTCCTTTTCGAGGCATTTCAGGGCGATCGTCTCGATGTCGCGCGGCAAGCCGGGGACCAAACGCGTGGGCAGGACCGGATCGACCGTTTTGACCTGTTCGAGGGTCTCCAACAACGTGGCGCCTCGGAACGGCGGACGACCTGTGACGAGTTCATAGAGGATCGCGCCCAGGGCGTAGACGTCGGCCAGGGCGCCCGCGTCGCGGGTCTTGCCGCCGGCCTGCTCAGGGGCCATGTAGCTGGGCGAGCCCAGCACGGACTCGGTGCGCGTCAGCCCCGATTCGGAGCCTAGGACCTTGGCCAGACCGAAGTCGATGACCTTGGGAGAACCGTCGGCGGTCAAGAGGACGTTACCGGGCTTCAAATCGCGATGGACCACGT
Source organism: uncultured Isosphaeraceae bacterium (assembly GCA_937858365.1). Taxonomy (GTDB): domain Bacteria; phylum Planctomycetota; class Planctomycetia; order Isosphaerales; family Isosphaeraceae; genus CALLYK01. Next base: position 8,574 of record CALLYK010000068.1, on the reverse strand, counting down.
TTTGTTCGTGGGCGCCGGCCATCCCCAAGGCGACGGGCTCGATCAGGGCGGCGGCCTTCGCGGCCGGCCACGGAGTGCCGTCAAGCTTCTTGTCGAGAGACCCGCCTTCCACGAATTCCATCTCGAAAAAGGGGAGCCCATCGACCTCGCCGATGTGGTGGATACTCACGATGGCCGGGTGCTTGAGTTGGGCGACCGCCTGCGCCTCCTGAAGGAAGCGGGCCATCGTGTCGGCCGAAGCATGCGCCCCCGCGAGCACCATCTTCAAGGCGCAGGGTCGATTGAGGCGGAGCTCACGCGCGAGGTAAACGACCCCCATGCCGCCACGGCCCAGTTCGGCCAAAACGTCGTAGCCCGGCACGATCGGCAGAGGGCGCGGGCCGCCGCTTTCGCGAGGGCCGCCAGCCGGCGCATGACAGGTGAGCGAGCCGGACCCAGCGAGCGTGGGGTCGACGTCCGACTGCTGAAGGGCCTCCTCATGTGCCGCCGGCATGCCTTGACAGGTCTGGTCGCCCGTGAGCACGAACGACCGCGGTCCATGGGGGCCCAGACCCGGGCCTCGGTCTTTGGTTTCGTCGTTGTTCATGGCGGGCTGAGACCCCCGACTTGCCCTGCCCAGCTCCTCGCGTCGCGTCGACCGGCCGCTCGCCGACGTCACTGAGGGCGTTAGGGTCGTCTCAGTTTCCCGAGTTCCGTGAGGGCCCACAAGACATCTTCAGCACCACCCCTCTTCACCACTTCTCGCATGTTGCGATGAATCGTCCCAAGTCACTTCGCCCCGTCGAAATCAAGGCCGATGTCCAGGGCTGGGGCGGAATGCGTGAGCGCGCCGACGCTGATACGATCGACCCCCGAACGAGCGAGCGAGGCCACCGTCGTCAGGTCCACTCCGCCGGACGCCTCCAGCAAGACCCCGGGCGCCCGCGCGTCGCGCCGACGGACCGCCTCGGTGAGCACGTCGGCCCCCAGGTTGTCCAGCAAGATGATGTCGGGCCCGCATTCCAGGGCCCGATCGAACTGGTCCAGGCCATCCACCTCCACTTCGACGAACGCGGCGTTCGGCGCGGAATCGCGGGCCATCCTGATCGAGCGCCCGATCGGGTCCCCTTCCGACGCGAGCCAGGCGAGATGGTTGTCCTTGATCAAGACCGCGTCGTACAGGCCGATCCGGTGGTTGCGTCCTCCACCGCAACGCACGGCGTACTTCTCCAGCGACCGCCAGCCCGGCGTCGTCTTTCGCGTGTCCAGGATGACCGCCTTCGTCGCCGAGACCGCCGCCACGAACCGGCTGGTGAGGGTCGCCACGCCGCTGAGGCGTTGCAAGAAGTTGAGGGCCGTTCGCTCAAGACCGAGGACCGCCCGCATGGGCCCCTTCAGGGTCGCCAGCGTCGTGCCGCGCTCCACGTGCGTCCCATCTTCGACGAGGCAAGACCACCCGCCCTCCAGGCCGAAACGCGCGATGACGAGCGCGACGACCGGCATTCCGGCCACGACCCCTTCGCGACGGGCGACAAACCGAACGGAGCCTGGGGCCTGCGCTGGGATCGTCGCGTTGGCGGTGATGTCGCCCCGTGTCCCGAGGTCTTCCGCGATGGCGAGATCAATCAGGGACCGCGCGTTCGCTTCTTCCGCGGGCCCAAAGACAATGGCGCTCGACATTCGTGAATCACCTCAAATCACGTTTTCCTGGGACGGCGCGGGCCCCCACCCGTTTTCGCCTTGGCCTTGGCTTTGGCCCTGGCCCCTTTCGCTTGGGGCGACGCGGAAGGACGGTGGGGCCCGCCTTCCTTGGTGGAGCGGAGTTCCAGGATTCGATCGCGCAGGGCGGCGGCCCGTTCGAACTCCAATTTCTCGGCCGCTTCCAGCATCTCCGCTTCCAGCGCGTTGAGATACTCCTCGGTCGCGTCGGTCGCCTCGTCGCGACCAACGGCGCGTCGGGCCTCGTCGCGAGCCTGGATTTCCTCTTCGATCCCTCGCTTGATCGCCTTGCGGATCGTCTCCGGCGTGATGCCGTGCTCCGCGTTGTACGCGAGTTGTTTCTCGCGACGACGCGCTGTCTCGTCGATCGCCCGCCGCATCGAGTTCGTCACCGTGTCGGCGTAAAGGACGACCTCCGCGTTCACATGTCGGGCCGAGCGGCCGATCGTTTGGATGAGCGACGTCTCACTGCGCAGGAAGCCCTCCTTGTCGGCGTCGAGGATGCAGACCATCGACACCTCCGGCAAGTCGAGTCCTTCGCGCAAGAGGTTCACGCCCACCAGGGCGTCGAAGGCCCCTTCCCGTAGTTCTCGGAGGATCGCCACGCGTTCGAAGGCGTCGAGTTCCGAGTGGAGCCACTTGCAGCGCAGGCCCTGTTCCTTGATGAAGCGCGAGAGGTCCTCGGCCATGCGCTTGGTGAGCGTCGTCACGAGAACGCGCTCCCCTTTCGCCGCCCTTGTGCGCACCTCCTCCAGCAAGGCGGCCACTTGCCCGCGCGCCGGCTCGACGCGGATCACAGGATCAACCAGCCCGGTCGGCCGGATGACTTGCTCGATGAACTCCCCCTCCGACATCGTCAGTTCGTAATCGCTCGGTGTGGCCGAGACATAGACGCGCTGGCCGAGTTTCTTCTCCCATTCATCGAAGCGAAGTGGGCGGTTGTCCAGCGCGCTGGGTAGTCGAAAGCCGTGCTCGACCAGTGTGCTCTTGCGGCTGAAGTCACCGGCGAACATGGCGCGCACTTGGGGGATCGTCGCGTGCGATTCGTCGATGAACAGGAGGCTGTTTTCGGGGAAAAAGTCGAGCAGAGTGTACGGAGTCTCGCCCGGTTGACGGCCCGAAAGGGGCCGGCTGTAGTTCTCGATGCCCGAGCAGTAGCCAACCTCCAAGAGCATCTCAATGTCGTAGCGAGTGCGCGCGGCGAGACGCTGGGCCTCCAGGAGTTTGCCCTGTTCCTTGAGTTGCTGAAGACGCTCGTCGAGTTCCTGCCGGATCGCGGCGACGGCCCCCGCGATACGCTCCTCGGGCATCACGAAGTGCTTGGCCGGCAAGACCGCCATTTCCCGTTTCTTCTCGAGCACGGCCCCCGTGAGCGGGTCAATCACCGCGAGCGTCTCGACCTCATCGCCGAACAGTTCGATCCGATAGCCGACTTCCTCGTAAGCGGGCCAGAGCTCGATCACGTCGCCGCGCACGCGGAACTTGCCCCGCTCGAAGGCGACGTCATTGCGGTCGTACTGAATGTCCACGAACTTGAGGAGCATCTCGTCTCGATCGAGCACGTCCCCGAGTTTGAGCTGGACCATCATCTTGCGATAGTCTTCAGGGGACCCCAATCCATAAATGCAGGAAACGCTGGCAATGACGATTACATCATTGCGCGTGACCAGCGCGCTGGTGGCGGCCAGACGCAAGCGTTCAATTTCATCATTGATCGAGGCATCTTTTTCAATATAGATATCTCGCTGTGGAATATATGCCTCGGGTTGATAGTAGTCGTAATAGCTGACAAAATACCGCACGGCGTTGTGGGGGAAGAACTCCTTGAATTCGCCGTAGAGTTGGGCCGCGAGGGTCTTGTTGTGGGAGAGCACCAGGGCCGGCCTGTTTAAGCGCGCGATGACGTTGGCCATCGTGAACGTCTTGCCCGAGCCGGTCACGCCCAGCAGGGTCTGGTGGGCCTTACCTTCTTGAAGGCCCCTCACGAGTTGGTCGATGGCGGCCGGCTGGTCGCCCGCCGGTGGAAACGGACTGACGATCTCGAATCGTTCCATCGTTCCGCCTCAGTGGGCCCTTGGTCCTGAGCGCTTCTTCATTCCCCAGCGGTCATGGACGGACCATCAGTATAGCCCAAAGCGCTCCGCGCGGGCCATCGGCAAGGCAGGCGAGGCGCGATCACCCCGCCCGCCGCGAGGGAATCAAAGAGGACTTGCCGGCTCGAATCGCAAGTGGGGCCGCAACACTTCGATCGTCTTGGGGCCGATGCCTCGGACGCGGCGGTCCAGGTCCTCCGGGCCGTGAAAGCGGCCTAGCGAACGCGCTTCGACGATCCGCTCGGCGAGAGCCGGCCCGACGCGCGGCAGGGCCTCCAGCACTTCCGCCGGGTCTTCGTTCAAGTCGAACAAGCGGCGCGGGACCTCATGACGGCCGGGGCCATGACCATATGCCGCGAGAAAAAGCGCGGCCGCCAGGAAGCCCCCCACGAGCGAATACGGTGTCTGGTCGTCGTCCTCTTCCTCTTCCATAACGCGACCTCGTCGGGTCGAACATCAGGGAGGGCCGATGGGCCCTCACGTGAAACTGGCCGTGATGTCGCTCAGGGCGTCGAGAAACGTGTCGATGTCGGCCTCGGTGTTGAATGGCCCTGGACTCAGCCGGAGCGTGCCGTTGGGAAAGGTCCCGAGGGCTCGGTGTGCGTATGGGGCGCAGTGCAGGCCGGGGCGGACGGCGATGTCGAAGCTCGTGTCGAGGATGGCGCCCAGGTCTTGCGGCGTGAGGCCCTCAGGGACGATCAGGGAGAGGGCGCCGACATGGTTCGCTGGGTCCCACTCTCCCGCGATCTTCCAGCCGTCGGCGCTCGCGGTCCAGTCCACCACCTTTTGAAGCAAGGCGACCTCGTGGCGCCGGTTCGTTTCACAACCGCGCTCGGCGACCCAGGCGATGCCCGCGGCGAGTCCGGCGATCCCCAGCACATTGGGGGTGCCCCCTTCCAGGCGGAAGGGCAACTGTTCGGGTTGGACCTCGCTTGCCGAATCGCCGCCGGTGCCGCCCTCGCGCCAGGTCCGGAGCGTGGCGCGCGGACCGACGTAAAGGGCCCCCGTGCCCGTGGGGCCGTACAGCGCCTTGTGCCCCGGAAAGGCGAGCATGTCGATCGGCGCCGCCTTCAGGTCGATCGGCACGACACCCGCGGATTGCGCCGCGTCCACGAGGAAAAGGGCCTCCGCCTCGCGGACGATCGCGCCGATTTCGAGGATGGGCTGGACGGTCCCCAGCACGTTGGCCGCGTGCGTCAAGGCGACGAGCCGGGTCCGTGGTTGAAGGGCCTTCCGCACACTCTGGGGGTCGATCCGGCCCCCTTCCGAGGCGATGCGCGTCAGGCTGATGACACCGTCCCTCTTGAGCTTCTGGAGCGGCCGACTGATCGAGTTATGCTCAAGGTCGGACGTGATGACATGATCGCCCGGCAGCAAGGTCCCCTTGATGGCGATGTTGAGGGCGTCGGTGCAATTCAGGGTGAAGACCCAGCGCTCGGGCGCCGGGCCGTTGAAAAACCGATTGAGGGCGTGGCGGGCGTCCTCCAGGGTCCGTTCCGACTCGACCGCCATGCGGTGTCCCGCGCGACCCGGGTTGGCCAGGTTCGTTCGGGCGAAACGGTCGAGGGCCTGATAGACGGGCTCGGGCTTGGGGAAGCTGGTCGCGGCGTTGTCGAGGTAGATCATCCGGCCGGCTCACTTGACGAGTTGGTTGAGGTCTGTGTTGCCGGGCAGCTGGATCACGCCTTGAGCGCCCCGGGCGATGAACGATGGCATGCCGACCGACGTAAACCAGCCCTGGGCGCCAAGCCATGCCTGATGGAAGAGGAACGCGGAGACGTCGGTTTCACCGGGTGGAATGTGAAACATGCCGAATTGCCTCATACGCACCGTTTCCTTGGCGATCGAGATGGTCCCCTGGGCGTCGGCGATGAGGAGCTCGCAATCCAAGTCACGGATGGGCACGGTGAAGTTGCGTGGGCCCGGGTCGCGGAAACTCGGGCCGATCTTGCTGAGTTCCAAGTTCTCGCCAGTGGGTTTCTCCGTGATCCGCGCGATCAGTTTCACAGGTTGCCCGTCCGCCGGGGTCACGCCGACTGCGCGGAGTTTGGTCACGAGGGCCTCGTTGATTTTTCGCCGATAGGCGTCGGCGTCGCGTGGTGGACTGCCGAACTCAAGCTGAACGCTCACCTGGGAACCGGCCTTGAGGGTCGCCGGAAGGGCCTTGTCCTCAGACTGCTTGACGAGGTCCGCGACCTTCTTCTCGGGCATGGCGAGGGAACCGAGAAGGCCCGGCTTGAACGGGTTGCCCAGCACGAGCCAGTGAAGCTGGTCGGGACTGCCCGTCGCGGCCAGACCGCCGCTGTAATACCAGATGACGCGGCGGCGGTCCAAGTCGTATAAGACCTTCCCGTTGACGAGCACATGATTCGAACCGCAATATTCCAATGTCTTGGCGTCGGCCTGGGCGGGGAACTCGGCGATGGTCCGGCCCGTCTTCAGGTCCCAGCGCGCGATCTTGCCGGCGACGACGGCGGCGAGTTCGCCGCCGTCGGGGCGGAATGCCGCCGCGACGACGCCCGTGTTGCCGGGATTGCTCTCGGTCGTGTTGGTCTCGCCGACCTCTTGACCGGTCGCCGGGTCGATCAGGTGGAAAGCCCGGTCACGGAAAAGTGCCACGTATTTGCGGCCTGGACTGAAGATGGGTGTGCCCTGACAGGCCATGTCGAACACGTATTCGGGCTTGCACTCGGGCAAGGTCCAAAGCACGAGCGCACCGTTTTTGCCGAGGGTCATCACGTGTTTGTCGTCGGTGAAGTCGGCCCACACGCATTGCCGGTCGTCGCCGTTTTCCTTGTCGTAGGGCCGCCAACCGGCGATGGAGTTGGCCGCGCCGTCGTAAACGTCGAGACGATCGCGGTCCTTGTAGTTTCCGGTGAGGATCGCGGAGCCGTCCGGCGAGAGCGCAAGCAGGTCGAACGCCGGTGCGAGTTCCTGTCGGCCCAGATGTTTGCCGTTGGTCAGGTCGAAGCGATCGACGACCAGGGGTTTCCCTTCCAGTGAGGGGGGCTGTTCGGCGAACGGCTTGTCGGGCTGGATGGAGAGGGCCGCGATGCTCTTGGTCGGGTCGGAGAAGAGGACCCGCGCCACTTCGGTCGGCTTCGACTTCAACGTGACCAGACGGCTCGATACGGACCGAGGGGCGGCCGGTTTGGGGTCGGGTTGTACCGACCAGGCCACGGCCTCGCTTGGCGCAGTGACTCGTCGGGCGCTCGCGAGGTCGGTCTCCTTGACACCCGGCAGGGCGGCGTCGACCGGGTTGCCTCCTTCGCGCGCCAGCTTCATGGCGGCGGCGATCCGATCGGTCTGCAAGGGGACGGCGACCAACCGCTTGCCGTCGCGGCCGACGAGTGTGAAGGCCCGCTCCGCGTTGACGATCTTGCGGGCGCAGACCTTGTAGTTGTCGTTATCGAACGGCAACGACTCGACCTTCTTTCCCGACTCGCGTTCCACGATGGCCTCGCCAAAGACGAGCCAACCGTCTTGTTTGGGCAGCCACTGGATGGTCGGCCGAATGTCATTGCCCAACTGCTGCTTGATCTCGCCCGACTTGTAAGGACCGTGAAGGGCGATTTGCTTACCGTCGGTGGCGTCCCAATGGACGATGTAGAACTTGCCGAAAGCTTCCGCGAGTGCCACCAGTTCCTTGCCGTCGGGCGAGAAGGCCAGGCCCTTGCCGTTCGTGTCCCAGTTGTTCTCCCCTTTGGGCATTGGCTCCATCGCCAGTTCACGGCCGTCGGCCGTGCTGTAGACATGCAGGGAGTGGTTGACGATCGTGGCAAGATATTTCCCGCCCGGACTCACGGCCGTGGCGTCTTTCTCGAACCGCTCGACCTTGATCCTGGCGCGTGGCTGCTCCGGTTTTTCCAGGTCGTAAATGAGGACCTCTCCACCCCAGAAGAACCCAAGGACCAAGATGTTGTTCCCGGCGAAATCGATGTAGTCGGGCTTGTGTTGGGGGAACTCGAACTGGCCCAGCGTCTTGTTCTTCTTGAAGTCGATGACGACGACCTGGTTCTTCCACGGGACGTTGCCGGCCAGATACGTGCCGTCGGCGTTCAGGGCCAGTGGCTTCTCGATTTCGACCTTGCCGCGGAGGCGGGCCACCATCTTCTTCTGCTTCAGGTCCCAAAGCTCACGCGCCTCATTTTGGTCGTTGTTGCGGCCGACGACCACATAGGGACTCGGCGCCGTAGGCCAAACAACATTGTGGGCGTCGTAGTTGGCGGGGACGGGCACCACCAGGTCTTTCACACCATCCAGCGAGATCGCTCCCACGGCGGGGTCGGCGGCGATGTTCCAGACGCCGGGCGTGTTCGCCGCGAAACCTCCTCCGGGCTGGAAACGGGGGCCTTTGGGGGCCTCGGGTTTCTGGGGCTCGCCCCGTTTGAACGTGGGGCCGGTGGGCGTCTGCTGGGCCTGGGCCCCGCTGCCGAAGCTCCCGCCGCCCGCCGTGAACGACGGCGTGCCCGCGGCGAGCAGCGTCCACCAGCGGTTCACCGAATGCGCGGGATCGCCGCCGGAGGCGGCGAGGTCCGGATGGTCGCCGTTCTCGGTGGACACCGTGAGCGCGAAGTCGGACGCGTTGTTCTGCACCGTCACGGTGACGGGCGCGTATGCCGTCTCCGAGCCGACGTCGAAGATCGCGGACGAGTTCCCGCCGCGCACCGTGCGCCGGACCTTGCCGCTCACCCAGCCCGTGGATGTCGACGCGGTGACGACCGCCGCGGTGTCGAGCGTCAGCGTGTGCGTCCCCGTGCGCACGAGTCCGCGCAGGAACGTC
>CALLYK010000067.1 GCA_937858365.1 uncultured Isosphaeraceae bacterium | reverse complement strand
ATATTTAGCGGATCGGACCCTCGAACCCCTTGCAAGGAGTCTCAGGATGACCAACGCGACTAGGCCGAAGACCGGCTTCACACTCATCGAATTGCTCGTGGTCCTGGCCGTGGTCGGGCTGCTCATCGCGCTGCTCTTGCCGGCCGTGCAGGCCGCTCGCGAAGCGGCCCGACGCATCGGATGTCAGAACAACTTGAAGCAGATCGGTGTCGCCTTGCATGCCTATCATGCCTCCCTAGGGACGCTTCCCCCGGCCTACGCCACGAAGTACCTCGGTCCCCAGATCTACGGACGCGAACTGGGCGATGGTTGGGCTTGGGGGAGCATGGTGCTCCCCTGGCTTGAACAAAACGCCCTTCATGCCGCCATCAATTACGAGACACCGATCGTCGACGAGGGCAATCACACGGTGCGCTCGACGCGCCTGGCGGTCTTCCTGTGTCCATCGTCACCGGACTTCGGCGCGACCTCCTATCATTATCCGAAGCCCCTGCCGGAACTGCCTGCCGACCTCGCCCCTTCCCAGTACGTCGCCTGCGCGGGACAGGGCTCGTCCGGCCGTGGCGAAGGGGCCTTCGGGACGAATTCCGCCATCCCATTCCATGCGATCACCGACGGAACGGCGCAAACCCTCATGATCGGGGAGAGATCGCGCAATGTCGCCGACGCGACCTGGGTGGGCGTCCATACGCAATCTGCACCCACCCGGAATGGTTCGGGCAGCTTTGCTCAGGTTCGGGGTCTTTGGTGATGGCCGTGACTGGCCCCGTCTCGGAGAGCGTCCCCGACAACGTGGACCTCCCGAACGCGCGAGGATCGGGCCCCAACGTGTTTTGGGGGATGCACCGGGGCGGTTGTCAATTCGTCTATTGCGACGGCTCCGTCCACTTTCTCAAGGAAACGATCGCCCCGAGCGTCTTCAGCGCCCTGGCCTCGCGAGCCGGCGGGGAAACGGTCAACGAGTGACCAATGCACCGGCCCCACATACAGTCCCCCGCAAGTGGGACCGCGCGGGCGGTATCCATGAAAACGGATGTCTCTCTCCTCCATGTCCGAACGGCCTGCCGGCATCTTCCACGAGAGAAACAAGTCCATGAATCTCAGTCGTGGCCGAAATGGGCCGCCAGGCGGTCGAAGAGCCGACCCGCGAGCGCCTGCGTGTCGTCACGCCGCTAAGACAGGAACACCTTGGGCACATCAGACCCCTGGCATTGCGCCGATCACCAGGACTTATTACGAGCTTTGGTCCACACATGATAACGCGCTGGGACACCCTCGGCGAGGGGGGCCCGCCCTCACGCTGTCACTTCGCCCCTCAGGGCCCGCGGGGAAGGCGGAGTTCGACGGTCCTCGCCACGGTAGGCCCCGCGAAACATCCAAATCCAGTTGTCCGTCTTCAAAGACTTGAAAGAACACATGAAACACTCTGGAATGACCGCCTTCTCACCCACCCTTCACTATCTCACCATCACCTGAGGCGCGATGTCGGCGAAGCGGTCGTTGCCGATGCCTCGGACTTGCTTCAGCTCGTTCACATTGCGGTAGGGGCGGGCGTCGATGATCTTCCTCGCGGTCGCCGGGCCCACGCCGGGCAGGGTCTCCAACTCGGATTGCGTCGCGCGGTTCAGGTCGATCCGACTCGATGGACCCGACTGCGTCCAGGCCGGCCGGTCCGAACGTCTTGACCTCGTGTCGTTGTTAGCGATCGGCGGCGCCCTTGTGGACGTCTTCGCTCGAGTCACCCTCCAGACCTTGCCGTCGCTCGTGGCCGTGATCGTCCCGTCGAGGTTCGTCTGCAAAAGAGGAATGCCCGCGCTCCGCACCAGCTCCACCGTCTCGCGGTGGGGGTGGCCGTAGTCGTTACCCGTCGCCAGGCTGGCGATCGCCGCGCGGGGGCGGACCAGCTCCAGCCAGGTCGAGTCGGTCCCGTTCCGGCTGCCGTGATGGGCCAGCTTCAGCAACTGACAATCACGCACCAGGTCGGGACAATGCTCGACCCACCACTTGCGCTCGTCCTCCTCGCTGTCTCCCGTGAGGAGGACTGCGAGCGGCCCGTGCTGGACACGCAGGCCGATCGAGTTTTCGTTCTCCTCGCGCGTGTTCTCCGGGGGCTGCGGCAGCAGTGTCAACGTCATCGAGCCGAGCTCGATCTTCCGCGACTTCCCGGTCGGCTGGACGAACGTGAGACCTTCATCCCGTACGCGTTGAAGGAGCTTGAGGTACTGAGACGTCGTGTGCTTCGAATTCGTGGCCACGAAGTAGCGGGGGTGGAACTCGCGGATGACCGCGTCCATGCCGCCGTAATGGTCGCTATGGTGATGACTCACCAGGACCAGGTCGATCGTCTTCAGGCCCCGTTCGCGCAGGTGTTCGACGACGTTCTTGGAAGGACCCGCGTCGATGAGCGCGGTGCGCCCCTCGGGCGAACGGATGAGGACCGCGTCTCCTTGGCCGACGTCGAGGAACTCGACCGCGGCCGTCCCCGCGGGCCGACTTCCCGGGAACTGCGCCAGGCCCGCCGCCGGCGCGATGATCGCGGCCAGGGCGATGGCCGGCCAGGCCCATCGTCGTCGGAGACTTTTCATCATATTGTCAGGTCCCCGCCCGGGTCGGTGCGCTCGAGGTCTTCTTGGACCTTGCGCGTCTCCTCGGCCATCCGGCGCGTGGCCCGCTCGTCCTTTTCGATGTGGAAGGAAAGCAAATCGCCCGCTCGGCAGGCCTTAGGCAAGAACTCGCGCGGCCAGTTCACCGCGTGACCGTCCTCGTGGACGAGCACGGCGAGCGGCCCCTCGAAGCGGTCGACGCAGAGGGCGACTTTCATCATGGACTCGGGCCCTCGACACTCCAGCCTAGGACATGTTCCGTCAGGTCAACGGATCACAATGGGCTTCTCGGTCACGGCGGCGGCGGGCCGTTCGCTGGGCTTGGACTGCTCGGGCAAGTCGCCCACGCGCTGGCTCTGGATCACGATCTTGCTCGCGTCGGCCGCCCCAGGCTTCTTGCGGCGGTCCACGACCTCCAAGCGGTGCGGGCCCGAGTGCAAGGGGAAGCGGGCGTCCGTCTCGGGCGACTGCATCTGAAGGTAGCGCTTGTCCCAGTACGGGTAGCGGTCCCAAACCTCGACGGCCAAGCGCTCGCCGGGCGACCAGGCGACGCGGAAAGGCCGATCGGCCCATGTCGCGGTCAAGGCGTCGCGACCCACGACCGCCAACCGCTGGCCGTAGCTCTGGCTATCCCAGACGACTGATTCCTGGTCGCGTGAGTCGTACTTGACCACGCGCAACTGGATGTCCAAGGTTTGGCCGATGGGGAAGAGCGCTTCATCAATGCAGACGTCGGCGACCTTCACCTCGAAGATGCCGGAGTCGCGGTCGGAGTCGCCGCCGTCGAGAAGGTTGGCCAAGCCGTCGCGAATCGCCTCCTTGGGGTCTTTGCCCTGGATGGCGCCATCTCGAATGCCCAGCACGAGACGTTGCAAGAGCGGATGGTCGCTCAACTGCCACGACCCAATGCCCGCGCCGCCCCCAGTGACCAAGAGCGTGATGAGATAAACGAGCTTCTTCTTCAAGGACGTGCCCCGGCGCTTCCCTGCCATGAACGGGACCCTCACCAAAAACGAGTTGAGCGCGAGCGATGTGAATCGGGACGTGAAGGCCGCCCTTGTAACAAGGAGGCGGCACAGGTCAAGACGAGTCGTGATGGGCCGGTCCGACCAAGACCAATGACACACACAATTCCGTCCGCCTATCGTCAACTTCAGTTCGTGACCCTTGAAGTACGACGCGAGCGTTCAAAGGGAGGGTCAACGCCGACGATGGAAAACACGGCCGCTTCAGGGCTTCGAGGCGTCCAGGCCCACTGGCCCAACTCTTGGCGACTCCCCCTCTTGATTTGGGTCCTCGCGTCGGTCGGGGCCTGCCTCGTGGCCAATCAGGTCGTCCATCCGCGCTACCTGGCATCGACGCTGGTCATGCTCGACTCGAACAAGACCTTCAAGGTCCCCAGCCTAGTGGACCCTGGAGACGATGCCGAGGAGGACCTCTTGGACACCCATCTCAATTTGATGACGTGTGATCATGTGTTGGCTCAAGCCCTGGAGGGGATGAAGAAGAGATTCGATGACGAGGCCGTGACCGCCTTGCGGGCCGACGTGACGGTCATGTCGAGACCGCGCACGACCCTCGCGGACCTTAGCGTCTGGGCCGATTCCCCCAAGTCGGCCACCGCGACGGCCGACGCGATCGTGAGGTCGTATACCGCATTCAACTATGGACAACGGCAACGAGAAGCCAACAGCCTTGTCGATTTCCTCCGGAATTCCCGAAGTAACCTCAAGCGAGAAGAGGTGGCCATCAAGGCCCAAATGGCCGCGAGGCCCGCGGAGTTGATCCTGCCGGACGAAAAGGTGGCATCCGATGTGATGAGAGCGGTCCAGGCGGAAATGAAACTCCGAGAGGCCGAGGCGTATCTGGCAGCGCTCGAAGAGCGTTCCATCGCATCCACGAATGAAGTGGTAGCGGACTTGAACAACATCGTCAGGTTGAAAGAGGCGAAGGACCAGGTGGTCGGGGCCAAGGACGCCTGGGACGCCGCGAGACGCGTTCTGGAAAGGACAAAGAAGGAGTCCGGCCCACCTAGACCTCAAACCAAGGGGCCCATCAAGGCGAGGCCGACCGACTTCGAGCTGGCCGCGATCGAAGGGTCGCTCAAGTCGCTGGAGCAAGACCTTCGACGAGTGAGCATTCTTGGTGACTTGCCCCGTGGCCGGCAAATCGAGGTCATCGACAAAGCGAAGGTCATCAAGGTGCGCGACGATCGCCCTTGGGTCATGGTCCTTGCCGCGGCGGGCTTGGCGATCGTCATCTGGCCGGCCTGCTCGCTCGTGACCGCCTCGAGACGGCGGCGATCGACCGCCGAGCAAGCCCCTTCACAGCCCGCCCCTCAGTAACTGGATACCACCTCGACCCGCGCGGTGGTTGCGGCCTCGCGACCGCGCCACCAGGCGGCCGCTTCGCGCGGCCCCCACTCGCCTGATGCCCTACACAATGACAGCGCTCGTTCAAGCTCGAAGGCGTCGGTGAAGCGATCTTCGGGCCTCTTTTCTAGGCATCTAAGCACCACGGCCTCAAGGTCGGCCGGCACGCCTGGACGTGCGAGGGAAGGACGTTCGACTTTCTGGAAGCGATGCGCGGCCACCGCCGCGACCGAGTTGGCCGCGTCGAAAGGGGGCCGACCGGTCAGCAGGAAGTAGGCCACGGCCCCGAGCGCGTAGAGGTCGCTCCGGCTGTCGATGGGGTGGCCGGCCCCTTGCTCGGGCGACATGTAGAGGGGCGTGCCGCGGATGCCGCCGTCGCTCGTGAGGCGCGGGTCCTCGGCGGCTCGGGTGACTTTCACCAGGCCGAAGTCGAGCAGCTTGGGCACGTCGTATTGACCGCCGACCTCGGCCGCGAAGATGTTGGCCGGCTTCACGTCTCGATGGACAAGCCCGCGCGCGTGGGCCTCGGCCAGGGCCAGGCAGATCGGCCGCAAGAGGTAGACCACACGACCCGCCGGCATCGGGCCCGTATCGATCACGATCTGGTCGAGCGTCCGGCCCCGCAGGTATTCCATCACGCAGTAGAAAGAGCCGTCGGAGGCCCGGCCGTAGTCGAACACTTCGACCGTGTTCGGGTGGTTGAGCCGGGCCATCGCCTGCACTTCGAGCTCGAAGCGGGCCACGGCGCCGGGGTCGGACGACGCCTCGGGACGGATCACCTTCAGCGCGCAAGGCCGCTTCAGCAGGGCGTGCTCGGCCAGGAAGACATGCCCCATGCCACCGTGTCCCAGCGGCTGAATCAAGCGGTATTGGCCGAAGCGCCGAGCGGCGAACTCGCGGGCCCGTAGGTCGTGGATCGTGTGGGCCCCGAAGAGGGCGAACACAAGGCCCACGAACCATGCGATCAAGAGTCCACTCCATTGTTCAAACGTAAACGTGTGTGTGATCGTGGCGGCCAGGTCGGGGCGCGCGAAGGCGACCGACGCGAGGGCCAGGAACGGCGTGAGGGCCAGCGGGACGGCGACGCGCGCGGCCCCCCTCCATGAGTTGGGAAGGAAAGTCCCATAGAGGATCACGATGGTGATCAGGCCCCGCACCGAGTCGCGGAAAGGCGTGCGGTAGAACTCGGGATATTTCGGGTCCAGACGTTCCAGTAGCGCGACATGAATGGCCGCCCAGCAATAAACTCCCACCATCGCGAAGAGGGCCCACTCGCAGCGCCGGAGCCAACGGAGTGTCCAGACGTCGCGCCGGGAGAGGGCCAGCGCCATCGCCCCCAAGATGACCACCACGACCGAGTGCAGCTCGCGGAGCTTGATCGACAAGGGGGGCAGGAAGACGTTGCGGACAAAGTAGAGGGACAGCCCCAGGACCAGCAACAAGAGGGCCGCGCGCAGGCGTCGGCGGAGGAGCTTGGCCGTTTCGTCTTCGAGGGAGGCGAAGCGTCCGGCCACCCAGGGCGATCCCGGGGAGGGCGCGATCAAGGTCGGCGCGCCGCTCAGGCTCGGCCAGGCGAGGGCCTCGGAAGGGCGAGTCTCGATCGACGTGGCCAAGGCCAGCTCCAAGGTCGTCCCCTCGCCTTGACGCCCGATGTCCCGCGCGAGACCATCCGTCGGGCCCACTCTCACCATGACGAGGTCGCATTGATGGTACACGCTCTCATCGCCACTGTGACCCTCCTGCCCATCATCGACGACGACGTTCGCCTGAACCAGGTCCAAGTGATCGGCACGCATAACTCCTATCACATCGCCCCCACGGCCGCGATCCTCGACCTCCTCAAGGTCGGCGGCGACCGCGTGAAGGGCCTCGACTACACGCACAAGCCCTTGGCCGAGCAGTTCCAAGACCTCGGCATTCGTCAGGTCGAACTCGACCTCTTCGCCGACCCCGATGGGGGCCTCTACGCCTCGCCCGCCATGCGCAAGACCGTCAAGACGCTCGGCAAAGACCCAGGGCCCGACCCCAACGTCGACGGCGTTCTCGATCGCCCAGGAATGAAGGTCTTGCACGTCCAAGACATCGACTTCCTCTCCACGGCCCCCACGTTCGTCGCGGCCTTGAAACAGATCAAGGACTGGTCGATCAAGCACTCCAAGCATGTGCCGATCTTCGTCCTCGTCGAGCTCAAGGACGACGCGGTCTTGGGCACGTCAACCAAGCCGGTCGAGTTCGACGCGTCCCTCCTTGATGCCGTCGAGGCCGAGGCCCTCAGCGTCTTCGACCGCTCGGACCTCTTCACTCCCGACGACCTGCGCGGCGACTCCCCTTCCCTGCCCCACGCGATCGCCGCCAAGGGATGGCCCCGCCTCGACGCCCTGCGCGGCAAGGTCATCCTTGGGCTCGACAACGAGGGGGCCCTCAGGGACCTCTACGTCCAGGGCCACGAGGCCCTTAAGGGACGCTTGATGTTCGCCACGATGGACGGCCCCGACCATGCGGCCGCCGCCTGGTTCAAGATCAACGACCCCTTGCGCGACTTCGACCGCATCCAAGACCTCGTTCGCAAGGGCTTCCTCATCCGCACCAGGGCCGACGCCGACACCCGCGAGGCCCGCGCCAACGACGGCACACGGCGCGACAAGGCCCTGGCGAGCGGGGCCCAGTTCGTCAGCACCGACTACCCCGAGCCGCGCCTTGAGTTCTCGGGTTATCAGGTCAAATTGCCGGGAAAGGCCGTCGCGCGGCCCAACCCCGTCTCCCTTCCCGGTCGGGGCGACGGCGAGCTCGAATGAGCGCGACGGCCGGGTCGGCGCGACCTACTTCTTCTGGTCGCGGACGATGTTGTGGCAGTTCACGCAACTGATCGTGAGCTGGGTATAGGCCAAAGTCGCCCCTTCGATGTTCTTGTTTCGGGCCGACCGGATGAGCCCGGACGTGGACGACTTGAAGACCTGAAGTTGTTCCTTGTATTCGGGAGTGTCTGCCTTGACATATCCTTCCAGGTAGTTGATGATATTCATGGCCCGACCGTTTTCCACGATCGCGTCGTAGTCGGCCCTGGTCAGACCTGCCAGAATGTTCTGAGTGCGGACCAGCTTCTGGTCCATCCAGACCTTCGACTCCTTGATCTGCTCGGCGACCGACTTGCCCCGGGGAGGACCCTGAGGGTCGTCCCCGGCCAGTGCGAGCGAACTCGCCGCGAGGGCCAAGACCAGCGGCGTCCGAATCAGGCACCATCGCATAACACACCTCCTTTGTGATGGGGGCCACCTTCAGGCTACGCCGACCCGTGGGGCCGAACAAGCACCCAGTCCTTGAGCCAGCGGCACTCGACCATGTTGACCGGCAACCTCGTCCGCGTGCGGACGACCCACGACCGCGTGACGCCACTCTACCTCCGGCCCGACGCCCCCGACTGGCTCGAAGTGGCCGAGGGCCTCCTCATGATCTTTCGCCAGGCCATCGGCATGACCCGAGGCGAGATCGAAGAGGAGATCGACGAGGTCGTGGGCGAAGGCATGGCCACCCTCGCCCACCGCGGACTCGCCAAGGTCCTGGAGGACCGGGCCGAGTTCGAGGTCGTCGCCGAGGCCCCTCCCGAAGACTTGCGTGAAAAGGTCTTCACCGCCGCCGCCGAGGAACGCCGACGTCTCCAGGAAGGCGGCCAACGGTCCCGCTTTCGCCGCGAGGCCGTCTTGGAAAGGGTCGGCCAAGAACTCGGCATCGACCCCGAGAAGCTCATCGCGGGCCTCTTCGCCGACCTCAAGGACGAGAACCGGATGCTCCGCTTCGACGACCTTGACGCCCGCCAACTCATCGACCGCTACAACGTCGCCCTCGCTCAGGCCGTGCTCTTGCGGTCCACCCGCATGTCGATCGAGCTTAAGCGCGAGGGGCCCGCGCGCGATCGCCAACTCTTCCGTTGGCTCAAGTTCCATCGGCTTCTTCATCGAATCGAGAATACCAGCCAAGGTGGATATCAAATCCATGTCGATGGCCCGATGAGCCTCTTCTCCGCCACCAACAAATACGGCCTGCAGATGGCCCTCTTCCTGCCGGCCCTGCTCCTCCGCCGCGACTTCCGCCTCGACGCCGAACTGCGCTGGGGGCCCAAACGTGAGCCCAAACGCTTCCAGCTTCGCTCGACCGACGGCCTGGTCTCCCACTATCAAGACACGGGTCAATACGTCCCCGCTGAAATCAACGCATTCCTGGATCGCTTCCGGACGGTCGCGCCGGCATGGGACGTGAGCGACCAGACCGACGTCATCGAACTCGGCCGCGAAATGACCTGGGTGCCCGACTACCGGTTCGTCCACAAGGCCACAGGCACCGACGTCCTCGTCGAGGTCCTCGGCTTCTGGAAGAAGGGGGCCCTCCAGCGCCTTTTGGGACTCCTGCCCCAACACGGCCCGCCGCGCTTCGCCCTCCTGATCTCGGAGCGCCTCAAGGTGGACGAGGAGGCCCTGGGCGACCTGCCCGGCCCCGTCCTCCGCTTCAAAGATGTGCCCAACGCGACCGAGATGGCCACCCTGCTCGACCGCTTCTTGACTGGCCAAGACATGTTCTTTAAGAAGTAATACCGATACGATGACGAAAACCAAAGTGGCGGTCGTCCAAGCGGCACCCATGGCCTTCAACCTGGCCGAGACCCTTCAGCGCGTCGGCTCGTGGACGGCCCAGGCCGCCAAGACCGGGGCGCGGCTCGTGCTCTTCCCCGAGGCGTTCGTGGGGGGCTACCCTCGCGGGCTCACCTTCGAGACATCCATCGGACATCGAGGCGACACCGGCCGCGACTGGTTCGCCCGCTACTGGGCCGGCGCGATCGACGTGCCCGGTCCCGCCGTCGACGCTCTGGCGGCTTGTGCCCAGGCCGGCGGCGTTTGGCTCGTCATCGGTGTCATCGAGCGAGCGGGCGGCACCTTGCATTGCTCGGTCCTCTTCTTCGCGCCCGACGGCACGCTTCAGGCCAGGCACCGCAAGCTCATGCCCACCGGCGCGGAACGCCTCATCTGGGGACAGGGCGACGGCTCCACCATGCCCGTCCTCGACACGCCCATCGGCCGCCTCGGCGCTGCGATTTGTTGGGAAAATTATATGCCGTTCTATCGTATGTATTTGTATTCGAAGAATCTTCAGATTTAATGTGCTCCCACGGCCGACGCGCGTGACACCTGGCAGGCCACGGCGCGGCACATCGCGCTGGAGGGGCGCTGCTTTGTGCTCGGGTGCAACCAGCTGGCCCGAAGGCGCGACTACCCCGACGAGTATCCCGCCTTCGAGGGGCTCGGCCCGAACGACGTGGTCTGCCGGGGAGGCAGTGTGATCGTCGGGCCCTTGGGGGAGGTCTTGGCCGGTCCCCTATTCCACGAGGAGGGAATCCTCACCGCCGAACTCGACCTGGGGCAAATACTGCGCGCCAAGTACGACTTCGATGTGACGGGCCACTACGCGCGACCCGACATCTTCCACCTGGTCGTGAATGAAGCGCCCATGCCACCGGTGGTCGTCCGAGGCGACGGCCTTTGAGCCGAGTTCGTGAGGGTCGTCCTTCTCGTTCATCCGTTCATGCGGCGGCCTCCCCAAACGGCTTCGACTCGGTATGTCCGCGCG
>CALLYK010000066.1 GCA_937858365.1 uncultured Isosphaeraceae bacterium | reverse complement strand
CCAGTACCTGAACAACAGCAAGGACCGGACCTGGCCCGTGGGGCGGAAGCGGCCCAACGACCTGGGGATGTTCGACATCCTCGGCAACAGCTGGAACTGGTGCCAGGACTACGCCTCGCCCTCCCTCGATTCGGAGGACGCCACCGTCATCCGCCCGTCGAGCCGGTTCGCCCTCCGCGATGCGTAGCGTAATGAGAACGATGACAGCCGGCATCGGGGAATTTGTTTCAATGACCATCGTTCGTTACAATTCGCACAGTGGTCATGGCTTCGGGGAAGCGTCTGGGTATCTTCATGCAGATCGGCAAGGCGATCATCACGGCGGCCGGACGGGGCCTGAGACAGTACCCCGCGGCCGATACCGTCCAGAAGGCGATGTTGCCCCTCGTCGATCGCGACGGACTGACCAAGCCAGTCCTTCAGATCATCGCCGAGGAGGCCTTGGAGAGCGGCATCGAAGAACTCGCCGTGGTGAGCGCCCCAGGCGATGAGGACCAATACCGCCGCCACTTCCGGTCCCAAACGGCGAACCTCCGAGATGCCTACAAGGGCGCCCCTTGGGCGGAAGACCAAGTCCGTCGATTGATCGACTTGGATGCGCGATTGAAGTTCTTCGTTCAAGACGAACCTCTCGGCTACGGACACGCCGTTTGGTGTGCACGCGATTTCGCGGGGGGCCAACCCGTCCTCTTGCTTCTTGGAGACCACCTCTACGTCTCCAATGAGACCCGGCGATGCGCGCGGCAGTTGCTCGACTTGGCGGAAAGCGAGGAGTGCGCGGTCTCAGCCGTGCAGGCGACACGCGAACACCTCATCCATCAGTACGGCACGTTGACCGGGCGACGCCTTCCGGATCGTCCGGACGTTTACTCCATCGATGAGATCATCGAAAAGCCCAATCCCACTTTGGCCGAGTTGAAGCTTCACGTCCCGGGACTACGTGCCGGGCATTATCTCTGTTTCTTCGGCATGCACGTCCTCACGCCGGTCGTGTTCGACTTACTCGATGACCTCGTCCTCAACGACGGACGCGAAGGCGGGGCGATCCAACTCACCACCGCCCTCAACGACCTGGCCCGGCGCGAGACCTATTTGGCCCTCGAGACCCACGGGACCCGCTATAACCTGGGTGTGAAGTTCGGCACCATCGAGGCCCAGGTCGCCCTTTCCATGGCGGGCGTAGATCGTGATCGCATGCTCACGACGCTCCTGTCCTCGGTCATCAATCATCAGTGATTCTGAAATTTGTCATTTTCAAAATTATCTGATGATGGTTCACTTGGGTTTGCGACATGACCGACCTCGGCCGGACCTTCATCGAAACGATCTCCACGACCGACCCAGCACGTCGGGACCGCTCAGTCCGCTCCTTGCTGGAAGGGGCCTCGACGGCCGAGGTGCTCGCCGCTTGCGACCAACTTGAGGGATTTCGTCGCGCCTCGAGCAACTTGTACGAGCGCGTTCGGGCCTCCATGTTCCTGCACGCGATCCATCGCTACGCGCTTCTCGACGCGGCCGACGTCACGCCCACGGGCGTCATCCCCTTCACGGGCGTGATGGACCTGCACGAACGCCGCTTCGAGCAGGCGATCACCGCCTTTCTCGATCGGATGAAGCAAGTGGGGCCCAACGGGGCCCTCATCAGTTGCCTGGCGCATGCCTACGAGCAGGTTTCCTATCAGACCTTGGCCGACCAGGTGCGGCGCTCGGTCCGTTCATGCAAGGGCAACCGCTGGATGTTCCGTGTCGGTCAGCCCGATGAGCACCCTCTCCGGCTGCACCCTCGTCTCTTGGAGAGGGCGGGCGGCGATGGCCCCTTCCCGATCTTGGTCGAACGCACCCCCGTGCGACTGGACCTCTCCCATTCGGCCTGGTCGGACATCTTCTTCCTGGGCATGGACTACCCGGAAGGGGCGCGCGTCCTGAACATCTCGGTGGACCTCGCCGTTCACGGCCGAGACACCGGGCCGCGTCCACCTATCGAGTGCTACTGCCGGGTGATCGCCGAACCCCTCTTGCGCCTGACGAGCATCGACCTGGCCGCCACCAAGGACGTGACCTCGCTCGAAGAATTGTTCAATTTCGGAAATGATTATTTGAGTTTGGTGAAAGCGAGCGTGATCGCATCGGGTTTGGTCCCGCCCTCGTTGGAAGGAACGGCCGCATCCTTGGCCGACGTCCTGGCGCGCGTGCTTCGCCCGGGGTTGGGGTTCGAGGTCGTCAGCAAGGTGAACGACATCCCCAAGGGGTCGCGCCTGGCCGTCTCGACCAACTTGCTCGCGTCGTTGATCAGCCTTCTCATGCGCGCCACGGGACAGGCCCGCAACTTGACCGGCGCCCTCGAAATGAACGAAGCGCAGGTCGTCGTAGCTCGGGCCATTTTGGGGGAGTGGTTGGGCGGTTCAGGGGGCGGCTGGCAAGACTCCGGCGGCGTTTTTCCAGGGGTCAAAGTCATCCGCGGCGAGTCGGCAGCCGAGGCTGATCCTGAATGGGGGATCAGTCGTGGTCGTTTGCTCCCTAGCCACGAATTGTTGGCCTGGGACCGTGCCCTTCAGGCCCGAGACCAACCGGCGGACGAGATCGCGTTACCAACATTCGCCGAGTCCCTGGCTCGGACGTTGGTGCTCGTCCACGGGGGCATGGCTTCGAACGTGGGTCCCATCCTCAATATGGTGACGGAAAAACACCTCTTACGCGGCGAGACCGAGTGGAACGCCCGCCAGGAGGCGCTGAAGATCTTCGACGGGATCGTTGAAGCGGTGAAAGCAGGTGATGCGGCCCGGATCGGCCAACTGACGACCGCGAACTGGGAGGGCCCCCTCAAGAGCATCATCCCCTGGGTGACCAACCGGTTCACTGAGACCATCATCGTCCGGGCCAGGGAGACCCTCGGGGACGACTTCTGGGGCTTCTTGATGCTGGGCGGGATGTCGGGGGGCGGGATGGGCTTCTTTGTCAACCCGCGGCGGCGAGACGCCTTCCGCGACGAGGTCTTGGCGATCATGCGCCACGCCAAGGCCGAACTCGATGACGCCCTGCCGTTCGCGATGGGACCGGTCGTTTATGACTTCGCGATCAATCCGCGCGGTACTTGGGCCGAACTTCAGACCGGCGACGAAGCGCTGATGCCAAGTCGTTATTACACCCTTCAAGTCGCGCGGATGATCGCCGAGGGCCCCGAGACGGCCGTGCCCACACGCAAGGCCGATTTGGACCACTTCGCCACCCACTGCGCGGAGACGGGCGAACTCGTCCGCGTCTTCCGGACGATGGTGAACACGCTCTTCCCCGTACCGCGTTCGGCCGATGATGACCACGCGACCTGGGACCGCGAGGCCGAGAGCATCCGACGCGAGAACGGCTTCGACGCCGTACAGCACGAACGCTTGCGCGAAGACCTCCAACGTGGACGGATCGGCCTGGCTCGAAATCGTCTGCCCGTCGATAGCGATGTCCGGGACGTCCGCGATTCCGACCTGGTCCCCGCAGGCGCTGAACAAGGCACTTCCGAGGCAATCGAACGCGGCCGGGAGGCCCTCGCGCGCGGGCAAGTGGCCGTCGTGACTCTGGCCGCCGGGGTGGGGAGTCGCTGGACGACCGGGGCGGGCGTGGTCAAGGCGGTCAATCCGTTCGTGATGATCAACGGCCGCCATCGGACCTTTCTCGAGGTCCACCTGGCCAAGACCCGGGCGACGATGCGCGCGTTGGGACGATCGATGCCGCATGTCATCACGACAAGCTACCTGACCCACGGCGCGATCGAGAGACATCTGGCGCGGACTTCCGCTTATGGCCACGTCGGTCCCATCCAGCTTTCGCGGGGCATGTCGATCGGGCAGCGGTTGGTACCGATGGCGCGAGACCTTTCCTTCCTCTGGGAGGAACAAGCCCATGAGACCCTCGACGAGAACAAGCAGAAAGTGCGCGAGGCCGGCCGCCGAGCGATCCTCAACTGGGCCAGGGAGACCGGAGAAGGGACCGACTACACCGACAATCTCCCTTTGCAACGCTTCAATCCGCCGGGACACTTTTTCGAGGTCCCCACACTGTTCCGCAATGGCGTCCTCGCCCGTTTGCTTCAGGACTTCCCGGAGCTGCGCTGGCTGATGATCCACAACATTGACACCCTGGGCGCGGACCTTGACCCCAGCGTGTTGGGTCTGGCGATGGCGTCGGGGGCGACCCTGAGCTTCGAAGTGGTCGCTCGTCAAATCGAAGATCGAGGAGGCGGCCTCGCCCGAGTCAACGGTCGATTACGCTTGCTCGAAGGACTCGCCCAGCCGCGCGAGGAGATCGAATTCGAACTCCGTTATTACAACACCCTCACGACATGGGTTGATCTCGATCGCATCCTGTCATCGTTTGGGATCACGCGCGATGATGTTGCTTCGGCCGCTCGCGCCGAGAAGGTGGCCCAGGCCGTGCGCGACTTCGCGTCACGAATACCTACATATGTTACAATAAAGGACGTGAAACGACGTTGGGGCCATGCACAGGAAGACGTTTTTCCAGTCGCCCAGTTTGAGAAGCTCTGGGGGGACCTCACAAGCCTTCCCGACTTGCAGTGTTCCTTCCTAGCGGTGGACCGCCGCCGCGGCCGCCAGCTCAAGGACGTCGCCCAGCTCGATGGTTGGGCTAACGACGGTGGCCTCGCGCATGTCGCTTCACTCTGCGATTTCGTCGGTTGAGGGGCACTGCGCTGACGCAGGCCTCTTTCATCGCCTATGATCTGAAGTGGCTGGATCTCGCTCGCGGTCAATCGCGGGACCGGTGCTTAAGGTTGAAGGGCTTGCCGTCCACCGAAATGAGGAGAGATCGATGGTCCGACGAACTCGGCTTGTCCTCATGAACACCGTCATCGTGACCGCAACCTCTTTCGCCGCCAAGGCGGATGGGGGGCCACGTGGTTTGGACGGACAGGTGGTCGGCCTAAGCGCTCCTCGCGGTGGGGCCTCCGCCGTTGTCTTCTGTTCGACGGAGTGTCCGATTTCCAATGCCTATACGCCAGTGCTCAACACCCTCTCCACGGCCTACTCCGAATCTAAGCTGCGTCTGGTCGCGGTCTTCGTGGACCCCGACCTCACTTCGACCAGGCTCGCTGCGCATGTCCGAGATTATGGTCTGAAGTTCCCGGTGGCCATCGACCGAAGAGGCTCGGTCGCTCGGAAGCTCGGTGTTACGGTCACTCCCGAAGTGGTGGTGATGGACGACGTGGGAACAGTCCGTTATCGAGGCCGGATCGATGATCAGTTCGCCGCTCGCGGGGTGCGCAACGCGAATAAACAGACCAACGAGCTTGCCGAAGCGGTCGCGGCCGTGACCTCCGGCAAGCCCGTGCCGATCGCCGAAACGAAGGCGGTTGGCTGCCCTCTACCCGAGCCCCCCCGCGTGCCCGACGGGCCTACCTATGCGAAAGACATCGCCCCGCTGGTGCAGAAGCACTGCCAAGAATGTCACCGACCCGGCCAGGTCGGGCCCTTCAGCTTGATGACCTATGAACAAGCCCGCAAGAGAGCGGATGACTTGGCCACAGTGACCGAAGACCGCTTGATGCCTCCTTGGAAGGCGGTCCCCGGATACGGCCCCGGTTTCGACCACGATCGCTCACTAAGCGCCGAGGAGATCGCCACGCTCGCCGCTTGGGCCGAGGCCGGAGCGCCCGAAGGAGACCCTGCCGCCTTGCCTCCTCCCCGCGCCTTCCCCACGAGCTGGAAGCTCGGTGGGCCGGACCTCATTTTGGAGATGCCTGACGAGTTCTCCATCCCGGCCGAGGTCCTGGACGCTGACGGTAAGCCGACCGACATCTACCGCTGCTTCGTGGTGCCGACCAATTTGCCGAAGGACATGTACATATCCGCGATTGAGTACATCCCCGGCAATCCCCGGGTGGTCCATCACATTTTGGGATATGTCGACACGGGCGGCGACGCCCGCAAGAAGGACGCCCTGACGCCCGGTCCTGGATACGACTGCTTCGGCGGCCCCGGCATTCGGCCTGAGAACGACCTGGCCGGTTGGGTACCAGGGAGTGTGCCCTCCTTGTTGCCGGACGGGATCGGTCGCAAACTCAGCAAGGGGTCCGACGTCGTCATCCAGGTACATTACCACCCCACGGGAAAGGCCGAAACGGACCGAACGCGCGTGGGTCTCTACTTCTCCCGCAAGCCGATCCGTCAGACGATCCATCGCGGTGGTGCGATCAATACAAAGTTCGTCCTCAAGCCTGAACTGGCCGACCAGGAAGTCCGCGCCGAGTGGAAGGTGCCGATGGATCTCGAGGCGTTCTCCGTCACGCCCCATATGCACCTTCGCGGCCGCGCGATGGAAGTTTGGGCCGAGTTGCCCGATGGCCGGCGCCTCGACCTGGTGAAGATCGACGACTGGGACTTCCGCTGGCAACTGCGATACGACTTCAAGAAACCCATCGACTTGCCCAAAGACACCCTTGTGAAAGTGAAGGCCCTTTTCGATAACTCCTCTTTCAACCCCAACAACCCCGACCCTAAACGTGAGGTCCGGTGGGGCGAGGGGACGACTGACGAGATGTGCATTGGCTTTCTGGGTGTCGTGAAGAAGGGCCAGGACCTCACAAGGCCCGGCGAGGTTGATGATCTGCCCAAGGTCTTGGAACGCGAGTTTCGCGAGTCGATCGACGGCCCCCGGGACAAACGCTGAGGGCCCTGACGGGCCTTCACGCGCGGGGCCTTCGGTCGTAAACTAAATGACTCCTGTTTTGGTTGACGATCCCATCGACCTGTCGAGGCTGGCGACGTGACGGACAAGGGTTTGGTCCTCGTGACCGGGGGAGCGGGGTTCATTGGCTCACACCTTGTCGAGGCCCTTCATGCTGAGGGGTACAAGGTGCGCGTGGTTGATGACTTCGTGACAGGGCATCGAGCGAACCTCGCGGTCTTGCCGCCCCATGAGTTCCTCGAAGGGGACCTCGCGGATTTTGACGTGGCACGTGCCGCGGTCGCCGGCGCGGAGTACGTCTTTCATCAAGCCGCGGTCCCCAGCGTGCCCCGCTCGGTGAAGCAACCGCTGGAGACCCACCAGAGCGGTCCCACTGCCACCTTGAACGTGCTGGAAGCGGCACGTCAAGCGGGAGTACGTCGCGTGATGTTCGCCGCGAGCAGCAGCGCTTATGGCGACACCGAGGAACTTCCCAAGCACGAGGCGATGTTGCCGCGACCGCTCAGTCCCTACGCGGCGAGCAAGCTCGCGGGTGAGTCTTACGTGGCGGTTTACGCACGAACCATGGGCCTCGACGGCATCAGCTTGCGTTACTTCAACGTCTTCGGGCCCCGTCAAGACCCAAACAGTCCATACAGCGGCGTCATCTCCCGGTTCTCGATGCTGATGCGCGCGGGCGCGAGGCCCACGATTTACGGCGACGGCCAACAAACGCGAGATTTCACATATGTGGCGAACGTCGTCGCGGCGAACCTCTTGGCCATGCGGTCTTCGAAACCGCTGCGTGGGGAATGCTGCAATGTCGGAACAGGCCGCCGCATCAGCTTGCTCGACCTGGTGCGGACGATGAACGAGGTTTTGGGGACGAAGCTCGAACCGATCTTCGAGCCAACTCGCGCGGGCGACGTCCTTGACTCGTTGGCCAGCCTGGACAAGGTCCGCGCGACATTGGGCTATGAGCCAGTCGTTTCCTTCGAAGATGGATTGAAGCGTACCCTTGGGGCGACCGGCTGATCGGCCCGCCTCCCCGAAGAGCGGGCTTGAGATGTGCGCCAATTCGGCTTGACCGTCTTTCTTCGCTGCCCTACGATCCCGCCCCGGTCGGCGGGGCCATCATGCGCCCCGCGTCTGGACGAGGCGTGACGATCGTTCTCCAAGGGAATGGAGACCTCATGCGAACTTGGGTGATCGCGACCGCGTTTTGCCTGGCTCTGATGGCCGGCTCGACATGGGCTGCGATCGCCTTGCGTCGTAGCCAAATCATCTTTGACCACTTCGATGTTGTCGTACCGGGCGTGTTTTACCGTAGCGGCGACCTTCACCCCGATCAGCTTCGTTGGGTCATCGAGCGCTACGGCATCAAGACCATCGTCAACCTCCAACTCCCCACCGACGAGACGGAGGTCGAGCGGCGCCTCGCCGCGAACATGTCGGTGGATTTCCTGAACCTCCCCATGCCCGGCGACGGCTTCGGCCGCGAAGAGCAGTTTCGCATGGCCCTGGCCGCGATCGAGGACCCGCGGCGACGGCCCGTCCTGGTTCATTGTGCCCGAGGGACTTGCCGCACTGGAGCGACAGTGGCCCTCTATCGCTTCGAGCATGACGGCTGGACCCTGGACGACGTCACCGCCGAAATGGTCCGCCAGACCTACCGCGATGGTTACTTGCCAGGCTATGTTTATGCAATGACGAAAAAGAGACCTTGGGGCGAGCTCTATTATCCGGTTGCCGCCTTCGACCGCAATCTGCCGGACGCCCCCGACAACGCGGCGACCGTATTTCCGCCCGCGCCGCCCCTCCAGGATGGAGAGGCTGCGGCGGCCCCCGACGTCCTCAACGCGCCTGGCCGATAAGTTGCATCGCCACGCAGGAGGCGACCGCCGATGCACGTGTCCCTGACCGCTCGCGCGACACATTCCAGGGCCCGACGCTTTCGGGTCGATGCCCATGCCGAAGGACCACGCCGGCTCAGTCCGCTCGGCTGGACGCTCGCGTTGAGCATGGCGGTCGGCTTCGTGCTGATCGGCGCCGGAAGCAACGACCTTGACGCCGTTGAGGCCCGTTTGGGCCTCGCCGCGGGTGAGTCTTTTGGGCCCATCGGCCGGGCGTTTGGTGGTTGGGACCCGTCCCACGCTCCTGGAGCAATCCTGCTCACCAAGGTCTGGGCGGCGATGCTCTCGCCGTCGCACCCGGGTCCCGTTCGCTGGCCTGCCGCCTTGGCGACAGTCGCAATGGGATTGATCGTGGCCCGTCGCGTCGCCCTCACATTGGGCACTCGCGCCGGTGTCATCACCGCCTTTTGCTTGTTTGGAAGTCTAGGCCTCATCGATCGCTCAACCAGCTTGGGGATAGACGGCTTGACGGGCCTGATGGCGATCGGCGCTCTTGATCGAATCCTCTCGCGCGGTTCGGATTGGGTCGCCGGCGTTTGGGCGAGCATGGGTTTCCTCATGGGAGGATGGCCCGTCCTCGCCGTCATCTTCTTGCCGCTCGTGGTCATGGGTCGATCGGGCGCGACACTCTCTGCTCGGCTTCTCATCCCCCCAATCGTCACGTTCTTGGCGTGGTCATTCTGGTCGTGGAGGGTCGCGCCCGCGGTGGCTTGGGGCGCCGCGCTCACGCTACCGCTCACTCAGGGACTTGCATGGTGGCTACCCGTCCAAGTACTCCTTGCTGCCCTTCCTTGGACGCCTCTCGCCTTGCTCGCCCTTTGGCCGGGTGTCCGGCTCGGCTGGGGACCGCAAGGCAACCACATGGTCCGAACGTGGTTCTCGATCGCGGTCGCTTCGCTCCTGGCGGGCACGCTCATTCCAGGACTCGCGACGCCCGCGCGATTGGTGGCATTGGTCGGACTCCTTGTCATCACGGCCGCCTCCTTGGATCGACTCTGGGCGGGACTGGGACTGAACCTGCCGCATCGCGCTTTCTCGCTCGTGACGGTGCTTCTTTGTGTGACTTGGGGCCTCGCGGCGAGCGCGGTGGGTGTTTACCTGACGGCCGCGCTCCCGTACTACCGCCCGCCGGCGATCGCCTTGATGGTGATCGGCCCGATCGTGATCACGTCAGCGATCGCCGCGGCGCTTCAGCGTCAACACAAAGCGGCGATCACGGCGATCTGGCTGGCGATGTTGAG
>CALLYK010000065.1 GCA_937858365.1 uncultured Isosphaeraceae bacterium | reverse complement strand
GCACGTCGCCACCGCCCGCGGCGACGACGGCCGCGGCCGAGGTCCCGAGGGCGATCTCGTAGACGCCCGGCGATGGGACGTCGCCCGAGAGCGTGACGAGCGCCGATCCGGGCTCCTCGGCGGTTCCGATCGCCCGGAACCAGTCGGCGCCGTGGCGGGCGAGGAGCGCGAGGTGGGCGAGCGTCTCGACGTTCTGGACGAGCGTCGGGCGCTTGTCGAGCCCGCGCTCGGTGGGGCGCCGGGCCGAGGACGTCGGGATCGCCGGGCCGCCGGAGAGATAGTTGATGAGCGCGGTCTCCTGGCCCGCCAGGTACGTCGCGGGCGGCACGGAGGCGGAGTCGGACCGCGTTTGGGCGATCGAAACGCCTGAAGGGACTTGGCGCGAAGCGGGCCGGCTTCCCGTCGCGATGGGCCGCGGCGCGAGCGTGACCACTGACGAAGGTCTCCTTTGCCTGGGCGGTGCCGATGCCTCGGGCCCGCGCGCGGACGTCCTCCTTCTCACATGGGACGGGGCCAAATTGACGACGGTCGCCCTGCCTCCTTTGCCTCATTCTTGTGTGGGCGCCGCGGCTGCGCGCGTGGGCCGAAAGGTCCATGTCTCGACAGGAACGCGAGACCATTGGTCGCTTGACTTGAAAGCCCCTGATCGCGGTTGGACGGCTCGCGAACCATTGCCGGGTCCCGCGCGCGTCTCGGCCATCGGCGCCTCGCGCGATGGGGCCTTTTTTCTGATCGGCGGCGTCGACGCGGAAAACGCTGAAGGTCATCTCCTGAACGACGCTTATCGTCATCGGGATGGCGAAGGCTGGTGTCGACTGGCCGACTTGCCGCGAGGCGTCGCGAATGTTCCCAGCGCCGCAATTGGTCCTGCGCATCTCTTCCTCTTCGGCGACGGCGCGAGCGATCTCCTCGCCTATCACACGATCACCAACACATGGACGCGGCACGGCGAACGGCCTGTTGGGATTGTCGAAAGTGTGTCGACCAACTGGCGAGGCCGCGCGGTCCTGTTCGGCGCCGACGAGAGACAAGGCGCGGTGACAACGCCCGTTTGGTCTTTTCGCGAGGAAAGCGAGCGTGTCGACTTCGGTCGGCTGAACTACGCCACGTTGACCTTCTATCCAATCATCATGGTCGGCATCAGTCTTCTCGTGGGTCGAAAGGGGACGACCGACGAGTTCTTTCGCGGCGGTCAGCGCGTGCCCTGGTGGGCGGCCGGTTTGAGCATCTTCGCGACGGTCCTTTCATCGATCACCTACATGGCCATTCCCGCGAAGGCGTATGCGACGGACTGGTCGTTCACGCTGGCGAACTTGGCGATCCTCATCATCGCGCCCGTGGTTGTTTTCGTGTTCCTGCCCTTCTTTCGCTCTCTCGACGTCACCACGGCGTACGAGTATCTCGAACGGCGCTTCAATGTCGCGGCGCGCTGGTTTGGCAGCCTTTCGTTCATCGCCTTGCAATTGGGACGAACCGCGATCGTGCTTTACTTGCCGGCCCTGGCCCTCGCCACGGTTAGCTCGTTTTCGATCGAGCTCTGTTTGGTCGTCATGGGGGTGATCACCCTCGCGATGACGTATCTCGGCGGGATCGAGTCGGTGATTTGGACCGACGTGGCCCAAACGATCATCCTCTTCCTCGGCGCGGGGACGGTCCTCTTCCTGGTGGCCGCGGAGGTGCCTGGAGGTGCGTCGGGCACATGGCGGGTCGCCCACGACGACGCCAAGTTCTTCGGGAACGTCTCCTGGGCCCTTGACCCTTATCGCGCCACGGGTACCGTGATCCTTTTGGGGAACGTGCTCGTTTTGCTCGGCAATTATGTGGGCAGTCAAGACGTTGTCCAGCGTTACGTTTCGACCCCCACGGAGAAGGCCGCCGCGCAAGCCATCTGGCTGAACGCGGTGATGTCCATCCCCGCGACGCTCCTCTTCTTCGCGGTGGGGACCGCTCTCTACGTCTTCTACAAGACGCACCCCGATCGACTCGACCCGGCGCTCAGCACCGAGGCGATCTTCC
This sequence comes from uncultured Isosphaeraceae bacterium, assembly GCA_937858365.1. Taxonomy (GTDB): domain Bacteria; phylum Planctomycetota; class Planctomycetia; order Isosphaerales; family Isosphaeraceae; genus CALLYK01. The sequence continues at coordinate 35,644 of CALLYK010000065.1, read as the reverse complement.
CGCTGTTCATGGTACGCGAGATGCCGGCGGGCCTAGGGGGACTGGCGGTCGCGGGCGTCTTCGCGGCCGCCCAGCCGACGAGCAGCTTGAACAGCATCGCCACCGCTTGGGTGACTGACTTTCACACTCGCCTTTTCCCTGAAGACGACGACGAACGCAAGCTCGTCGTGGCCCGACGTGTCACGCTCTTGAGCGGCCTGTGCGGTACGGGGCTCGCGTTCGCGCTCACGCGCGTCGACGCTCTTTCGTCGTTCGATGCGTTTCTTTCGCTGCTTGGTCTCACCGGCAGCTCGCTCGTGGGCCTCTATGTCCTGGGGGTCTTCAGCCGCCGAGCGACTGGCCGCGGGGCCCTTGTGGGGGCCTTCGCGAGCGTTTGCCTTCTCTTGTACGTGAACAGAATGACAAGTTTGAGCTTCTTCACGTATGGGCTGTTGGGAATTGGCTCTTGCGTTCTGGTGGGTTGGTTGGCGAGCCTGGTCTTGACCGAGCCGACGCGCGACCTGAAGGGCCTGACCATCCACGCTGGCCCGTCGCGCCTTGGGGCTTCCGTGTCTGAAGCGAGGTAGGCTAACCGTGACCGACGTGCCCCATGCCGTGAATGGACGCAATCCGGCCGAGCTTGCCGCTCGCCTTGAGGCTGATCGGCGCGACCTCCTTGACCTGACCTTGCGGAACCCATTGCTCAACTACAGGGCCCGGGCGCGCGGTCTCGAATTCACGGGCGAATCGCCCGCCGACTTGTTTCGTTGGCTGGTGAAAGAAGGGAAGGCCCTGCCGTTCCTGCCCGCGCCGTCGGCCGACTCGGTTGCGGTCCCAAGCAATGAAGCGGGAGACCACCGGCTCCAAACGACCCAGCCGGCTGGTGACCTGCAAGACCGACTCCTGGCGATCCATTACGCCGCGCGCACCGTGACCGAGGAACAAGGGGTCAATACGCTCTTCCTGGCAATGGGCTTGCTCACCTGGTACGGCGACGACACCAATCCCGGGCCATTTCGGGCGCCGCTCGTGCTGGTGCCTGTCGCCCTGTTGCGATCCACCGCTCGCGATCGGTTTCGACTCAAGCACGATGGCGAAGACCTCGACGTGAACCTCTCGCTGGCCGAGAAGCTCCGCGTGGAATACGGCCTGAATTTGCCCGAGCTGCCCGACGAGGACGAGCTCGATGTGAACGCCTACTTCGACGCGGTCGCCCAGGCGGTGAGCGCCGAACCTCGTTGGTCGATCGACCGCGAGGCGGTCGTCCTGGGCTTCTTCTCGTTCGGCAAGTTTCGGATGTATCGGGACCTTGACCCCGCCTCGTGGCCCGAAAATGAGGCCCCCGTGGACCACCCCCTTGTGCGGGCCCTCTTGGGGGAGGGCTTCTCCGGCCCGCCTCTTGAAGAAGACGGACTCGTCGAGGCCGCCACGATGGCCACCGTTCTCGACGCCGACGCCACCCAGCGCGAGGTCCTTCACGACGTCGGGCGCGGACGTACAGTCGTCGTGCAAGGACCGCCGGGGACTGGAAAGTCGCAAACGATCGCCAACCTCATCGCCGACGCGATCGGCCGCGGTCAATCCGTGCTCTTCGTCGCTGAAAAGCTCGCGGCCCTGGATGTCGTGAAGCGACGGCTCGACACGATCGGCCTTGGCGAGGCGTGCCTGGAGTTGCACAGTCACAATGCCGCCAAGAAGGCCGTGCTCGATCAACTCCGCCGGACGTTGTCGATGGGCTCGCCGCGAGCGTTCGGTGGTCAAGCCGACGCTGGTCTTGGCCCGGAACTCGGCGCACGACTCGACGCCTTTTGCGAAGCGGTGAACGAGCCGATCGGGGCCAGCGGGGTCTCACCTCACGAGGCGATCGGTGAGGCCTTGCGGCTCCGTCATGCGCTGGGCGACGACACGCCTTCGTTCGATTGCCCCGGACTGCCCGATTGGGCGGGCGCCGACTTCCGCCGCCGACTCGAACTCGTGGAGCGCTTTCAAGACCGAGTGGCCGAACTTGGCGGCCTGAGATCGCATCCCTTCTTTGGTGCTCGACGTGAGGCGATGCGGCCGGGCGATGACTCGCGCTTGCTGGAACGCCTGAATGTGGCCAGGCACGCGACCGCCACCTTACGCGAGGCTGGGTCGGCCCTGGCGGTGACACTCCATGCATCGATGCCCGAAAGCGCGGGCGCGGTCGCCGCTCTCGTCGCCGCGGCGCGAGCGGTCGTGGACGTCGGCCCAATCGGCGAAGGCCTCGCGGCGATTTGGAAGGAACGCGGAGTGGCAGTTCGCTCCCTCATCGACGCGGGCTTGAGGCATCAAGCGATGCGCACGAGCCTCGATCGCGTCCTAACGTCCGCGGCCTGGGACGAAAACGTCGGCGCCTTACGCGAGACGCTTCAGCGCGTCGGTCGTCGCTGGTGGCGGTTAGTTTCGGCCGAGTATCGCGCGGCGAAGACCCGATGCCTCACGTTCTTCCGCGGTGCTCCGCCGACCACGCTCGACGACCGACTCGCGGTCCTCGACGCGATCGCAGCGGCCCAGGCCCTGGGTGCCAAACTGGAGGCCCACGCCGAGATGGCGCGCGAGCTATTGGGCGAGTCATGGCGCGGCGCGGCGAGCGATTGGATGACACTTCAGAATACAGCCGATGGTCTTGATCGCCTCTTTCAAGGGGTCGGTGACGGCTCCCTGCCACGCGGCCTTCTCGACGCGCTCGACGGTTCCGCCGCGTTCGCCGAGTTGGCTTCGTTGGGCCAGGTGGTCGCCGGCGCGTCCCTGGCTCATCGACGAGCGATCTCGCGGGTAGTTGAGTTCCTCGACCTCGATGAGTCGATGAGGTTCGAAGGCCCCGCCGCGTTCGCCGACTTGCCCTTCGCCGAGCAAGAACAATGGCTCGCGACATGGACGCGCGAAGCGGGTCGACTGGTGGAAGTGCTGGAGGTCAACGCCCTGGCGGCTCGCTGTCGGGCCGAAGGGCTGGGCGACGTCGTGCAAGTGGGGGCGCGCCTGCCCAAAGCGGCCGATGTGCTCGCCCCCGCGTTTCGCCTCGCCTGGTATGAGTCGTTGCGGGCGAGGGCCTATCACGAAAGGCCCGTCCTCGCCGATTTCGAAGGTCGTTCCCAGGAGCGGGCCTTGGCCGCCTTTCGCAAGGCCGATCGCCACGACCAGCGTGTGCATCGATCGCGCATCGCGCGCGAACACTGGCGGCGCGTGCCTCGTCACGAAGGGGGCGGTCAGCTTGCCGCACTCCGACGAGAACTCGCCAAGAAGGCCCGGCATTTGCCTGTGAGGCAACTGATGACCCGCGCCGGTCGCGCGATCCAGGCCGCGAAACCTGTCTTCCTGATGGGGCCGCTCTCCGTGGCCGCCTATCTGCCGCCGGGCGCGATCACGTTCGACCTGGTCGTTTTTGATGAGGCCTCTCAAGTCCGGCCGCTCGACGCGTTGGGGGCCCTCTTGCGTGGCCGACAGGCCGTGGTTGTGGGCGATTCTCGTCAACTTCCCCCCACGACCTTCTTCGATCGCCTCACGATGGGCGGTGACCTCGACGACGACGAGCCGACTTCCGAAGTGGAGAGCATCCTCGGACTCTTCGTCGCCCAAGGGGCCCCCGAGCGGATGCTCCGTTGGCATTATCGGAGTCGCCACGAGTCGCTCATCGCGGTCTCGAATCGCGAGTTTTACGACGATCGCCTCATCGTCTTTCCCAGCCCCGACGCCGGGCGCGAGACGTCGGGTCTCGTCATGCGCCATCTGCCCGAGACCGTATACGATCGCGGCAAGAGTCGCACCAATCCTGGCGAGGCCGAGGCCGTCGCCAGGGCCGTGATGGACTTCGCGCGCGAGCAGTTGGAGAGGGCCCCCGAGGAGCGGCTTTCCCTGGGTGTGGCCACCTTCAGCGCTGCGCAAATGCGTGCGACGCTCGACCGGATCGAGCGCCTTCGTCAAGCGGACCCATCGTGCGAGCGTTTCTTCGACCCTGGTCAGCCCAATCCGTTCTTCGTCAAGAACTTGGAAAACGTCCAAGGAGACGAGCGCGACGTGATCTTCATCAGCGTCGGCTACGGCCGTGCGAACGATGGCACGGTCGCCCTCAATTTTGGGCCTCTCAACGCGGAAGGGGGCGAACGTCGCTTGAACGTGCTCATCACGAGGGCCCGCGCGCGTTGCGAGGTCTTCTCCAACATCACGGACGAAGACCTGGATCCAGCCCGCATTCGCGCAAGGGGAGTACGCGCGCTGCGACGCTTCCTGGAATACGCCAAGGCGGGGACCATCGACGCGGAGACGTCGGAAGACGAGTCGCCGCGTTCGCCGCTGGCGGAGGCTGTCGCCGAGCGCCTTCGCTCCGCGGGCCATGACGTGCGCGGCCCTATCGGCGGCAACGGCCCACGAATGGACCTCGCCGTGGTCGATCCCGCTCGCCCCGGTCGCTTTCTCCTGGGTCTTCACGGCGATGGAGCCGGCTATCGTGAATCGTCCCCCGCGCGTGATCGCGATCGCTTGCGCCCCGAGGTCCTTGAAGGACTCGGCTGGCGACTCCTGCCGCTCTGGTCGCCCGACTGGCATCGCGACCCCGAGGGCCGCCTTAAGGCTGTGCTCGCCACCCTCGCGAAGAATGCCGAGGCGACCCCAAAACAAGCCGACGAGGAAACCGACACGGAAGTCGTCGTGGAAGAGCTTTCACCAACACTGTCGCCATTCGCCGCACCCTATCGAATGGCCGAATTGCCCCAGGACGGCACAACCGATCCCGTGAAATTGGCCGAACGATTGGCCGAGGTCGTTCGCGTGGAAGGGCCCATCCACACGAGCGAGGCGACTCGTCGCTTGGTGGATGCGTCGGGCGTGAAGCGGCTGGGCCCCAAACTCCAAAGCGCTGTGGACCTCGCGCGCGATCGACTCGCGCGGGCCGGCATGGTCCGACAAGAAGGAGACTTCCTCTGGCCTGCCGAGTTGAGGGAAGCGCCCCTGCGCGATCGGGCTGAATTGCCCCCAGGCGCGCGCCGGCTCGACGTGGTGGCCCCCGAGGAAATCGCCCGAGCGGTCGATCGCGCCGCCCGTGATTCCTTCGGCATCGACGCCGAAACCCTGCCGATCCAGGCTTGCCGCATCCTCGGTTTTCCGCGAGTTAGCGAGGAAGCACGCACCCAAGTCAGCGCGATCATCAGCGCGATGCTCCGCGATGGGCGCCTCGCCGCGCGCGGTGAAGACCTCGTCGCGATCGACCCGGAGTGACCTCGATCGCACGCCGCCGCCCCGGGTGATCGCCTTACCCGGTCCTCCGCGTTATGATGAAGCGTAAACGACCGTCGTGGCTCGTTGGCAAAACGGAAGAGACACCATGAACGCCCGCGCCTTGTGGGACCGATACCAGCGCTTTCTTTGCGAGGCGCCGACCATCGGTTTGACCTTGGACATCAGCCGGGTCCCCTTCACCGACGAAGACCTCAAGCCGCTCGAAGCGTCCATGCGCGACGCCTTTGTCGCGATGGACAAACTCGAAGCCGGAGAGATTGCCAACCCGGACGAAAAGCGGATGGTCGGTCATTACTGGCTTCGCGATCCCGACCGCGCCAAGGACACTGCGATCGCCCAGGAAATTCGCGAAACGTTCGTCGTTCTGAAGGGGTTCGCGGCTGATATTCACATGGGTCGAATCAAGCCGCCGACCGCTACGAAGTTCACCAAGGTCGTGTCGATCGGTATCGGCGGTTCGGCCCTGGGCCCGATGTTCGTGGCCGATGCCCTAGGCGACCCCGACACCGACCTCATGGAAATGCACTTCGTCGACAACACCGACCCCGACGGCATCGACCGCCTCGTTCGCCGGATCGGGCCGGGGCTGGGCGAAACGTTGACGATCGTGATGTCCAAGAGCGGCGGCACGCCCGAGACACGTAACGGGATGCTCATGGCCGCCGACGCCTACCGCCGCGCTGGTCTCGACTTTTCCAAGCACGCCGTGGCCGTGACGATGGCGGGCTCACTTCTGGACAGGCAAGCGTCGGCCGAGGGCTGGATCGCGCGCTTTCCCATGTGGGACTGGGTCGGCGGACGCACCAGCGAACTCTCGGCGGTCGGCATCTTGCCCGGCTTGCTTCAGGGGATCGACATGGAAGCGATGCTCGCAGGCGCCCGCGATTGCGACGCGGTCACGCGGAGGCACGATGTCGCCACCAACCCGGCCGCCCTCATGGCGATGATTTGGCACGTCGTCACCGGCGGCAAAGGGGCGAAGGACCTCGTCGTCTTGCCTTACAGCGACCGCCTTCTCCTCTTCAGCCGCTATTTGCAACAACTTGTGATGGAGTCTCTGGGCAAGCGGCTCGACCTGGAAGGCCGACGCGTCGACCAAGGGCTCTCGGTGTTCGGCAATAAAGGTTCAACCGACCAACATGCCTACGTGCAACAACTGCGCGATGGTGTGAACAACTTCTTCGTCACGTTCATCCGGGTCCTCGCGGGGCAGGGCGACCACCTGGAAGTTGAGCCTGGGACGACTGCCGGCGACTACCTGCACGGCTTCCTTCTGGGCACCCGAGAGGCCCTTTATGAAAACGATCGGCCTTCGATCACGATCACGGTCCCGCGAGTGGACGCGCGGACCGTGGGTGTGCTGATCGCGCTCTTCGAGCGGACCGTGGGCCTTTACGCGAGTTTGATCGGCATCAACGCCTACCATCAACCGGGCGTCGAGGCGGGCAAGAAGGCCGCCGCGTCGGTGCTCGAGCTGCAATCGAAAGTGGCGCGTGCCCTGACCAACACGCCCCACAACGCCGAAGAAATCGCCGCCGCGGTGGGGCAACCGGACGCGGTGGCCACTGTTTACCTCTTGCTCGAACGGCTCGCGGCCCGAGGGGCCGCCCGCAATGTCGCGGGCGACCGTCCGGCGAACCGCGCCTTCGTCGCCCCTTGATCCGAGGAAGCCCTTATGGCCCTGAGCCCCTTGGCCGGCAAACCGGCCCCCGCCAGCCTTCGTATCGACGTCGATCGCTTGGTCCGCGATTATCACGAGCTCCAACCCGACTTCGCCGACCCCTACCAACGCGTCAGCTTCGGCACGAGCGGCCATCGTGGCACACCCGCCGACGGCACGTTCAACCAGGCCCACATCCTGGCAATCGCCCAGGCGATCTGCGACTACCGAGCGATGAAAGGGACCGATGGGCCCCTCTTCATGGGCAAGGACACGCACGCGACGTCAGGCCCCGCGCAACGCACGGCGCTTGAGGTCTTCGCGGCCAACGGTGTGACTACCGTCATCGAACAGGACGACGGCTTCACTCCAACGCCGGTCGTCTCGTTCGCGATCCTCGCCCACAATCGCGGGCGGGCGGAACGGCCCGCCGACGGCGTCGTGATCACTCCCTCGCACAATCCGCCGGCCGACGGCGGCTTCAAATACAACCCGCCTCACGGCGGCCCCGCTGATACCGACGTGACCAAATGGGTCCAGGACCGCGCCAACGATCTTCTTAGGGATGGAAACGCGCACGTCAAGCGTTTGCCGTACGACATCGCCCTCTCGGCGCAAACGACCCACGTGCGCGATCTGGCCGCCCCTTACATCGACGCCCTGGAGGCCGTCATCGACATGGAGGCGATCCGCACGGCCGGCGTCAAGATCGGCGCCGACCCGCTGGGAGGGGCATCCGTCCATTACTGGGATCGCATCGCCGAACACTACGGTCTGAATTTGACGGTTGTGAACAAGCAAGTGGACTTCACGTTCGGTTTCATGTGCGTCGATCACGACGGTAAGGTCCGCATGGACTGTTCCAGTCCCCACGCGATGGCCGGACTCGTGGCCCTGAAGGACCACTTCCAGGTCGCCTTCGGCAACGACCCCGACGCCGATCGTCACGGGATCGTCACGCCGTCAAGCGGCCTGATGAACCCGAACCACTATCTCGCCGTGGCGATCGACTATCTCCTCGGCCACCGCCCTGCTTGGCCGACGACTGCGAAGGTGGGCAAAACGCTGGTGAGCAGCAGCCTCATCGACCGCGTGGTGGCCGCGCGCGGGCGTGTCCTTTACGAGGTCCCCGTCGGCTTCAAGTGGTTCGCGCCCGGACTTCACGACGGCACGGTCGTCTTCGGCGGTGAGGAGAGCGCGGGGGCGAGCTTCCTGCGTCGCGACGGCACGGCCTGGTCGACCGACAAGGACGGGATCATCCTCAACCTGCTCGCGGCCGAGATCAAAGCGGTGACGGGCAAGGACCCGGGCGAGCACTACCGCGAACTCACCGCGGGCCTGGGCGCGCCCTCCTACACGCGGATCGACGTGACTGCCACTCCCGAACAGAAGGCGACGCTGGGCAAACTCAGTCCCGAGTCGGTCTCGGCCACGACGCTGGCCGGCGACCCGATCACGGCAAAAATGACACAAGCGCCCGGCAACAACGCGGGCATCGGCGGCCTGAAAGTGGCCACTCAGCAAGGCTGGTTCGCCGCGCGACCGTCAGGGACAGAAAACATCTACAAGATCTATGCCGAGAGCTTTCGCGACACCGAGCACCTCCGCGCCATCGTGGACGAGGCCGAGCAGATCGTGGCCAGAGCGCTGGCGAGCGCCTAGTGGGAGAATGACCGGCATTTCCATCAGCCGGACCGACCGCCCACCGGCCCTTGAGCTTGAGAAATCGAACGGGCCGTTGGCGAATTTGGGCTGGCCATGGTCGATCCGGGGCTTGCGCGGAGTGTCTCCTCACCCTGATCGTCAACAGACGAAGGTGGCCCAAGTCCTCATCGCGGTACGATCAGGGTGCCGACGAGTCGATCGTGAGGGCCGCGGTCCGGTCGCTTGAGCGCGAGTGGCACGTAGGCGGTCAACAGCAGCACGGCGGCGGCGAAGAAGGTCCAAGCCAACCATGGCGAGCCGGACCCTCCGGCCAAGGCCCAAGAACTCAATCCCATCAGAGAGGCGAATGGCGCCCAGACGAGCAAGGCCCGCAGGCCGCAGCGCCATCGACTCGCCGGCCGGCCGTCACGCCGGACCAACGCAAGTCCGGCCAAACGCATCGTCAGGCCGCCGCTTGTCAGGGCCCCACACACGACCCAGGCGAGCGCGACCAACCCGGCCGTCACGCCGACCGCGGGCGCCGCGTCGCGGGCCCATTCCTCGATCCCAGCGTATCCAAGCGCGTTCCATTCTTGTTCCGTGACCGCGCTCTCTTCCCGATACACTCCGGTCAAGAAGAACAGGGCGACGCCTAGACAGGCCGACAAGCCCGGGAACAACGCGATCGCCTGGACGGCCAGATGAAGAGCCCGCGACGTCCGATCGACTTCCGTGACCTCGTCGCGTTTGGCGATCAAGTCGTCGCGAAAGGCGCCCGGCTCCGTGTAGGCGTTCGGGCCTCCGATCAGACGATCCAGGACCTGTCGCGCGTGGATCGGCACGGCGGACCGGATGGGGCGGCCTTGGCGTTCTCGTTCGTGTCGCCCCCCTTCCAGTGCCAGCGCGGCCGATTGGCGAAGCAGGTCGAGGGCGCGATCGGCGGGGGGACGCCGGTCGGTCCGGCCAGGCGTCGCGAGGGGGTCCACCAAGATCGCCGTCCCGTCCGGCTCGACCCAAACCATGCCGACGTCGAGGGACTCGGGGAGCGTGCCGTCGCTCGCCGCCTCGGCGAGTTCGCCCGCGAGGTCTTCGAGTAGGGGACGCGCGTCGGCCCAGGCCAGACCGCTCGCCCCCGCGAGGTCGGCCAGGGAACAGCCGCCGGGGGCCGTGTAGGCGTCCCAACGGTTCTCGCCTTGCTCGCCGCCGCCCAACCAGCGCGGTCGCGTGTCGCGGGCCAGCTCGCGCGATTCGGCAGCGGGAGGCGCGGCGCCTTTGGGCCTCATCACCACCCAGCATTCTCGCTGCAACGCCGGGTCCTCCACGGCCAGGACCTTGCGCTCGGGGTCCCACTTCACGGCGCCTCGGACCTCGTAAGGTCCGATCGCCCGTAAGACCCCCGCCGGTCGCGTCACGCCATGATGGCCCTTGCCCACGGGGCGGCGACGGACCGGCGCGCGCCGCCTGGTCAGCCGCGGCAAGCGAACGACACGCGTCTTACTCAAGCGTTCGTGCAGGCCGAGGAAGCCGCTCGCCCGACTCGTGGGGATGAACAGCAAGAGCGGGGCCGACGACCACACCATGCCGATCGCGACCTGCAGGTTCGGATCGACTTCGAATCGCTGGACCGCGAAAGACCAAATCCACCGGGGTGCGGCGGCGACGAGGAAGAAGACCAACGTCCGGCGCCAGATTTGACGGTACGTCGCGGGGGCCGCGCCTTCGCCCCAGACGCGCAATCCCATCAGCCACTTGCCCGGTGAGGCGCCCGAAAGCGACTCGACAATCAAGAAGGAAAAGACGACCACCAAGACCTCGGTCAGCAAGTCGGCCCGTTCCAGCAGGGTGGACGACGGCCACTGACGGCCCCGCGTGGCCAAGAGGAACAGGAATTGGAGCAAGAGATCGACCACGATCGCCGGGCCGTAGGTGTCGAGCAAGAACGCGGCGACGCGACGACCGGGCGTCGCCGGCACGAGCCTCCCCGGCGAGAACGGTCCTAGCGCCTGGCGGAACTCGGCCAGACTGCGGTGGCGCCGCGTCTTGTCGCGCGCCATGCCTCGGTGGATGATCGACTCCAACTCCACGGGTACGTCGGGCCTGAAGGAACGCAACGGCGGGAGCGGCTCCGAGACGATCCGCGCCAGCGTGGCCGCCGCGTCGGTCCCTTCAAACGGGGGCCTTCCGGCCAGGAGGTAGTAGAGCGTCGCGGCGACTGAGTAAACATCGGTCCGTTCGTCGATCGATTCCCCCCTGATTTGTTCGGGAGAAGCGTAGAGCGGCGTTCCGAGGAAGGCCCCCGTGCGGGTGAGGTTGCTGCCCCCGCTGAGCGACTTCGAGAGCCCGAAGTCGCCGATCTTGGTGCGCCCGTCGTCGTCCACGAAGCAATTGGACGGCTTCACGTCGCGATGGATCACGCCCAGGCCGTGGGCCTCGATCAGGCCGTCGATCACGTCGATCATGCGCGGTACGGCCTGCTCGGCCGACATCGGGCCATCGCGCTCGACGAGGTCTTGCAGGGTCGTCCCGGGCATCAACTCCATGACGATGTAAGGCCGGCCATCGGCCTCGTCGGCCGCGAGCACGAAGACGCAGCGCGGGTGGCTGACCGTGCTGGCGAGCCGCCCTTCCTGACGGAACCGCTCCAGGGCCTCGGGCGACGAGATCCGGTCGTGCGCGATCAGTTTGAGGGCGACGCGCCGTCCGGTCCCGTCTTCCTTCGCCTCGAAAACGGCCCCCATGCCCCCCTTCCCCAGCAGCCTGACCAGGTCGAAGGTCGCGATGCGATCGGGCCAGGTCTCCTCCTCATTTCTCCGAGTCGGGGGTACGTACTCGCGGGTCTCGTCCGCAGTACCGACGACCACGCGCGGCGACGTCTCGTCGATCTCGCTGAGGGCCGAGCCGCAATAGGCGCAAAAGCGCGGCCGCTCACCGGAGAATTCGATCGTCCTGGAACATCGCGGGCATTGAAGCGGCATAAGGGACCTTCCAGCGGCACGGATCAAGGAACTAGTCGAGCAGTTTTCGTCACGTCTGACAATCCGGGTTGCCGACTTGTCACCATCGGCTTTCTTGACGGCCGCCCGTCTCGAATCGCGACTAGCTGGGAAGGTACGGGCCTGGTGCGTCCGGGCCACGGCGAATTGAGGGAAACCACGTTGGACGGCACCAAAAGACCCTGGACTCGCCCGCGCCGACACGCAGCGCGTGCAAACACGCCCCATGACCGACGCGGCACCGAGCGCGCAGGGCGCATTCTGTTCATCAATCAATACTACTGGCCCGACACCGCTTCCACCGCCCAGCACCTGGCAGACCTCGCCGAGTCGCTCGCCGAACGTGGTCATGAGTGCCATGTCCTTTGTGGTCAGGGGGCCTACAAGGCCGGCTCGCCCCCCCTGCCCCGCACCGACTTCCACCGCGGCGTCCACATCCATCGCGCGGGCGCGACCTCGCTCGGTCGAAAAAGTACTTGGCGCCGAATGACCGACTACCTGAGCTTCCACGCGTCGGCCGCGCGCGCTTGCCTGGGCCTGCCTCGATTCGATGTCGTCGTCACACTCACCACGCCGCCGATCATCGGCCTGCTCGGCACTCTCTTGAAAACGGCCCGGGGCTCGCGTCATGTCTCGTGGAGCATGGACCTGCACCCCGACGCCAGTATCGCGCTGGGACGGATGGAACCAGGGAACCCAGTGGTCGCCGCAATGCGATGGTTGAGCGACACTGTCTCACGCCAGGCCGATGCCGTCGTCGCTTTGGGGCCCCACATGGCCCGGCTCCTCGCGGCCAAAGGCGTCCAACCGGCCCGCCTCAAACAGGTGCCGGTTTGGAGTCGAAGGGACGAGGTGTATCCGCTCCCGCGTGAGGGCCACCCCTTGCGGGCCTCGCTCGGCCTGGCCGACAAGTTCGTGGCGATGTACTCGGGCAACCTGGGTCTGGCCCATACGTTCGACGAGTTCCTCGGCGCCGCCCGCAAGCTCCGCCATCGGGCCGACATCGTCTTCCTTTTCGTGGGGGGCGGGCCCCGCTTGGGCGAGGTCCAGAAGGCCGTCGGCGAGGAACATCTCGAGAACATTCGCATTCTCGATTACTTCCCGCGCGAACAATTGCACATTTCTTTGTCCATCGCCGACGTTCACTTGATCTCGATGAGGCGGGAGATGACGGGGATCGTCGTGCCGGGCAAGCTTTACGGGGCGATGGCGTCGGCCCGGCCTTGCGTCTTCGTCGGTCCGGAACGCTGCGAATCGTCCGACACGATCCGTCAGGCCGAGTGCGGCCTGACCATCTCCGAAAAGGACGTGGACGGTCTCACGAAGGCGCTCGTCACGCTGGCCGACGACCCCGAGTTGCGCCGGAAATTGGGCGAGCGCGGCCGCGATGCGTTCCTCGAGTCCCACGAGCGCGAGGTCTGTTGCGCCTCCTGGGCCGAATTGATACAAGGCATGTTAGGGACCAAGGTCCCGGCGCAAGTGCGGACGTTCGTCGAAGTGGCTTCTTGAGGGTTGGAGCATGCTCATCGCGATTCTCACGCTCGTGTTTGCTCAGGCGCAAGACCCGAAAGCGCCGACCAGTGTCGCGAAGATCATGGAGGCCCGCGACCGTGCCTTGGTCCGCGAACTCGACGAGTACACGCGCGGCAATCCCAAGGCCGAGGACCTTGACCTAGCCTACTTCACGATCTTCGACCGGGCCCTGGAGCACGATTGGTACGCCGAAGTCGAACCGATCGCCACGCGGTATCTCGCCGAGAAGCCAGAAGGCCCTTCAGGCCCCGTCGCCCGTTTCACACGCGCGATGACGCGCGCGAAAAGCGGTAAGTTCGCTGACGGCCTCGCCGAGGTCAAACTCCTCCTCAACGGGATGGACGGTCAAGAGGAGAACGCGTTCGCCACCAGCGCCTGCACGACCTTCGCGGGCACCGCGATCGACGCGGGTGAACACGGCATCGCCGCGCAAGCCTACGATGCCCTCGGTGCAGCTTTTCCCAAGGCGGAGGAGGTCCGCTTCCTCGTGACCGAGGCGAAGGCCCGGCTCGACCTGGTGGGCAAGGCCGTCCCCGTTTTGTCCGCTTGCGACGACGTACAAGGCAAGGCTGTCCGACTGGGTGAATATCGGGGCAAGTGGCTGCTCCTCGATTTCTGGTCGGCCTCCGGTTCCCACTGGGTCGAAAACCTGCCGGCCTTGCAAACGGCCCACGCCAAGCTCAAGACGCAAGGACTGGAGATCCTCGGCGTGAACATGGGTGAAACACGCGAGGAAATCAACGACTTCGTCCAAACCCGCAAGGTCGCCTGGAGGCAAGTGCAAGGGGCGAGTGCCTCGGCCGAGACGTTCGCGCCGCTCCACATCACGACTCTCCCGGCCAACGTCCTCATCGACCCTAGCGGGAAAATCGTGCGTCTCGACGTTCGGCCGGCGAACCTAGAAGCGGTCCTGAAAGGTCTCCTCGAAACCAGCCGGAAATGACCAAAGCGGCCCGCCCCAAGTGGCCGCGCCGGAAAAGTCCTGCGTACGACTCGCCGCCCCCTTGACAATCCGTCACGTCCCGCTACTATGTATCGCGTAGTACTAAGGGAGGAGACGGCGGTGAAGGGGCGTTGGGAGACACAGTTGCGCAAGGGCGTGGTCGAGCTGGCGGTGCTGGCGGCGATCGCGCGCGGCGAGACGTATGGCTATCGGATCGTCGAGGAGTTGCGGGCCCTTCCGGGTCTGGAACTCACGGAAAGCACCGTGTATCCCGTGCTCACTCGCCTGGCCGGCGAGGGCCTTCTGGCGATCCGAGCCGAGGACTCGCCCACCGGGCCGACCCGTCGTTACTACCGGCTCACCGCGGACGGAACGCGGCGGCTTCAAGGCATGGCGGCGGAATGGACGCGCGTTACGGGGTCCCTGAAGGGGCTCCTCGAAGGAGGTCCACAATGATGGTCGCGACCGAGATTTCCAGCGAGGCCCAGGCGCTGATCGACGCGCGTCTGGACACGATCGATCGAATGCTCCTGGGCCGCGTGCCGCGGTCGGAACGACTCGGCATTGTCCGGGAGGTGGAGTCCCAGATCCACGACTTGCTGGCCGACACCGGCGCCGAAGGGCCCACACGCGAAGACGTGCTCGTCGTCCTCGCGCGACTCGACCCGCCCGAGGCGTACCTCGGTGACGAAGACCTCAAGGCCTCGTTGCGTCCGGAGCGTTGGCCGCCGGCCCCCGCCACGAATCGCCGAAGCGCCGCCAAAGTGTCGGCCTGGTTGGGGACCTCGGGTTTGGCATTGTTGCTCTTGGGGGCGCCGACACTTTATCTTCTCAGCCTGGCCCTGTTGGGCGAGCTCGGGTTGGTTCTGGTGCCGGTCTTGTTGTTGGGGACATTGAGCGCCGCGATCGTCGCGATCGTCTTTGGGGCCCAGCAGCGCAAACACGGAATGCCGGCCATCGTGGGGCTGGTCACGGGGTCCCTCACGGTCTTCTTCAGCGTGTGTCTGGGGATCGGCGTCTTGCTGATTCTCTACGGGGACCTACCCGTGTGATCGGCCCCAACCGGGGACCCTTAGCGCGTGGATTTTCGAGGCCCCTTTTCGTGCGGCGGGTCGGGCTCGTCGGTCGCGGAGAGGTCGTCCAGTTCCAGCATCCTCACGAGCAGTCGCAAGCGGAGTTGATGGGCCCGGTCCTCGTACTCCTTCACGCCGGAGAGGTTGCGGGTCTCTCCTGGGTCCTTGTTGAGGTCGTACAACTCATCCAACCCGGCCGTGTCGAGACGGCGCACCAGCTTCCAGTCGGGCGTGCGGATCATCCGCATCCGCGCAGTGTCCCCGTGGTGCATGTCGTATTGCCCGTAGATCGTGCCGTCCCAGTAAGGGACCTCCTCATGACGCAGGAAGGGGGCGAACGTGCGCCCTTCCACCTTGAGGTTGTCCGGCAAGCCGAGACCGACCAGGTCGAGCAGAGTCGGCATGATATCGAGGTTCGTCACGACAGCGTCGATCTTCGAGCCGGCCGGCACGACGCCCGGCCACCGCACCAAGAGCGGCACCCGGATCGCGTCGTCGAACATGTTGGGCCGGTGCCCTTTTTTGCCTTCCGCCAACCAGGTGGCGTTCCCCTTGTGCCAAAGCCCATGATGGCCAATCATGTAGCCATGATCGCTTGTGAATATTACGATCGTATTAGACGACAACTTGAGTTCGTCGAGCCGATCCAAGAGACGGCCGACGTTGCGGTCGACCGAATGGACGCTGGCGTAATACTCGCGGGTCAGCTTCTTGACGCGATCGACGGGCAGATCGACGACGTCGGGGATGGTCGGGTCGAGTGTCCGAAAGGGGGCCGCGTCCTCCTCGGGTACTGGGGCGTAAGGGGCGTGCGGGGCCCGGAAGTGGACCGAGAGCAGGAAGGGCCCCTTGCGATGCTTGTCGAGGAACTTCAAGGCGTCGTCCACGAGGAGGTCGGGGAGCGAGCCTTTCATCTTGGTTGTCTTGCCGGCGACTTCGAGCGTGGGGTCGATTGGCGTGTTGCCGCCGCCGAGGAAGCCGAAGAAGTGGCCGTAGCCGTTGCGTGTGGGATGGAACTCGGGGTTCGTCCCCAAGTGCCACTTGCCGAAAAGGGCCGTCGCGTAGCCGGCCGCGCGCAGCAGCTTGGGCCAGGTGATCGCTTCGGGGGCCAGACCCAGTTCGGGCTCCTTCTCCGGGTTGATCCAGTCGTCGATCTTAATTTGAGTGGGATAACGTGAAGTGAACATGCCGGCGCGTGATGGCGAGCAAACGGGCGTGCATGTGAACGCATGCGTGAGCATGGCGCCCTGGCGCGCGAGGCGGTCCAAGTTGGGCGTTTGGACCTCGGGATTGCCGTACGCGCCCACGGCCCATCTGGCCTGGTCATCGGTGTAAATGAAGACCACGTTGGGACGGGGGGCCGGGTCGATCTGAGACGACGCCCCTGCGGTGAACAAACAGAGCATGAGCGAGGCGAACGCGAGGGACCGCCAGGCGGGCATGGGGGGCTCCTTCAAGGGCGGGGGGCGCGTGGCGAGGTCCAGCATCGTAAGCGCCGGCCGCCTTCAGCCGCAACGTCCCGATGGAAGGGGCCCACGGCGAGCGTGGGCGGAAGCCCTTTCACACCCCCAGGCCCTCGCTCACTCCGGCGAGCCCCCAACTCCATTCGCGGACGGACGAACCGGCGGGCAGGTCCACCTTCCAGGTGATCCTGGCACGTGCTCGGTCGAAGTTCGGGGCCGGTTCGTCGTGCTCGGACTGCCAGGCGCCGATGCTGGAGAGGTCGGGACAGGCCAGTTCGACGCGGAGCCGGACCGGATGGTGGAGCACGGTCCGGATCGTCAAGCGGTAGTGGTGTCCGCCCAGCGGCCGGCTCAGGTGGTACGAGGCCGTCCCGCATGGGAAGGTCAAGGCGATGCTCAGGTGGGGCCAGCGGGGTGGCAGGGCTGGTTGGAGCGTCAGACGCTTCGCCGGGGCGTCGTAGCTCAGTCCGGCCAGGTCGAGAAGGGTGTCGATCAGACTGGCGTGCAGGGGCCAAACGCCCAGGGCCGGCCGAACCGAACCGGCGGCCGGGTCGTCGCGCTTCACGCGCGGACGCATCCCCAACCCGAGCGGGCAGAGCCTGGCCAGAAGGCCGTCGATCAAGGCGACCGCGCGGGCCCAGTGGCGCCCTTCGCCGGTCTCTCGTCCCAAACGAATTAGGTAACGCGCCATCCAGAGGGTCGCCAGGCTGGATTGCTCATGCCGCCTTCCTTCGCCCGGAAGCTGGCGACGCTCGTTGCGCTGGGGGTCGGGCGACCAGCGCGTCAGAGCGTTCATGTCGTTACCAACCGCGTTGTAACGCAAAATCGCGTCGGCCGTGGCGCGCAAGCGGGGGTCGGACGCGGGCAGTAGGTCCAGGGGGACGGCCGGGGCGAGGAGCGAAATGTCGATCCCGGCGGCGCGGTCGATCAGGCAGTCGGGTCGATCGGTCCAAACACCGTGAAAGGTGGAAAGGCGTCGGGCTTCGAGAAACCGGCCCGTTTCAGCGTCCACCAGGCCAGGGCCGTCACCGTGCTGTCCCGAGCGTGTCAGGATGCCCACTTCCCAGATGTTGTCGGCCCGGTCGCGCCATGTCTTGATGAGGTCGGCCGGCTTGTCGAGCAGGGTGGCCAACCGCGCCGCGGCCCGTAGACCGGCGACCACGCAGGCGTTCGAGTAGAGAAAGGCGCCGAACCGGCTGTCCCAGATACCCGCCGAGGAGACCAGGGCCATGTCTTCGAGATAACGAAGGCCGGCGTGCCCCGATTGCCCGCAGCAGACGATCGCCGCTTGCTCGATCATGGGCCAAGCGGCGGCCACGCGATCGAGGTCCCCCTGCCACAGATAGTGCTTTTCGATCGCCCAGGGGATCAGCGCCGACTGGTCCACCGCGGGCGTTTCCCACTCGGGCCAGCCATCGATCGTGTACTTCTGGAACCAGTACGAGAAGGGGCGCTGAAGGCCCCGGACGCGGCCGAGCCACTCAAACAAGCCCTTGGCGATCTCGGGGTGTCCCACGCGGTCCAAGGCCGCCGCCGTGAAGAGGGCGTCGCGGGGGCTGCAATAGGCGTTCAAACCGCGGTCGAAGCCTGAGGCGATCGCCCCCCAGCGAGCGTCACAATGGAGCGCGGCGGCGAGCGCCGACCGGCGCAGGGCGACCGCGTAGTCAGGGCGCGGCGTCCGGAGTTCCGCCAGGGGTTCGACGAAGGTGTCCCAGTGGGCGGCGGTCGTCTGTTCGACCTGATCGAGTTCGGCCGAACGGAACCAGGAGAGGGCGGGCCGGACCCAATGCTCATAGGTGCCCGGGTCGCCGCGCCAGCCGGTGAAGGCCCCTGTGACCAGAACGTCCACCTGCACGGTCCCACCCGCGGGGAGGTCCAGGTGGCGGAGCAGGATCGCCTCGTTGGGGCCGGTCGGCTCGCACTGGACTTCGCCCCGGCCGTCGAGCGCGATCCCGAACTCCACGGTCGCGTCCCGAGCCAGCTTTCGGTTGGCGTGGGCGTGGCCCCGGTTCGACGCCAGGAGGCAGCGGTCCTCGTCGTGCCAGGAGAGTCCGGGTTCGCCGATCCCTCCGTTGACCTCGGCCAACACGTAAAGGCCGAAGACCACCCGGCGCTGGGTTGGGGCTTCGTTCTTGATCCGATAGCGTTTGAGGTACTGCCCGGCCGCCTCGCTGCCGCCGGCCGTGCGGGGCAAGTCGGCACCTAAGACGACCAAGTCGGTGGCGACGACGCGGATCGATTCGGTGCGCGACGTGAGTTCCGTCACGAGAAGATTGGTCGCCCCTTGGTACGACTGGAAGCCGTCCCAGGTGCTCCGCTCGCTGAACCAGTCCATGCGCCTGCCGACGGCCACGCCCGCGACGATCGACCGGAAATGGGAGCGGCTTTGAGGCAAGTCCCCTTCCGCTGGTCGAACGTCGCTGTGCAGGCCGACGGTGGGGTAGTAGATGTCATAGGTCGAACCTCGCGCGTCCACGCGCACAGTCATGGAGCGGTTGCCTAGAAGGCCCTCGGGAGCGAGTTCGGTCAGTTCGTGGGGCTCGGTGCGGTCGGGCAGGTTCGAGCGGACGATCACGTCTTGCGTGGGGCTGATCACCTCGTTGGATTCGCCGCGCCGCGCCGTGCTCCAGTAACGCAGGCGCGCGCCGACCTTCTGCGGTGGAATGGGGACGTGCCAAAAGCTGTTGACGCCCTTGTTTTCCAGCCAGTAGGCGGGAAGCGGCCCCAAGGAAACGTCATCGACGAGCAACTCTAGGGAGACCTGTTGGTCGGTCTCGACAGGGTGCGTGCCGACGACGACGGCGGCCCACATCCCAGCCCGAACCGGCCCACCCAAACGCCCCTTCGCCGCCGCCTCGATCCAGGTCGAGACCATGAATTCCCCCGGCTGACCTTCGACCCACGAAAGGCGACGCCCGCCCGCGTCGTCGGTCGGAGTGGATAGCGATTCTCAGCCTTCTCACTCGCGGCGCCAAGAGGGCGACGGTCCAAGACGCCAGAGAGCCGGAGATGGACGATGCTCGCTGTGGCCAAGTATGCTCGGTCTGTCTCACGCGGGACCCAAGAGGCCATCCAGGCGAACCGACTTTGTACTCTTCCTTCAACGCGCGGGCTTTGGGCCTGGACTTGGCCGTCGAGGAAACTATCGACCTGGCGAGCGCCGTTGGGTTCGATGGAGTCGACCTGATGGTGCGCGACATCGTCGGGTCGGGACGGGACCCGCGAGCGCTCCGCCGTCGGTTGGACGATGCGGGGCTCCGATCGGGGGCCTTTCCCCTGCCGATCGACTGGCGCCAGGTTCCCGAGCCTCTTTTTCGCCGGGCCTTGGGGGACCTGCCTCGTTTCGCCGAGACGGCGGCGATCATGGGTCTGACACGCACGGGGACCTGGGTCGAGCCCGAGGCGCCCGCTTTGCCCGGCCTCGACGACGAGATCTCGCTGGCCGTCACGTTCGACCAGCACCTTCAGCGCCTGGGCCAGATGGCGACAGTCCTGGACCGCTGGGGGGTCCGGTTGGGCCTGGAAGTGATCGGTGTGGCGAACTCGCGCCCCGGTCGCGGGCCGGCGTTCATCACCGGATTGGGAAGTCCCCGTCTGAAGGACCTGCTCACCCGCCTTCGGGAACGATGCCCGCTCGTGGGCATCCTTGTGGACGCGTGGCACCTTTACGCCGCCGGCGAGACCATCGACACGGCGCTAGGCTGGGGGACCGACGCGGTCGTCTGGGTCCACGTGGCCGACTTGCCCGCCGGCTCGCGACCGGATCGATCGGCGATGATCGACAACCAACGTGGTTGGCCGGGAGATCATGGGGCGATCGACGGCCGGACCTTGCTGCGACGACTTGCCGAGTCCGGTTACGACGGGCCCGTCACAGTCGAACCCATGGGCCAGGGACAAGCGTTGGGACCAACGGGGGCGGCAACAAAGGCACTCGAGTCTCTACGCTTAATCTGGCCGATCGAGCGACTCAGTGGGCAATGACCGGGGCCTCGTCCCGGAGAGGGCTTTTCGGGGCGATTTCCTCGCGAAAGACGGCAACATCGTGGGGGGCGTCGATGCCGATCCGAATCTGGTTCCGGTCGATCTTGACCACCGTCAGGACGATGTTGTCGCCGATCACAATCCGTTCTCCGAGCTTCCTGCTGAGCACGAGCATCACCGACTCCTGTTCCTGATGTGTTCTTCGACGAGGCGAATCGACCAGGGCTCGTACATTGGGTCCTGGTTGCGTAGCAATATGCATGCAATTCGCGCGCCAATCGCCCAAATTGCGAACGGCTCCGATGAATCCACTGCGAAATCCAGGATTTAGGAGATGCGGTAGCACTCGCTCATCGTTTCCGCGATCGATCAGCCAAAGCGCCGCGTTCATCCCATTTCCGTGCGCGATCTTGAAAAATGGGAAGCCGAGTGCGCGCCAGAGGCCATGTCAAGGCAAGTTGAAAAGCTCGCGAGCGTTTGCTTTGAAGACGCGGTCGTGGTGTTCGCCGGGGATCATTCGGCGCACGATATCGCGGTAGGCGGCCATCGGGACCAGGGGCCAGTCGCTGCCGAAGAGGACCCGGTCGAACTTCTCCGTGAAGCGGACCGCGGCGGCCACGCGGTCGATGACGTCTTCGATGCCGGCCCGTTTCTCTTCCGAGCGCAGGTCCTCGGGGTCGGCGACGATCAAACCCGAGAGGTCGGCCCAGACGTTCTTGTTTTTATAAACTACTTCGGCCGTCTCCAGCAGCCACGGGTTGCCGAAGTGGGCCATGACGATCTTGAGGCCGGGGTGGTCGACCGCCACGTCGTCGATGGCCAGCGGGCGGGCGTATTTCAAGCGCGCCGTGGTCGAGAAGGTGTCTCCCGTGTGGAAGATGACGGGAATGTTGAATTCCTCGGCGAGCTCGTAATAGGGACGGTATCCGGGATCATCCGGTCCGTAGGGGAGATAGCCGAGATAGACCTTTAAGGCCACCGCCTTGCCGGTCTTGAGGGTCTCGGCGGCCCGGCGCATGTGGTCCCGATCGACGCGTGTGGGGTCGGCCGCGCCGACGGCGTGAAGGCGGGGGACCAGGGCGGCCACGCGCAGGATGCCGTTGATGCCGAGCGGGTCGTCGGGGGGGGCGTTCCATCGGCCCATACCTAGGGCCTGCTCTACGCGGGCCTCGCGCATCTGGCCCCGGACTGATTCCGCGACGACGTCGGGAGGATGACGAAGCTGAATGTCCTCATCATTGCCGGGGCCGTTGAGTCCCGAGGGCGAAACGTGGATATGGACGTCAATCATGGCGGGAGGAGCTCGATTGGCATCGGTCGCTTGCAACCGGTAGACCCGATAAGATTACGGACCCAGGCCGGGCGCCGCCAGTTCCCATTTCGGCCGAACATTCTTCCGGCGCGAACGAATCTCTCCATGAGGTCGCCGCGTGGGCGACAATGAGGAGGCCACCGATGCGCTACTTGATCGCGATCTTGCTGCCGCCTTTGGGACTCTTTCTTGCGGGCAAGTGGTTTCAGGCCCTGCTGAGTCTCGTCTTGATGTTGACCCTGATCGGCTGGCCGGTCGCGGCGGTCTGGGCCGTCCTGGTGGTCCTCAATCGCGACGAAGACAAACGGACCGATCGCCTTGTCCGTGAACTCCGTCGTCAGGCGAGTTGAGAAGGGAGGGTCCGGTCGTCTCTCCTAGTGCCGGTCGCCCTTCGGCGAAAATGGCGGCCATTAGTGCTCGCGAAGATCTTCGTTAGCTTATGTGGAAATCCGGCAGGCACCGTTTCCGGCGCTTGGCGCCGGGCATTGTGTCGGACCAAGATCAAAGAGTCGCAATGCAATCCCCCGGCGCCTGGTCCTTGTCGCCGGCCTGGTCCGTTGAAGGGGAAAGAGCGTCGCGACGGAACGAGAGGAGGCCGCCGTGCGTCGAGCTTTGGGGACCACCCTGTTCATCGGCTTGTTCCTGTTCGCGGGCCTGGCGACCGAATGCCGGGCCCAGCAGCGAGGCTACGTCCCGGGGAGTCCGTCGAACTACCCGGCCGGTCCGGTCGGCGGTGTGCAACGCTTCAACCCGAACTGGCGGAGCAACGGGCTTCCGCCGAGTGCCTACGGCACGGGGTATCCCGTTTACAATCACAATTATGGGAGCGGATACGGATACGGCGGCGGCTACGGGTTCACGACCTGGCCGGTTCCTTACGCGGTCTCGGGGGCCACGGGGAACGCTTATGTTCAGCTTCCCTACTACAACTCGACGTACGTCAGCAACGCCACCGGCTTCGGCATGACGACTTACGGCTCCTATTCCGGCCAATACGGCGGATTTGGTGTACCCTTCAATCGAGGCTTCGGCACATTCGGCTCTTCCACCGGGTTCAACTCCGGGGTCGTCTTCGGCCCCTGATCGGGTCGGGTCCACCATGATTGAGTTGCGAGCAGGTTTTCTCAGGGGCGCAGGGATCGTCGCGCTGCTTCTGGGCGGGGCGAGTATCCAGGCCCAGCAAATCGTCCGGCCGCCGGTTGCGCGGGTCAATCCCAACGCTCCCAAGGTGGTGCGAACGGACCGGTCGAACATTTCCGTGAACATTCGACCGGCCACTCCCGTCGTGACCTATGGTTACACGAACGCCGCGTATTTCCGCCCTCCCGGAGGGTCGGGGTACGTGCCCGCTTATGGGTCGGCGGTCGTCAGTCCATACGTGGCCCCCTATGCGTACGGCGCCGGCCGGTACGACCCGAACTTCAACGCGGCTGCCTCGCCGGGTCCTTACGGCACGTTTGGGATACCGAGCTACAATTACCAGTATTACGGCGGTGCGCAGGGGGGGTATGGCACCATGACCCCGGGCCTCACGATCGGCGTGGGGAACGCGGGTTACGGCCCTTGGACCTATGTGGGACCGGTCTATTGACCGAGATGAGACGATGAGGAGCGACGCCATGACATGGACCGCGCGCAGCCTGGGATGGGTGCTGGTGCTCTGGCTGGCCGGGCCCGCGGGTCCCGCCGCAGCCCAGACTCCCGCGCAGCCTCGTGTCGACCAGAACGTGGCACGTCGTCCCCAGTCGGGCGCCGTCGTTCGGCCCGAGCCGCGTCGCGCCCCGGCCGCTTCCGGATCGACCAGGATCATCATCAACGTCCCGCAATCCACTCCGGCCGTGGCCTTGCCGGCCGTACCTGGATACCGTGCCTCGGGCTACTCGAACGGTTACGGCCCGCCCGCGACCGGTTCCGGCGCCTACGCGGGTCTTTACGGTTATCCCGGCTACGGCTACAGCAGCAGCTTCGGCTCACCCGCGTATGGCTACGGGGCTTATGCCTCCTATTACGGCTATCCCGGCTACAACATGACGGCCCCGTCCTATGTGGTGAGCGGTTACGGAGGTTCTTACTACGGACCCGGCGTGACCCCCAGCCTCGGTTTCGGGACGAACTACGGGGCCAGGGGCATGGGCGGCTACGGGCCGGGCTATTCCTGGTGACGGCCCGTGGTGAAGGCATGCCCATCGTTCATGGATGGACTTGCCTTCGAATGCGTTTGGGTCAATTCGCGCTCATGCCCATCACCTTGCCGAGTTGGTCGCGCTCGGTAATGTCCAGGTCTTCGGGTCGGATGTTCGCCTTCTTGGCTCGCTCGCGGGCGTCTTTTAGTTCCGCGTCTTTGCCGGCCTGAGCGTAGGCTCGAGCCAGATGGAAGAAGGCCGACGCGGAGGGTGCGCCTCGGGCCGCCTCCACGAGGTCGGCGATGGCGGCGTCGGTCCGGCCGAGGCGGAGGAGCACGATGCCGCGAGTGTCCACCAAACCGGGCTTCCGGCCGAGTTTGGTGATGAGGTCGTCGATCAGCACGAGTCCTTCGGCAGGCTGATTGAGGGCCTCGGCGAGGACCCAGGCCAGGTTGTTCGCGGCGATCGCGTTATCGGGCGCCAGGGCCAGGGCCTGGCGGCAGAGCTTGGCCTCGTCCTCAAACTTCCCTTGATGATGGCGCATCATGCTCTCGACGACGAAGAGGTCGGCGGTGGCGGGCCCCTTCCCTTTGGCCAGCGCCAGCACAGCCTCGGCCTTGGCGAACTGGTCGGCCGAGGCGCCTGGTGCCAGGGCGATCTCCGAGGCGACCCGGGCGGCGTCCACGCGGTCTTTCCCCTCCGCTTGCTTGGCCGCCTCGAGGCAAAGATCGAGGGCCTTCTCAGTCTGTCCGCGACGTGCCTGCACGGCGGCCCCCATCCAGCCCGTGCCTGGGACCTTGATCATCAGGAGGCGGGCGACCTTCTCGGCCTCGTCCAACGCGGGCGGGTTTTCGCTTATGGCCAGGTCAAACACGGCCCGGGCGAGGGCCTGGACGTTCTCACCCAATGCGGTCGATTCAAGAGGGACCTGGGACTCGACGGCCGCGACCATCGCGGCGATCGGTTTGGTGCCGCCGGACCGAGCCACGATCAGCGCCAGCCGGGAACGGACGGCCAAGGCGCTGCCTGGCTCGACCTGTTCGAGTCGGAGGACCCGGGACTCGGCCTCTTCGAATCTACGGAGGGCGACGAGGGCCTCGGCGCATAGACCCAGGGCGGTGGTGTCGTCCACGCTCACGACCAGGGGCAGGATCGTGTCGTAGGCGCGATCGGGCTGGCGTGTCGCGAGGTATTCCCTCGCCAGTTGCTTGCGGAGTAGGGAAGTGCGAGGGTCGTCTCCCGGGAAGTCGGCCAGGAGGGCCTCAAGGTACTGGACGGCGCGGACCTTGCGGTCGGTGCCCGGCGCCCGGGCCAGGACGAGGGCCCTGGCGATCCGTTCGTCCAAGGTCTCGTCGGGTCGCTCAGGGCCGAGGACTTTCGCGGCCTCTTCCCAGTTGGCCTCAATGGCCGTTTCGGAAAGGGCGGTGGCGAGGTCCAGGAACGCGACCTTGCGGTCGGGGGCGACGTGACAAATCTTGCGAAGGAGTTCGATGGAGCGCCCGAGGTCGCCGCGCTCCTTGGCCAGGATCGAGGCGTCACTCAAGGCGTCGAGGTTGTTCGGGTCGCGTTCGAGGATGCGTCGATAGGCACGGTCGGCCCCCGCGCGGTCTTGCGCGCACCAGAGGCAACGGGCCTCGAAGAGGTCGGGGTGGGCGGTCTTCACGGCCTTCTTGGCCTGCGCGATGGTGGCGGTGGTGTCGGCCCCACGGAGGGCCCGGACGCGGACGAGGTCGAGCCAGCCGTCTTCTTGAGCGGGGCGTTCGTCCGTGATGCTCTTCAGGGTCGCTTCGGCCTGTTCGAGTTGATGAAGCTGGATGAACCGGTTGGCCCATTCGAGTCGGCGGGACGTGGTCATTGCCGAGGACCGGACCGCCTCGCCGGCGAGTTGGACGATGGCGGTCGGGTCGGTGGCGGCCCGCGTCATGGGCACGGCGAGGGGGTCGAGGACACCACCGGCCATTTGGGCGCGCAGGCGAGCGAGGGCTTCACCGTTCGCCGCTGGGTCGCGAGCGAGGAGTCCGACGAGGCGCGGGAAGGCCGACGGCGTGCCTTGCCCGTTGTTCCAGGCGAGTTGATAGGCCTGGATCGCCAAGCCGGCGTTGCCGCGAAGTTCCTCGAAGCGGCCCCGCAAGAGCGAGAACGTGGGGACCTTGTCGCCGTGGTTCATTCGAACGTTGCTGAGCAGGTTGTCGATGTCCTTGAGGGCCTTCTCGCGTTCCTCGGTCATGCGGGAGGACCTCGCCGACTCAAGCTCGCGGATCCGGTAGGCGGCCTCGGCCAGGTCCAGAACGTTGTCGACCGT
This sequence comes from uncultured Isosphaeraceae bacterium, assembly GCA_937858365.1. Taxonomy (GTDB): domain Bacteria; phylum Planctomycetota; class Planctomycetia; order Isosphaerales; family Isosphaeraceae; genus CALLYK01. The sequence continues at coordinate 9,382 of CALLYK010000065.1, read as the reverse complement.
GCGTGTGTCTTCGTTGGGGTCGGCGGCGCGCCGGGCCTTGAGGGCCCTGAGGATGTCCATTCCCTGTTTCTGGTCGCCGCAGAGCATGGCGAGTTCCAGCTGCAGGAGACGGGGCTGTTCATCGCGGGGGGCCAGTCGCGACCAGGCGGCGATGGCCGCGTTGGCGCCGACGATGTCGCTTTGCGAGAGGCGGAAGCGGGCGACGGCCTGCGCCAGCCGTTCCTGATCGGAGCGCGAGAAGGCGTCTCGGTTGGTCTCGAGGAGGCTCAGGGCGTCGCGTCCGCGGCCTCGCGAAAGCAAGAGGGTGGCCCGGGCGAGGCGGAGGTCGACGCGGTCCCCCAGGTTCCACGGCCGCGAGGCCAACTCCAGGGCCTGAAGCGCCTGCGGTTCCCGGCCGGAACGGCTGAGGGCCTGGACCAAGGCGATCAACAGGAGTTCTCCGCTCTTGGTGCGCGCGTCCACGGGTTCGCCCTTGTCGGGGGCCTCACGTAAGAACGGCCGGACCTTCTCGCTCAGAAGTTCAACCGCCGCTTCCGGCTTCTCGTCCAGGAGCAGTCGATTGGCGTCGAGGAGGACGACCTCCTGCGCGTCGGGAATGAGTCGCCTGGCCCGGTCGAGGACTTGGTCGAGTTCCTTGAAGTCCCGCTCGGCCTTGGGCAAAGTCGCGAGTTTCTGCTGCAAGGCGTGGGCCTTGATGGCCAGCAAGTTCCCATTATCGGGGTGCTTGGCCAGGGCCGCGTCCAGGTCCTGAAGGGCCCGCGCGGGGTCGCGTCGCGACCGCAACTTCGCCAGCGAGAGCCTGGCCTCCAGGGAGTTCGGGGCGAGTTGCACGGCCCGATCGTAAGCGGCCTGGGCCTCGTCGAACTTGTTCAGGGCCTCCAGGGCCTGGCCCATGAGCAGCTCGACTTTCACCGGTAGCGCGTACACTTCGTCCCGCGTCGTGAGTTTGATCGTACGGAGCGGGTCCAGCTTCTCGATGGCCCGGTCGGGATGGCCCGCGCGGATGTCGAGGCCGGCCTCCAAGACCACGCATAACGGGTCCTTGTTCTTGGCGCCGCTGAGGCGGCGGTATTGTTCGATGAGACGCTCCGCCTCGGTCAATTGATTGGCCTGGAGTTGGAAATAGGCGAGCCACCAGGTCAAGGGCGGGCTCGTCCCTCCCGTATCGATCAGGCCCCTTCGCCAGATCTCCATCGTCCCCTGGGGTCGCTCTTCGGCCAAGGCGATGAGACCTTCCAGGAAGGCGATCATGGGGTCGCCACGCCGCGACTCCTCAGGTATTCGGTCGAGATAAGTACGCGCGAGCTGCCCGTTACCCCGTTGAAGCGCCGCCTCGGCGGCCGTGAGCACGACGTTCCGCGCGACGAGTGGTTCGGCCCCTTCCTCGGCGATCTTGACGGCCGCGTCGAGTTCTTCCTTGGCCCGTTGCTCGTCCCGTTTGATGCGGTCTTCCGGCGCGGGCGGCACCGTGCGTCGTCCTTCCGAGGCGAAATGCCGATACGTGTTGTAACCCAGCAAGTGAATGGATGCCGAATTGGGGTTGTCGCGCGCGATCCGGTCGAACAATTCCACCGCGTCGGTCCGCCGATCGTGGGTGACGTACAGGCCCATCAGTCGCGACGACGCCAGATCGTCGCCCAGGTCCCCTGGGCAGAACTTCGACTTCTCGGGTGACAGGTTGTAACTCTTCTGGTTTCCACCCAACAGCGCGGTCCGATAGGCCGTGATCACCTCTTCGACTTCCTGGGTGGAGGCGGCGGACTTGAGCACGCCTTCCAGGGCCATCGCTTGGAGCCGGCACACTGACGGCTTGACCGTCCTCGACTCCCGTTCCGCCAGGGACAATTCGTCGTCCACGACCTGCCGCGCCAGTTTCAGGGCCAGTGGCGATGGGTCGTCCTCCCGGAGCTCCGGCGCGCCCGAGTAAACCCGCGTCAACGGGATCATCTCGGCCTGGATCAGATAGAGGTTCACGAGCCGAGTGCGGACCTCCTGGATGTCGGCCAGATCGGCGCGGGAATCCGTCCCGAGGTGCCGCAAGACCTGCTCGTTGTAGTCGATCGTTTGAAAGAGTTGCCCCAACGATTCGAGCTTCTTGTCGACCAGGACCTTCTGGGCGCTGGCCTTGGCGATGAGCTGAAGGGCCTCACGGTCTTTGGGCCAGTTTTTCAAGAGCTGGTCCAGTTGCTTGATCGCCTCGTCGCGGGAAGCATCCCCCTCTTCCAGGAGGCGCTGGACCGAGTCGAGGGCGGCCCGACGCACTCGCCCCGTTTGCGTGAACCAGAGCCCCAATCCCAGGGCGAGGCAAAGGGTGGCGACCACCGCCATCATCACGGCGGCCCGACGGTTCAGGCGAGAAATTCGTGGCATGCGGCAATCTCGGGACGTTGGTCAGGCATCTATCGGGGCCAGGAAACATGCGGTTAGCCTAACAGCCCAGCGGGCCCGCGGACAATTGAAGATGCCTCGAAAGAGCTTTGCGGTGGCCCATTTTTGACCGCGTTGGTTGTCGTGCGGGAACATGGACGGGCGCCCGAGAAGAGAGGCGGTCTACCTGGGGTCCCCGCCTTCCCCATCAGACGGCCTTTACCGTCTCGCGGCGTTGGGCGCACGATCACGTACGTGTGTCATACTTGGGGGCAACGCCTCGTTCGACGGACTGGTGGGGCCCTCGCTCATGCGCGCGTGCATCGCTCTGGCGTCACTATCGATTGTCTTGGGCACCACCTCGTTCGTCTCGGCCCAAGCACCGACCCCTCGGAAGCTGGGACCGATCGGCGCCTTGATGGACGTCTTGCTCAAGCCGCCGCCCTCGGTGATTTACGGCGTCGAAACGCCCGCTTCACGAATGGCCCGGTACTACCAGCTTGGTGGCGGCGTCGGGCCGATGCCTGGTGAGTCGAACGGTCCGAGCGGCGGCTTCCTCATCCCCGGCGGGTCGGACACGGGCTACTCGGTCCCCTTCCTCCCCGGCGCCGGTCCCGACCCGGCCCTGAGTCCAGCCCGCCGTCAGCGCGTGATCGCCAAATACGAACGTTGGCGGAACCGATAGGCGGGCGTCAATCGTATCGGTTCGTCATTCCTCCAGCCAAGCCGACACGTCGGCGTCGCTGGGCATCCGCCAATCGCCCCGCGGAGAGAGGCTCACCGTTCCCACCTTGGGGCCGTCCGGCAAGCAAGACCTTTTGAACTGCTGGCTGAAAAAACGTGTGAGGAAGGTCCGCAAGGTCTGGTCCACCTTTTCGGCCGTGTAAGGTCGACTGAACGTGGCGTGAGACGCCAGGAAACGCATCTTGGCCGGTGTGTGGCCCAACCGCAGGAAGTGAAAGAGAAAGAAGTCGTGGAGCTCGTAAGGGCCCAAGGTCCCCTCAGTGGCCTGCTCGATCTCGCCCGTCGCCGAGAGCGGCAACAACTCCGGCGAAATGGTCGTCCCTACGATGGAAAGCAACGTCTCGCGCTCGGCCCCCACCTGAAATTCGTGCTCGGCCACGTACGAAACCAAGAACTTCACCAGGCCCTTGGGGACTGACACGTTAGGATTATACATGCTCATGTGATCGCCGTTATAGGTACACCAGCCCAGGGCCAATTCGGAGAGGTCTCCGGTCCCGACCACGAACCCTCGCGACATGAGCAGAAACGTCCGGAGCCGGGCTTGCACGTTTTCGAAGATAAGGTCGGAACGGCGTTCCGCCGGAAGGCGGACGAGGGCCTGCTGAAACGAATCGACGTCATGACCGCCAAGGTCGATCCCGAAGGGGCGATGGCCCATGTCGCGGAACGTCTGAAGGGCCAGGGCCCGGACGTCGATCGTGGTCGAGTCCACGCCGAGTTGGTCCATCAAGGCCAGCGCGTTCGTCTTTGTCTTCGCGGTCGTGCCGAAGCCCGGCATGGTCAGGCCCTGAATGCGCTTGCGCGGCCAGCGGAGCAAGTCGCAAGTCTTCACCGCGACCAAGAGGGCCAAGGTCGAGTCGAGCCCGCCTGACACGCCGATATGCAGGGGAGTGCCCAGGGGGAGCCGTTCCACGCGCTTCGCCAGCCCCGCGCATTGGATGCCGAAGATCTCTGCGCATCGGCGATGGAGCTCGTCGCCCGCCTTGGGCACAAAAGGTGCCGCGGGCACGCTGCGCTTTAGGCCCGGCATGTCGGTGGCCAATCCGAAGGGAATGGACCGGAACACCGGCCTTTCGCCGCGAAAGTCTTCAAAGCTGGTGGTCACCCGGCGATCCGTCCGCAGTCGCTCCACGTCCACGTCGCGGGTCAGGATGTCGCCGTCGCGCGGCAGGGGCCCGCCGTCGCCGACGCGCCTCGACTCGCCCAGCATCCGGCCATTCTCGGCGATCAGGCAGTGCCCGCCGAAGACGAGGTCGGTCGTCGACTCGGTCGGGCCGGAACTCGCGTAAGCATACGCGGCGACGCATCGCCCCGATTGGGAAAGCACCAGGTCGCGACGATACTGCCCCTTGCCGATCGTCTCATTGCTCGCCGAGAGGTTGAGCAAAAGCGTGGCGCCGGCGAGGGCCTGACGCGCGCTGGGCGGGATCGGCACCCAGAGGTCCTCGCAAATCTCAATACCGACGACGACATCATCGTTCGCGCGGAACAGGAGGTCGACGCCGAACGGGACCCGTCGCCCCGCGATCTGGATGTCGGGCGGCTCGCTCCCGTCGGCCGGACGGAACCAACGCCGCTCGTAAAACTCCTTATAAGTCGGCAGGTACTGCTTGGGGACCACACCGGAGACGCGACCGTCGTGAAGGACGACCGCCGCGTTGTAAAGGCCGTTCCCAGCCCGAACGGGGGCACCCACCACGACCAGTTGCGACCGCCCCGCCGTCGACTCCGCGAGTTCCTGAAGGGCCCGCTCGGCGCCGTCGAGGAGGGCCTTCTGCCCGAAGAGGTCCGCGCAGGTGTAGCCTGTGATTGACAATTCGGGAAAGAGGACGATGTCGCTATCGACCGCTTGATCGAGCGCCGACCGCAGAGAGCGGCGGTTGGCCGCCGGGTCGGCGACGACGGTCGGCGTGGTGGCGCAGGTGACGCGGACGAACCCGAAGCCGTTCATGATCCGTGGTCCCTTTTCTCGCTCACGCACTCAGCGGGACGTAAATCTCGGGTGTCCTGCTCTCGGTGATCGGCAAGAGGCCGTTTTTCACGTGCTTCTCAAAATGCGGCGAGGCGCGGTGGAAGTCGAGCGCCGCTTGGTCGTTGTATTGCTCGTAGAGAAAGAAGCGGTATGGGTCGGTGGGTGATCGGTGGGCTTGATAGAAGAGGCAGCCCGGTTCCGCCAGGCTGGGCGAGGTCATCAATCGGAAGTACTCGGCCGCGTCTTCCTCGTGCCCGGCCTTGACGATGTAGGTAACGGCGACGCATATCATCGGGGTGGTCTCTCGGGTGAAGGCCGGCGCGATCGCTCTGCGCCGGCTCGCCCCATCCTAAGCGGTCGCGAGGGGCGTGGCGATGCTTCGTTCGACCTTCCTCCTCATGATCTGGCTCCTCCTCTGTTACGGTGCGGCGGCCGTTGGGGGCCTTCTTTCGGCGAACGGCGTCTCTTCGTGGTATCCGTCGCTGATCAAGCCGTCGTTCAACCCGCCGAATTGGGTCTTCGGGCCGGTCTGGACTTTGCTTTACGGCATGATGGCGGTCGCGGCCTGGCTGGTCACGCGACACGCCGCGCAAGGTGGCGAAGGCACGCGTCGCGCGATCGCGTTGTTTCTCGTCCAGCTTGTCTTAAACGCCTTGTGGTCGGGTCTTTTCTTCGGAGCCCGGCAACCCGGCTGGGCCTTCGTCGAGATCATCGCCCTCTGGCTGGCGATCGCGGCGACGATCGCCGCGTTCTTGCCGATCGATCGTTGGGCGGCCGGTTTGATGGCCCCCTATCTGGCCTGGGTGACGTTCGCGAGCGTCCTGAACGGGTCCCTCTGGTGGCTCAATCGGACCTGAGCCCGGTAGCGCTCTTCACTGGCAATCCGTGTTCGCGGTCTTGGCCCGAAATCATGGGGGCGAGACCGCTTCCTGAAAAAAACGGACAATGCGTGCAGGGGCGTCGGCGTCGTACTTGTGGTCGCCCTCGTGAATCATGATCACGACGGGGGCCCCTTTCGTCGATTCGTACTTCAAACAGCCGGGGGCCCATTCGCGGCCCTTCTCGTCGCAACCGTTGTTGGTCTTCACGCCGGCGATCGTCTTTTCTTGATCGGCGAAGGGGACGGTCTTGTCGTTCTTGCCCGCGATGTGCAGGACGGGTCGCGGCGGAAGGGCCTTGCCAACCGGAATGCGCGGTGACGCGGCCGAGGGCGCGAACGCCGTGAACCGGTCGGGACGCGCGTACCAAAGGCAATAAGTGAAACCAGCGCCGTTAGAATGCCCCGTGGCGAACACCCGTTTGGGGTCGAGCTTGTACTCGCTGCCGAGCGATTCCCAGATGGCGTCGACAAACTTCAGGTCGCGGTCGTCTTGCTGACCGGGACGGTTCTGCCAACCGGGCCGCTGGCCGCCGGGGTCGAACTTGCCGGGCGTGGGTAGTCCTTGCGGATAAACGACGAGGGCCTCGGGCCAGAGCTTGTGCAAGGCCCAAGCGCGATGCGTGTTGCGCATTGAGCCGCCATGACCGTGGAAGGCGAAAATGACCGGATGTCCCGCGGCCTCGTCGATCGTCTTGGTGGGGGCCACCACCAGGGCCTCACGCTCTTGGCCCCCCACGGTCCACTTCTTGAGGACGGGACCGTCATCGGCCGCGATCAACGCGATGGCGAACAGGAAAAGGCCCACGACGATCCTCCAGCGATGAGTTGTTTTCAGGCACGTATCATCGACACGACCTTTCAGGAAGATGGAACCCGCCTCGAGCTTCCAAGTAGCGAGCCCGGGACGCTTCTTTTCGCGTTCAAGACCTTGAACGGGCCATTTCTTCTCCGTCTATTCTTCTCCGTCTCCTCCGTGCCTTTGTAGAATAATCTCTTATGCATCCTTGGATTTCCGACGGATTTGCCGTCGCTGAGACCGATCGAGGAGCCAGGCCCGAAAGGCGTCGGGTTGCACCAAGGGGAGGAAGACAGTGTAGGGCGGAGGGGCATTGCCGGCTCGATAACCGACGCGGATGATCACGGGTCGAGACCGTGCCGCCAAGTCTCGCACCATGTCGACGACCGGCTGGAAGTCCTGGCCCTCTTCCTCGAGGTCCATGAGCACTACGTTTGGCCGCGACCGGACGATCGCCCGGCCCGCCTCAAAGGGACCCCTCGCGACCTCCACCTCGAAGCTCGCGCCAGGCGCCAGGGCCTCGCTGAGTTCCCGAACGGCCTCGGAAGACGTGACCGCGATCAAGACGCGCGGTCGGGCGCCATCAAGGTCGATCGCGGGCAGCCCGTGCTCGCCGATGAACTCTTCAAGGGCCTTGCGCGTGACCCGCCGATGCGTCGAACCCGGCACGCGATAGCAGCGCAATCGGCCCGTGTCCATGCAGCGTAGGATCGTCCCATGACTGAGGCCGCATATGCGAGCGGCCTCGCCCGCCGTGAATACAATCTTCATCGACACCTCCCACCCCTTTCAGTACGACATCCATGGGCCCGGTGCCCCGAAAGCACAAGCAGGCATATATCAGAAAAAGAAACGCAAAATCTTTGAACGATGAATAGTTAAAAAACGCAAGAGTCATTGCAGTTTAATAACAATATATTGTGAGCACTCAAAGCAGGTCACAAGTGCCAACGGACCCCCTCCTCGTTTTCCAAAATCCTCCATGTCCCCTATCTTGTCTTCCGCTTGATCATCCCGTAAAATCATCCTATCACGCAAAATCCCACACTTGGGGCACCTAGCATTCCAGGCATCCCAAATGATGCGCGTTTCCAACCAAAACAACGCAAAATAATCCACGTTGAGGGCGATGGGACGGAAAAACATGGCTGACAAGAAGCGAAAACGTCATCGCAGACGATGATCTTTCGTTAACGCTCTTGGGCAATCCGGTTGACCCGTGCGCGCCCGCCGCTCCTACGATGCGCTGGTGCTCTATTTCCTCGCGACGGATCGTCCATACGGGCCATTCCGCATGGTATTGTGAAATTATCATACATTATATTTACTTTGTTTTTTTCTTCAAGGGATGAGGGAGGCCCCCCGCCACGAGTCGCCCCATGTGCACCAGGTTGAACTCGACTTCATTCCGGGGAAGCTCAATCATCTTGAGGAGTCGTTTCAAGGGATGCCTTTGGGCCGGCAGATGTGGGGGGGGTTCGCCCTGGCCGTCTTGAGGCCCGAACCCCGGGTGGGCGACGTGCTCCTTCTGGCCAGCGGCGAGCACGGCCACAAGGTTGCCTTCAAGCACTCGTCGCATCGTCTTGTGATGATGGCCAAGAAGCACTTGCCCATCTCAGCCTATCAAGGGCCCAAGCGGATGCTCGGGCGGCGCAATGTCCAGACGCTCAAGTGGGTCATTACGGGGGAGCAGCCTCTGGAGTTCGGCGGTCATGATGGGACCGTCTGAGGCGCTTCAGGGCGGAGGCTACGGCACTCGCTTGGTCGCCTTCGCGCGGTGGCCGGCGGCCAGGTCGGTCATACCCAGGGCCTCGTAGGCGTCGGCCAGGTCGCGATGGAGGTCGATGTTGTCGGGCTCGCCCTTGAGGCCCGTTTCCAGTTCGGCCAGGGCATCGCGCCATTTTTTGTCACGCAGAAGCACATGTCCCTTGGTGCCATGAAAGCGAGGCGCCTTGGGTTCAAGGGAAACCAGGCCGTCGATGATCTTGAGGGCCTCGCCGCGATCGGCCTCATCGCCGTCGGCGAGCAGCCAGGCCAAGTTGTTGGCGTAGTTTGGCTCGCTGGGGAAGAGGCGATGGGCCTCTTGGAAGTGGTGTTTGGCCTTCGCGGAGAGGCCGAGCTGGTAGGCCGAGCCTCCGAGCAGGAAGTGGGTCGAGTGGGCCGCGCGAGGGTCGCTGAGGAGCGTCTCGAATTGGCGGACCGCCTCTTCACGACCTTCCGGGTCGATCAGTTCGCGGAGGATCGGCGCTTGGATCGAGGGGTGGCCGGGAAGCGATCGCTGGGCCCGAAGCAGGAGTTCGACGCGTCGCGATCGTTGGGCGGGGCCGGAGAGGCTGGGTCGGGACACCCATTCAGCGAAGGCGTTCCCGGCCGCCATGAGGACCTCGGGCTCCGGCTTGGCACGATCGAGCCGGGCCTCGAGGAGTTGAATCGCCCCCTCGTCGTCGCCGCGCACGGCGCGGGCCAGGGCCTGGTTCACGACCCAGGAAGGGTCGGCGGGGTGGGCCTCGGCGCCGGCGGCGAAGCCCTTTTCGGCCTGAAGGGAAAGGGCCTCCGCCTCGGTCCTGCGCCCGGCGCGGACGGCCTCGGCGGCGAGCATCAACTGGGCGCCCGGCTGCTT
>CALLYK010000064.1 GCA_937858365.1 uncultured Isosphaeraceae bacterium | reverse complement strand
TGCGCCGACGGTAACCCAAATTAACGACACCGTGATGCAAGATGCCTGGGGTAACTGCGAACAGGGCGCGGATGTGGTGCTCTATACGATTGCGGATCATGGGCACGGCTGGCCGGGGTCTGAAATGCTTCCAGAGATTACCTCGCAGGCATGGCACCCGGCAACCGCACGACCTGACTAATCGCGCAGAGCGGACCTAACAGTTTGCTTTTTTGGGCGCGGGTCCTTGCCATACTGTGGTCAAGGATCGCATGATCGGCGTGACTGGGCCACCTCAATGACCCGGGAACGCTCGGACACGAGCCAACCGACTTGCCAGCCCCGGACCGCGAAGCGGCTGGTCCCCCTCTTCCCAAGGACGGTCGGAGTCTCTTCCATGGTTGGTATCCTCATTGAAGTCGTCTTGAGTGATTCGGCGTGGGGCGATATTCAGGGGCTGGGGCCCCTTGGTGTGCGCGCGGCACTTGACGAGGCGCTCACGGCGGCCGACCTGGGCGAGGTCAGCGGCGACCAACGCGGACAGGGGTCCTGTTCGATCGACGTCGAGCTGGACGACGAGGAACGTCTGCTCGAGGCCGAGGCGCTCATCCGGAGGGTCCTCCGCGGCCTGGGTATCCGTTCGGGTACGGCGATCCGCCCTTGCGAGATGGTGACCGCTCCTTCCGTGGAGGGACCCTTGGCGCGGTCTTCCATGGACTCGCGCTCCTTGGTCGGTCCGATCGCCGCGCGGGACTTCGAGCTCGGTCGCGCCGCATCTTGACCCGTTGGGACGGCTCGGCCGTCCTGCGGGATGTCGCCCGTCATATTCCGATGTTATAGTGGGCCTGGACTGATTCTCTCGCCTGTCGCCCTGGGGGACCAGACGCATGGACGGGGCCGCGGCCGCGCCCATTCCGCTCGACGTGCTCGCGGTGGGGGCCCATCCCGACGACGTGGAAATCACGTGCGGGGGGACACTCGCCCGCCTTGCCTCGCTCGGCTATCATGTAGGTATCGTGGACCTGACGGACGGCGAACCCACACCGGGCTCCCCAGGTCCCGATGTCCGAATGGCGGAGGCGCGGCGGGCCGCTGAGCTTCTTGGTGTCCACCATCGAGTGTGCCTCAACCTGCCCAATCGCCGCCTCTTCGACTCGTTCGAGGCGCGCGTGGCCTTGGCGACCGTCTTCCGCCGGCATCGCCCACGTTTGGTCTTGGGGTTCGCGGGCAAGACCGTGATGGCCTCTCCCGACCACTATCAGGCCATGCTCATCACCGACGCGGCCGTCTTCTACAGCCGCCTGAGCAAGTGGGACGAATACTTCGACGGGCTCCCCGTGCATTCGGTCTCGGCGCAGTTGGGGTTCCCCATCACGTTTCACTCCCTGGCGTTGCCCGAGGCGACCGGCTACATTGTCGCGGACATAAGCTCGACGCTCGACCGCAAGCTCGACGCGATCCGGGCCTATGAGACCCAGTTCCCCCCCGCGAAGCAACGCGTGGTCCAGGCGGTAGAGTCGATGGACCGATACCACGGACACACCGCCGGGTTCGAGGCGGGAGAGCTCTTCTTGACGTATCGATCGATCGGCGTGGACGACCTTGTGGCCTGGTCATGCCCGACCGTGGCTTCCGGTCCTTCCCCTTCGCGGTCTTCCTCCGGCTGATCGCCGGCACGGGGCGGGCAGGTCCGACTCGGCGCTTGAAAAGAAAGAAGGCGGGGCCCGTGGGGCTGTTCGATTGGTTCAAGAAACACTGGCGGGACAAACCGCGCGGCGGCCCCAAGGCCGTCAACCTTCATGACACCGCCGATTATTCGCCGGTCTCATCCGTACCTCTGGCCGCGGGCAAGGTCATGCTTCGCGCCGGTGTTTACACCACGGTGGGCAACTACCGCGAACACAACGAAGACAACTACTTCGTCCCCGGGTTCGCCTCCTTGCGGCCCCGAGACACCCTGGAGCACTTCCCCAAAAGCAGCCTGGAGTCGTTTTCCAGCGGGATCGGCCCAGGCGAGGCCCCAGGGCCGGCCCCTCCCGAGACCGCGCCCGCGTTGGGACCGCCGGGACTCTTCATCGTCGCCGACGGCATGGGGGGCCAACTCGCCGGCGAGCGGGCCAGCCAGATGGCCGTGGACATCATCCCGGTCGAATTGCAAAAACGCCTGGGAAACGAACCGGAAGCCCTCGACGACCGGGCCGTCCGCGCCGCCGTGCGCGAGGCGGTGGGCCGCTCCAACGACGAGATCCTTGCGCAATCGCACCTGGACAGCGATTGCGTGAGCATGGGGACGACCGTCGTCCTGACCTTCTTCCACAAAGACAGGGTCTACATCGCCGGGATCGGCGACTCCCGCGCCTACCGCCTGCGCGACGGCAAGCTCGAACTCTTCACGGAGGACCACTCCCTGGCGGAGGCCCTGCGCAAGGCGGGCACGATCAAGGCGGACGAGGTGGAGAGTCACAAGTTCAAGCACGTCTTGTATCTTTATCTAGGCAGCCGCGACGTCGGTCCCGGGCCGGAGGAGGTCAAGTCGCTGGACGTCCGCTTGGGGGACCGCTTCCTCCTGGCGACCGACGGCCTGACCGGCGTCGTTCGCGACGACCAGATCGCCGCGATCCTGGCGGGCCACGGGGACCCGCAGCGGGCCGCCGAGACCCTTGGTCAACTCGCCATCGAGTCGCAATCGAAAGACAACATCACCTGCGTCGTGGTCCACGTGTTGTCCGCGGGGACCTGATCGGCGACCGGGCCCCTGGGACGGGCCCGTGCCAACGTCACGCCACCCACGACCCGCCTCGGGGGACCAGGATGTCGCGGCTCGACGAGTTCGTCGCCGGCCTCGGGCGGAGTGGTCTGGTCCCGCGCGAGGACCTCCGGCAACGGCTCGCCCGGTTCGACCCCGACCCCGAGCACGACGCGCCCGTCCGCCTGGCCCGTGAACTCGTCGCGAGCGGGCTGCTCACCAGCTATCAGGCCAGCAAGGTCCTCGGTGGGGCCACCAACGGTTTCTTCCTGGGCGACTACACGATCCTCAGCAAAATCGGCTCCGGCGGCATGGGGAAGGTCTATCTCGCCCGCCGGGGCGCCGACGGCCGCAAGGTCGCCCTCAAGGTCCTGCCTCCCGCCAAGCAACGCGAGTCCAAGAACGCCCTGGAACGCTTCCAGCGCGAGATGGACCTCTCGCGCCTGGTCCGCCACAAGTACCTCGCCCGGACCCTCGACGTGGGCGTCGACAAGGGGGTCCATTTCATGGTCATGGAGTACGTGCCCGGCGCGTCCTTACTCGACTTGGTGAAGGACCCGGGGCGCGGCCCGTTGCGCGTGCCCGACGCGGCCCGCTTGTTCATCAAGGTCTGCGAAGGGATCGCCGCGGCCCACGATGTCGGCTTGGTCCACCGCGATATCAAGCCCGCCAACATCATGGTGACCCCCGAGGGGGACGCCCGGGTCCTCGACCTTGGCCTGGCGCGCACGCTCGAAGAGGAAGGGGCCCTCACCCGTCCCAACACGATCATCGGCACGCTCGACTACGCGAGCCCGGAACAACTCTCCGACGCCGCCAAGGCCGACGCGCGCAGCGACCTTTATTCGATCGGCTGCACCCTCTATTTCGCGCTCGCGGGCAGGCCCCCCTTCGAAGGGGGCGACGTGGTGAACAAGATCTACAAACATCGGATGGAGGCGGCCGAACCGTTGGAGCGCGTGGCGCCCGGCGTCCCGCCGGCCTTCGCCGCGATCGTGCGTAAGCTGATGGCCAAGGCCCCCGAGGACCGTTACGAAACGGCCCGGGACCTGGCCAACGACCTGGCCCGCTGGACCGACCCGGCCACGCTCGCCCAACTTGAGGCCCAGGGCCAACGGGCCCGCGCCTTCAAGCCGCCGCCGCCACGACTCGAAGAAGAGGACCTTCGCCTTCTGGACGACCACGCCGGGTCCTCGCTGGACATCGCGCTCCGCGACCTGGGCGACGCCGAAGCGGCCCCGGCCCCGACCATCCGCCCGATCAAGCCGGCCAAGCAGGCCGTCGTGGTCCACGCGATCGGCCCCGCCGAACAAACCGGACACCGGCCGGTCGAAGGGGCCTGGATCACTTACTTCCTGATCGCGGTGGTCATCCTCGGGGCCGTGGTGCTCGCGCTCATCGCCTTCTTCGCCTGAGCCACCCGCCCTGGTCCAACCCCGATCGGCCGGAAGCTTCAGGCACGTACGGGCCTTTTCCGACCCGAGCGTCCGAGCCACGCAGAGGCCCACGCATCCCGACCGCGTATCGGCCAAGCTCCGCGGACCCGCGCCTCCCTGTTAGGACCATGGATCGCCAAGGAGGCGCCGCGGCGAAGCGAGGTTAACTCCCCGCGCGGTACGGTGTCGCCCGCGCCGACCTGGGCCGCCGGGCGCAGGCGAGGTG